>SKNT01000165.1 GCA_007120385.1 Balneolales bacterium
ATCCCAAGCGGATACAATCCTTGTCCCGGTTCTTTTGCCATGGCTGAAACCTCAGAAAGTACCCGTTGCGGCGTTACTTTTTCTCTTCTTTCGACTCTTTCCCGGAAGCATCTTCGGCCGGCTCTTCTTTCTCTTCTTTCTTCGTGGCCTCAACTTCCTTTTTCACTTCCTCATCAGCCTTGGCTTCTTCCTTCGGCTTCTCTTCGGCCTTCTCAACGGCATCAGCCTTGGCTTCTTCCTTCGGCTTCTCTTCGGCCTTCTCAACGGCATCAGCCTTGGCTTCTTCCTTCGGCTTCTCTTCGGCCTTCTCAGCGGCATCAGCCTTGGCTTCTTCCTTCGGCTTCTCTTCGGCCTTCTCAGCGGCATCAGCCTTGGCTTCTTCCTTCGGCTTCTCTTCGGTCTTCTCAGCGGCATCAGCCTTGGCTTCTTCCTTGCCGGCCTCTGCCTCCGGTTTTACTTCCGCTTCAGCCTTCGCTGCGGCAGCCTCTTCCTCTTCCTGCTTGGCTTCGGCAGCTTTTGCCTCATCGGCTTTAAGTTGCGCTTTTTCTGCTGCAGCCTTGGCATTCTCTTCCTGTTCCTTCTTGAACTGCGCTTCTTCGGCCTTCAGCTGGGCTTTCATTTTTTCAGCCTTGGTGGCAGGCGCCTTTTTCTTTGCACCGCGCTCTTCCTTCCACGCCGAAATAGTGGCATCAATTTCTTCTTCTGACCTGCCCCATCTTTCCAGATGCAGACGGTATAAAATGCCTTCTTTCTTGAGGATGGAACGAACCGTGTCGCTTGGTTGCGCGCCGTTTTTCAGCCAGTATATAACGCGGTCCGTCTCCAGTCTGAGAAGGGATGGCTCCTGGGTTGGGCTGAATCTTCCCAGATCCTCGATGATGCGTCCGTCGCGCTTGACGCGCACGTCGGCAGCAACGATGTGGTAAAAGGGAAGCTTTTTTCTTCCGTGTCGTTGTAGTCTAAGTCTTACCAATGTTTTTTGCTCCTAAGCAGTTTTATCGTTGTTCCTAAGTTGATTCTATTGTAGTCTTTGCTGTCCGGTAAGGTTTTTCAACCCCTCCATGGCACGGCCCATCCGGTTCATCTTGGTCATGGTCTTCATCATCTTCTTCATCTGGGTAAACTGCTTGAGAAGATCGTTGACCTCACGCACCGTGGTTCCCGAGCCTTGTGCTATTCTTTTCCGGCGGCTTCCGTTGATCAGCTCCGGCTTCCTCCGCTCTTCAATGGTCATTGAGTTGATGATGGCCTCCACCGGCTTCATGGCGTCGTCATCTATCTCCGCATCACCCAGCTGTTTACTCATGCCGGGAATCATTCCGACGAGCTCCCGCATGGACCCCATCTTTTTGATCTGCTGCAGCTGACCGTAAAAATCTTCCAGATTGAACGTATTGGTTGAGATTTTTGACTGCAGTTTTCTGGCCTGTACTTCATCATACTGCTGCTGGGCCTTTTCGACGAGTGAAACCACATCCCCCATTCCGAGAATGCGCTGAGCCATCCGGTCCGGATAAAACGCAGAGATGGATTCCATCCCTTCACCGGTGCTCATGAATTTGATCGGTTTGTCGACAACAGTACGTATGGATATGGCCGCACCGCCTCGCGTGTCACCGTCCAGCTTGGTGAGCACCACTCCATCAAAATTGATTTGCTGATTAAATTCCTTTGCGGTGTTGACGGCATCCTGTCCTGTCATGGAATCAACCACGAACAGCACTTCCGAGGGATTGACCGCATCCCTGATGCGCGCCACTTCGGCCATCATGTCCGCATCGACATGCATCCGTCCGGCCGTATCAATAATCAGTACATCACGGGCATTCTTTTTTGCCTCCGCCAGGGCTTCCGTAGCCACGCGAAGTGCGTCCTTCTCCTCGATGGAGTAGACCGGCACATCAATTTCTCCGGCCAGCGTCCTGAGCTGATCCACAGCGGCAGGCCTGTAAACATCGGCGGCAGCCAGCATTGGTGACTTGCCCTGATCGCGGAGCATTTTGGCCAGTTTGGCCGAAAATGTCGTCTTACCAGAGCCCTGCAAGCCTGCAATCAGGATCACAGTGGGTGGAACCTGGCTGAACGTTATCTCCTCTTTCTGTTCGCCCAGGACGCGCACCAGCTCATCGTATACAATCTTTGTGAAATACTGCCCCGGCGTAACCGTGGCAACAACTCCTTGTCCTAGCGCCTTCTCTTTCACGGCGGCCGTTATGGAGCGGGCGACTTCATAGTTCACGTCCGCATCAAGCAGGGCGCGGCGTATCTCCCTCACCGTTTGAGCAACATTGATGTCGCTCAAACGCGCCTGTCCGGTCACGGACCGGAATGCCGTTTCCAGTTTGGTTGAAAGATCTTCAAACATGGTCGAAGAGATGGTTCACAGAGGCCATCACAGAGATGGCTGCATATGAGAATTGGTTTGCAAAGTCAGGAAAAATATGCAAAAGATTAACATGAATCAATATATTATTTACCTTCAGGCGGGTCGTGCCGCGGGTTTTGGATGCATTCCTGTACGGCTGGCTCGGATGGTGTTTGTTACAGGTGTTCATTTTAGCTACTTTAGGACCATCGTAACCCGCATCGACTGTATAAACAAGAATAACGAATGACTCAGAATATCAGCCACAATTTATTAAATGGGAAAAAAGGCCTTATCTTCGGCGCGCTGGATGAACGAAGCATTGCATGGCATGTTGCCCTGGCCTGCAAGCGCGAAGGCGCCTCTTTCGCCCTTACAAACGCTCCCATTGCACTGCGTTTCGGCGCCCTGGACCAGCTGGCCAAGGTAACTGGGTCGCAAGTCATATCCTGCGACGTTTCAGATTACGAACAGGTCGCCAACCTGGTCGATACCGTAGTCGATAATGATGGCAAGCTGGATTTCATCCTGCACGCCGTGGGCATGTCGCCCAACATCCGCAAGGGCAACGACTACACCAAGCTCAACTACAAACTGCTTCAGCAGACTCTTGAAATATCCGCCATCTCGCTGCACAAGGTGTTGCAGGCCTGCGTGGAAAAAGACGCGCTCAACGACGGCGCCAGCATTGTCGCCCTCTCCTATATCGGCGCACAGCGTATCTTTTCAAAATACTCGGACATGAACGACGCCAAGGCCTTGCTCGAAAGCATCGCCCGGAATTTTGGAAGCCGTCTTGGTGGCAAGGGTATCCGCGTCAACACCGTTTCCCAGGGACCCACAAAGACTTCTGCCGGATCGGGCATCGGCGGTTTCGATGCCATGTATGATTTTGCAGAAAAACTTTCCCCGCTTGGAAACCCGACGGCGGAGGAGTGTGCCGATTACTGCGTGTCCCTCTTCTCGGACCTCACACGCAAGGTTACCATGCAGAACCTGTTCCATGACGGCGGTTTTTCGACCAATGGCATCAGCGAAGAGTTGGTCTTTGACCTCGCAGAGCTGTCTGCATCAAAAAACAAGTAACGAAATACCGGTGTGCTGGCCACGGCACGGCTGACTTGCACGCTGGCCGTGACCATGCCCTCAAACATTTGCTGCCAAAGCGATGAATACAAGGATTCTGGGCATTGACCCCGGTTCTCGAATCACCGGCTATGCCGTTCTGGAGCACAAGGACCGGCGTTTTGAAGCTCTGTGCTGTGATGTCATCCGCCTGACGGATACTGAAGATGCTTTTGACCGGCTCCGGCTGCTTTACACGGAAACCGCATCACTGATCACCGCTTACCGCCCGGATTTTTGTGCGATTGAAACCCCCGTATACGGGAAAGATCCTTCCGCCATGCTTAAACTCGGCAGGGCACAGGCGGCCGTTATCATGTCCGTGCTGCATCAGAATATTCCTCTTTTTGAATACTATCCCAAGGCAGTCAAGAAAGCCATTGCGGGGACGGGCAATGCCCACAAAGACCAGGTCGCTTACATGCTGCACAAACTGATCCATATACCGCAAAGTACGCTTCCCAGTGATGCTTCCGACGCGCTTGCCGTGGCCTGGTGCCATTTTCAGAAGTTGCGGGAGCCTGCCTCCGGCGTTGAACCAACAACGGGGCAGGGCTCATCCTCCCGAAATAAAAAAAACACTTGGGATGCTTTTGTTGCAAACAATCCTGACCGGATCCTGAAAAGATGACGACTATCCCCATTAATCCGCCGACCATTCAATCAATAAGAAGCTATTTCGCATAAAAGCCCATGATCGCCTACCTGAAAGGAACCATCTTCAGCAAACAACAGGGATCCGTGATCCTGGATGTCGGCGGGGTCGGATATCTGGTGCGGATATCCAACCACACCCTGGAGCGCATTCCCGCTGCCGGTGCGGCATGCACAATTCACATCCACCATCACATTTCCGACAGTGACCAGCAGCTGTTTGGTTTTGCGGCAACGGAAGAACGCAACCTGTTTGAAATGCTGATCACGGTCAAGGGCATCGGGCCCCGGCTGGCGCTGGCACTGCTTTCGTCCATGCCGCCGCGACAGATCGTAAGCGCCATTGTTAATCATGATGCGGCACTCATTGCCCGGAGTCCGGGTATTGGAAAAAAATCGGCGGAACGCATTGTGCTGGAGCTGCGCGACAAACTTGGCGACATAGTCACGCCCGGGGAGGCGGCTACGGCGACCGGTACCATTCAGAACGAAACCATCTCGGCGCTTGAGGCATTGGGATACCATCGGGCGCAGGCGCAGAAGGCCGTTCAGACGGTTCTCGGTTCTGACGGGGAGGCCGGCAATGTTTCCGAACTGTTAAAAAGGGCCCTGAAGCACCTCTGAATGGTAACAATTTCATAATCTGCCCCGGTTTCTTTCCGTTCCGTGAGTATGTAACTTGAAGAATTAACAAAACACTTCCCTTTCCAATAGCGATTTGACCAAACCAGTCATACTTGTAGTTGATGATGAGCAGGATATCCTTGATCTGGTTGAGTACAACCTGATCAAGCAGGGTTACGAGGTTCTCATTACTGACAACGGCCGTGACGGTATCCAACTGGCAAAAAAACACCATCCCGCCCTTATCCTGCTGGATATCATGATGCCCCGGATGGACGGACATCAGGTTTGCAGCAATCTGAAGCAGGATCCCGAACTCAAGGACATCCCCGTTATTTTTCTGACCGCCAGAAGCGATGAGCAGTCGGAGGTGCGCGGACTGGATGAGGGCGCCGATGACTACCTCACCAAACCGATCAGCATTTCCAAACTCATGTCGCGCATCAAGGTGGTGCTGCGCCGTGTTCGGGAACCGCTGGAAGTGCCAAAGAACAACCTGGTTTTTGAGAATCTGACGATTGACAGGGATCGCTACGTGGTGCTTAAAAACAGCCGTGAAATACGGCTTCCAAGAAAGGAGTTCGAAGTGCTCTACCTGTTGGCAAGTCAGGCCGGTAAAGTGCTTAGCCGCCAGCATCTTCTCAATGAAGTCTGGGGCGCCAACATCTACGTGATCGATCGCACCGTGGATGTGCATATTCGCAAGATCCGGGAAAAAGTCGGAGACAGCTTGATCGAGACCGTAAAAGGGGTTGGATACCGCTTCAGAAAACCATGAAATCCGATTCCAATGCATATTTCCGCACCGGATTCCGGCTTGCAATCCCGCCCGCGCTGGTTTCCGGTCTTCTTGTTGCAACAGCCAGCCAGATATGGCTTGATCAACCCTGGAGTGCCCTGTGGTACGGGACTGCCGCCGCGGTTTTTGTCTTCCTGATGGTCTATCTGACGGCTTGGCTCCTTTTGGAAAAACGGCTGCATCAAATCCGGGCCCTGATCCACGGCAGACCCTTCCGGCTGAACAACATAGCCCGTCCGCCCGATATGAAGCATGCCGACGAGATCGATGCCCTGCTCCACGACACGGAATGGAGCCGCGATATGATCTCACGGGAATTCCGAAAAATGGACGAGGCGGAAAACTACAGGAAGGAATTCATCGGTGATATCTCCCATGAACTGAAAACACCCATTTTTTCTGTTCAGGGCTACCTTGAAACCCTGCTTGACGGGGCCCTCAGCGACCCGGAAGTAAATCAGCTGTTCCTTTCCAAGGCCATGAAGAATGTCAACCGTCTCATTGTTCTCACCAACGACCTCATGGAAATCTCGCGCCTTGAAACCGGGGAATTCAAACCGGAGTTCACGGTCATCCCGCTGAACAATCTGATCCATGACGTAATCGATTCCCTGCAGTACAAGGCCCAGCAACGCGATATTCGCATTGTATTCGAGGAAAAAGAGACCAATGCCTTTGCTCTGGCCGATCGCAACCAGATCCGGCAGGTTCTTGTCAACCTCATCGAAAATGCCATCAAGTACAACACTCCCGGGGGCCGGGTCCATGTCACCACCCGTTTTTCCAGTCCGGATCGCTCAAAAATATCTGTAAGCATCCGCGACACCGGTATCGGCATTGCCGCCGAAGACATCAAGAGGGTCACCGAGCGCTTTTTCCGTGTGGATAAATCCCGGTCACGGGAACAGGGCGGCACCGGACTCGGGCTGTCCATTGTCAAGCACATACTTGAATCCCACAGGGAGCAGCTCGAAATAGAGAGCAAACCCGGCCAGGGCTCGCAATTCCGGTTCCATCTGAAAAGCGCCGACCACCATTCAGATCTCATTTCAGCTTAGCGCGGGATTTTGGTAACTTCGTTGTCATCCACAGAAAACCAAATCAATTCCCTGGAGACAACATCATGGTGTATGCACTGATCATGGCCGGCGGCATCGGATCACGATTCTGGCCAAAGAGCCGGATCGCCCAACCCAAACAGTTTCTGACTTTTTTTGAAGACAAAACCCTGCTTCAGACCACCATTGATCGCATACGCCCCATCATTCCACCCGAACGCATCCTGGTAAGCACTAACGCCGATTACGTGGACCTGGTTAAAGATCAGATTCCCGACCTGCCCTATGAAAATATCATCGGTGAGCCCGTGGCTAGAAACACAGCGCCCTGCATCGGCTTTGCAGCCGCACTGCTTCACCACCGCGACCCCGACTCCACCATGATCGTCCTGCCTTCAGATCACTACATCCAAAATGAAGATTCTTTTCTGCATGATCTTGAAACGTGCGTCCGACTGACGGAAAAAGAGGGACGGCTGGTCACCATAGGCATCACCCCCACCCGTCCCGAAACCGGCTACGGCTACATCCAGTATAATGACGAACAACAGGTCCTTTCGGAGGATGCAATCGCCTATCCCGTCAAGACCTTTGCTGAAAAGCCTGATGTCCAGACGGCGCTCAAGTTCATCCAGTCGGGCGATTTCCTGTGGAACAGCGGAATGTTCATCTGGAAATCCCGGGCAGTACTTGACGAGATCCGGCATCACCTCCCGGTACTCTACCACCAGGTTGATCTTTTTGCGCAGGACCTCAAGAGTAACAATGGCCAGATCCGCCAGGATACACTGGAGTCGGTCTACGGAGCGTGCTTCTCCGTTTCCATAGATTATGGGATCATGGAAAAATCGGATAATGTCATCGTTGTCCCTTCCCATTTTGATTGGAGCGACCTTGGAAGCTGGATGGCTGTCTACGAAATGCAGAGCGATGAGGCCGATGAGGACGGAAACATCCTTGCCTCCGGAAACCCCCTGGTCATCCGTTCACAAAACTGCTTTGTAGATTCCGTAAGCCCTAAACCGATCGCCCTTGTCGGACTTCAGGGAATCGGCGTCATTGAAACGGAAGACGCCCTGCTCATCTGCAAGCTGGACAACTCTCAGCACGTCAAGGAGGTATATGACCAGCTGAAGGACGACAAACTCCAGAAATACCGGTAATTCGTTGTCCTGTTATATTTTAATCAATCCCACTCCTCGCACGGAACAGGAGCGTCTGTTGTGCGTTTCGGGTGGATGCGGCCGGTTCCTCAGACAGACACTTCCAGCTGGTCAAAGGCCAGTTTGACCCGTGACGGCAGCCTCTTCGACACCTCCTCATGGTCGACAAAAGGAGACATGTGGATCAGGTAAGTTTGCCCTACGTCAAGCTTTTCGGACACTTCCATCGCCTGGGGTATAGTGTAATGCGTAGGATGCGGCGGCGACCAGCGCAGGCCGCTCATCACAAGGATTTCCGAACCCCGGATTTTTTCCGCCGTTTCATCCGGGATGTGATTTACATCCGTAATGTAAGAGATGTCGTTTACACGGAATCCCATGACTTCCATTCCCCCATGCTTCACAGGCAGCGGCACGATAGTGCAGTCCCCTTCATGGACTGGCTCGTTAAACGGCCTGAAATCAAGATCCACCGATCCCGGAGTCTTGTCCGGTGAAAACATGTAGGAAAACCTGTGGCGGATGGCCTCTTCGGTTCTCTGGGTGGTATAGACCGGAATGGGCTTTTTTTGTGCATAATTATACGCCCGCAAGTCATCCAGGCCCGCAATGTGATCCGTGTGTTCGTGCGTGATCATGAGCGCATCAATTCGGCGTATCCCGGCTCTTAGCGTTTGCAGCCGGAATTCCGGTCCTGCATCAATGACCAGGGACCGATCGGCCGACTGGATCCATGCGGAACAGCGATAGCGCTGATTTCTCGGATCCCTTCCGGAAAATCTGGGTCCGAATCCACCCGCCACCGGCACGCCCATGGATGTCCCCGTTCCTAAAAAAGTAAGCTTCATTGGGCCGCCTGTTCCTCTTTGCCAATCCGGTCAAACCATTCTTCCAGCTCCCTTCGGACAGCAGGTTTGATGTACCGGTCATCCAGATTCTGTTTTTTTAAAAACCGGACAATCTGTCCCACATGGACCTCCGCCGGAAACATCTTGTTGATCATTAAGATTTTGTCTCCCTCCAGGACGCAGAAATCGCCCTTGAAGTTTCCTTTTTCCCGACGGAACGTATATCCGAGGTCCTCGACTATTTTTTCCAGTTCCGATAAAAATCTTTCCGTTTTCATTGGCTCATGTTTCTTTCCTTCATCGGAAGTTCCGTCCAAAATACCATTATATGACAATAAAATGCAGCCGGTCACCAGTGAGCAGAGTCGGGCTGTCCCGACTCTGCGTCGAAGCGGCTTAAAAAGAGATGCCCAGGCCCAGGTTGTGTCCGCTCAGGTCATAGTCGAACCGCGCATCGGAACCGGAGTACCTTCTCCAGGTGTAATTGTAGGCCAAAACGAGTCCATACCGCCGGAAGATCTGATCCACATGCAGCCTGAAGCTACCATTAAGAGACGCCAGCTGACCGGAGTCGCTTCCCATGGAGCTCATTGTAAAGCCAATCTGAGGCACAAATTCGGCACGCAATCTGACATTGTTAACGGGGCGAAGGAACGCACCTACCCCCAGGCCAATGGACGCCGAACTTTGACGAAACTGTTCGGATTCCGGCTGCTGGCTTCCTCTCTCCCTTACGCTGGTGTAATCCGTAGAGAGCCAAAGCGGCAGGACAATGCCGTATTCTCTGCTGATGGTAAGTGGCAGGGATCCGGAGATGTTTGCGCCCAGATTGAGATAGTTCAGAGAATCCGCTTCACCCATTCGGGGCCGGAAACCGCCATACACCTCAACGCTGGGAAGTTCCAGTCGAATGCGATAGACAGGCTCCGTGAAATTGTATACCCTGCCGGTAAAAGGGTCTCCCTCGCGCAGGCTCATATTCAGAAACTCCGGGCCGGCGGAAAGGATATTACTGGATACCCGGGTCCGCCTTTCCGGCTCTTCCACAGAAAACATCTGGGCATGGAGTACACCGGGCACAATCAGCAGAAGAAAAAGCAGCAGGACTGACTGCATGAAATTCTTGCGGCGTTTATTTGTATTTTGGATATGCATGGGGAACGTTTTTACTATACCGGGCTTTTTACCAATGGTCATGGCCGTATCATAATCCTGAGATTCAATTATGGCACCTAAACTTGCGCTACTTTTCATTATAACACTGCTTATGGGAACACAGGAAGTGGAAACTTCATTCTTTGACTTTACCGTAACGAACATCCGGGGGCAGGAAGTCTCCATGAATGAATTCAAAGGTAAGGTAATAATGGTTGTCAATACAGCTTCGTTGTGCGGTTTTACCAAACAGTACACCGACCTGCAACAACTCTATGACACCTATCATGAGGACGGACTGGTTATTCTGGGATTTCCTGCAAACAACTTCGGGAACCAGGAACCGGGCTCCGATGAGGAAATCCTCGAGTTCTGCGAAATGAATTTCAACATTTCTTTTCCCATGTTCAGTAAAGTTGACGTTGTCGGACCGCAGCAGCATCCGCTGTTCACCTTTTTGACAGAAACAGAAAACCGGGATTTTACCGGCGGTATCAACTGGAATTTTGAAAAGTTTCTTTTGGACCGAAGCGGAGTGTTGCAGCACCGGTTCCGAACCAGGGATAATCCACTGAGCGATTCCGTTCAGAACGCCGTTAAGAACTTGCTTCAATAGCGTCCCGCAATGTGTCGCGCTGCAGACGCACAGGATTCCGGTAACCATCCAGGCAACATTTTTGACATGGAATGTTGACTCTGTGCGGTGAAAGTGCTTATATTTGCAATCTACGGTCCGGTAGTTCAGTTGGTTAGAACGCCTGCCTGTCACGCAGGAGGTCGTGGGTTCGAGTCCCATCCGGATCGCAAAAGCGTAATCAGTTGTGATACAATTGGTTACGCTTTTTTTGTTTCAGGATGACAAGAGATGGCCCTGACAGCCGTTTTGAATCCGTGGTATAGGACCCTGGTGTCTTATCTCTGTGGCAGCCAGCGTGCAAATGCCTGTGCGACTCTGATTGTAACGGTTAATGATAAATAATAACAATAACTTACAAGAAATATCGGACGAGATTCCAACACTTTCATGAAATCTTCTGCCTTGCATCCCGAGTATGAAGTGATTGTCGTGGGTGGCGGTCATGCCGGCAGCGAGGCGGCTGCGGCTGCCGCGCGCATGGGTTGTCGTACCCTGCTGATATCCATGAATCTCAATGCCATTGCCCAGATGTCATGCAACCCTGCCATTGGAGGAGTTGCCAAGGGCCAGCTTGTTCGGGAAATTGATGCGCTTGGTGGTATCATGGGCCGTGTTGCCGACTCATCCGGTGTGCAGTTCCGGATGCTGAACAGGAGCAAGGGTCCGGCCATGTGGAGTCCGAGGGCCCAGAGTGACCGGATGCTCTACGCTCAACATGTTCGGGAAGACCTGGAGCAGATTCCGACACTCCACCTGCGTCAGGACAGCGTCTCGGGTATTGTCACTTATAAAAACAAAGTCACGGGCATTGAGACACAAAGTGGTCAGATAATCAAAGGAAAGGCCGTCATTCTGACTAATGGCACTTTCCTGAACGGCCTTATCCATATCGGAGAAAAGAACTTTGGCGGAGGTCGCTCCGGAGAGCGCGCGTCTACAGGCATTACGGGCTGTCTTGAAAAACTGGGATTTGAAGCCGGTCGTTTGAAAACCGGAACACCACCGCGCCTGGACGGAAGAAGCATTGACTATGACAAGCTTGAGATTCAATATGGAGATGACAACCCTACTCCCTTTTCCTTTCTCACTGACCAGCTGCCGGGTGTCGACGAACAGCTGACTTGCTGGATTGCCTACACCACCCCGGAGGTGCATGACGTTCTTCGGTCGGGTTTTGACCGCAGCCCTATGTTCAACGGAAGGATCAAATCTGCGGGTCCCCGCTACTGCCCGTCCATCGAGGATAAAATTCATCGATTTGCCGATCGAAACCGTCATCAACTGTTTCTTGAACCGGAAGGACGCAATACCTGTGAAATGTACCTGAACGGTTTTTCAACTAGTCTTCCAGAGGACACACAGTACCATGCGCTCCGGACTATCCCAGGATTTGAGAATGTCATCATGATCCGGCCGGGCTACGCCATTGAATATGACTACTTCCCGCCGCACCAGATACGGAGAAGCCTGGAAACAAAACTGGTCGATGGACTTTACTTTGCCGGACAAATTAACGGAACAACCGGCTACGAGGAAGCGGCAAGCCAGGGCCTCATGGCAGGCATTAACGCGGCACGCAAGATACGGGGCGATGCAGAGGTAGTCCTTCAGCGATCAGAAGCATACATCGGCGTGCTCATTGATGATCTTGTCAACAAAGGCACCGAAGAGCCGTACCGCATGTTCACCTCCAGGGCAGAGCACCGCATCCTCCTTCGGCAGGACAATGCTGACCTGCGACTGACTCCGCTGGGATACGATATTGGACTGGCAAACGAGGAGCGCAAAGAACGACTGGATGCCAAAGCGCGCGAGATCTCGCAGTTATCTTCATTTCTGCAGGATTTCAGTGCTCGTCCGGATGCTTTCAATCACTTGATCGAATCCATCGGCCAGTCACCGCTTCGCCAGTCAATGAAAATCCCCAAGCTGATTACAAGACCCCATTTGTCCCTTTTCGACCTCCTTGAACATGATCCGGAGTTGCGGACCGGAATTGAAAATATCACAAACAACAACCTTGTGATAGAACAGGTCGAAATACAGTATAAATACGAGGGTTACATCGAAAAAGAGCATGAGATGGTTCGTCAGATTCAAAACAAGGAACATATGCGAATCCCGGAAAAGGTCAATTACGACAACCTGCACAGTCTCTCCAGCGAAGGCCGGCAGAAACTCACACGGGTACGGCCAGAAACCATCGGGCAAGCCAGCAGAATAAGCGGTGTTTCGGCGAGCGATATTGCCGTACTCATGGTATATTTGAACAACTGACGGAGCAATGTTCCACGTGAAACATTACCCCGTCCTACCTGATACCCGAACAATCCGTCTCAATGCCAGACATTCCCCGCGAACTCTCTGTTGCGAATGTTTCACGTGAAACATTCGCTGCGGCAACGTCTTTATTTGAACAGCAGTACGACCGCTTTTCCTTCCTTGTCGACAACTGGCTCAGGTGGAATAAATCCATAAATCTCTTCAGTAAAAACACGGGGAGGTCGCTCCTCGAGAAGCATATAGTCCACAGTTTGCTCCTTGGCCTGGTGACAGAAGAACCCGGCTGCGCACAAGTCGTCGATGCAGGTACGGGCGGTGGGCTTCCGGGCCTTCCTCTGGCCATGGTTAATGGAGACAAGGATTTTTTGTTGATAGACAAGGTTCAGAAAAAATGCCTGGCTGTTCGGGAAATCATTCGGACACTCGGAATTCCCAATGCAACCGTTATTCCATCAGATATCGAAAAAACGGATATTTCCAAGCCTTCCCGCATTGTTTCAAAACACGCTTTTCCGGTCAGGACCCTTTTGCATGCCGCAGCTGACAAAAACTGGACCGAAATTGCCATGTTGAAAGGAAATGAAGTCCTTTCTGAAATAGATCCGGGCATGTTTCAGGGATACAGGTTTTCTTTTCATGGATTTGATCGCTTCCAGGATCCTTTTTTCCTGGATCGGGGTGTTCTTCTTATTCACAAAAAAAACAGATTCCAGGGTAATGAACAGCAATGAGAGGCGACTGAAAATATTGTACATGCTTCAGTCGGGAAAGCGTGTCACAAGCAGAACCCTGATGGAGGAATTTGGAATCAGCAAGCGAACCGTTTTCCGCGATCTGCAGGTCATCCAGAAACTGGGGGTACCGGTCACCCATTATCCGGAAACCGGGTATGGCGTAATGCGTGACGGCTTGATACCTGCCATCATGTTTACGTTCAGAGAACTGTCTGTGATCATGATGGGTCTTTCTTTTGTAAAGTCCCAGGTGGATCAGGAAATGGTAAACGACGCGGAAAGTGTCTCACTTAAGATCAGAAGCGCCGTGCCACCTGCCCTCCAGGCACAGATGAATATTCTCGAGAGCAAAACACGGGTTTCCCCATACATTCACAATATAAAAAACAAATCCCCGGGAGGAGACTGGTTTTCCCTCTGTTCCGCTTTCGTTGAAAAAAAACCGGTGTCTTTTGATTATAAAGACCGTAAGGGAAAATCTTCACGCCGGACTATTGACCCGCATCTGCTGGTCCACTACACGGATCACTGGAATGTGATCGGCTTTTGCCACGACCGGAAAGCACTCAGGAATTTCATATTGTCCGGGATGCAGAATATCGCATTAAAAGATCGCCCGTTTCTGAGAAAGCAGGAGTTCCCGGATGAAGAGCTGCTCTATGGCCGGTCGGAAAGCAATCAGACCGTGACCGTCATGGTAACACCGGAGAGGTCCTTCTCACTATTGACTGAACTCCCCGGAAAGATTCTCAGCCGTTCATCTGAAAATGGTAATCTGATGATTTCATTTCTCATCGATGATCTTGATTTCATTAATGAGTGGCTGCTTCAGTTCGGCAGGCATGTCACCGTTAACGGACCAGAAGAACTGGTAAGAAAGCGCAGAAGATATCTTGAAGAGCTCTTGAAGGCGCTCTGAGCATCCTGTTTGTTCCTGTTTTTTTTTAACCTACAACTCCTCGTCAAAGCCGAGCTGTCCCGATTCGCCGTCGGTATCCTTATTGTTCACGTCATCCGGCTCGGGACCACCTTCCTGTGAGGTTGTTGTATTGCCGTCACCGGCAAGATCCACCTCCTCGCCATTATCCCCGACTTTTCTTGCCGAATCGGCATCATCTTCACTTACAACCCGGGTAATTCCGGAAATCGTGTCGTTGACACCAAGTCGCATCATGCGCACACCCTGGGTGTTGCGGCCCATGGAGCGTATGTCCTTGCTGTGCATGCGAATAATCTTGCCCTTTTCGGTGATGATCATAAGATCATCATTGTCGCTAACTTCTTTGAGCGCAATGAGTTTGCCCGTTTTTGGCGTAATTTTCAGCGTAATGACCCCTTTGCCGCCGCGTGTCTGTTCGCGGTAGTCTTCAACCAGGCTTCGCTTGCCATAGCCCTGCTCAGAAAGCGCAAGTACTGTAGCATCATGGGTGTTCTTGATTACCACCATGTCCACCACCTTATCGTTTTTATCCGAAAGGTTGATGCCGCGCACACCCCTGGTGTTTCTTCCCATAAGGCGAACGTCCGTTTCCCGGAACCGTATGGCCCGTCCATTTTTTGCACCAAGAAGAATCGTGCTTTTCCCGTCGGTCAGGCTGGCGCTCAGCAGACAGTCGTCATCATCCACACTGATGGCAAGAATTCCATTTCTTCTTGGCCGGCTGTACGCTTCAAGGCTTGTCTTCTTGACTATCCCCTTTTCCGTAGCCATGATGATGTTATGGTTTTTCGTGTACTTTTCATCATCAAGCGTTTTGACCGGCACAAAAGCCTGGACCCTGTCATCTTTATCAATTTCTATCAGGTTTACAATAGCCCGCCCGCGACTCAGCCTGGTTCCTTCGGGAATTTCATATACCTTCAGCCAGTAACACTTTCCGTTCTGCGTGAAAAAGAGGATATAGTTGTGGTTTGTTGCTACAAAGAGATGCTCTACGTATTCATCATCTTTCGTAGTGGCACCCTTCATGCCCGAACCGCCCCTTTTCTGCCGGCGATAACCGCTTACCGCCGTTCTTTTTATGAAACCGGTATTGGATATGGTGACAACCACATCCTCGTCGGCAATCATGTCCTCAATATTGAAATCCTCGGCGGAATATACAATCTGGGTGCGGCGCTCGTCTCCGTAGCGCTGGTTGAGTTCGGTCAGCTCATCCATAATGATTTCATTCTGGACGTTCCTGCTGGTCAGTATCTTGCGGTATTCACGGATCTGATCCAGAATATCCTTGTACTCCAGCTCAATTTTGTCCCTTTCGAGTGCCGTGAGTTTCTGCAGCCTCATATCCAGAATGGCTTTCGCCTGAAGATCGCTTAGTCCGAAGCGTCTTCTGAGCCGTTCATTGGCTATCGGTACGTTACTGGATGACCGAATTGTCTGGATTACTTCATCCAGATTGTCCACGCCAATTTTCAATCCCTCCAGGATGTGGGCTCTTGCTTCGGCCTGATCCAGATCATAAAGGGTGCGCCGGATAATGACCTCTATCCTGTGATCGACGAAATGCCTGATGATCTTCTTCAGGTTCATCACCTTCGGCCGGCCCTTGACCAGCGCCAGATTGATGATTCCGAAGGTGTGTTGCATCTGCGTGTACTTGTACAGCTGGTTCAGTACGACGCTGGGAACAGCGCCCCGTTTGAGCATGATGACGATGCGCATGCCCTCGCGATCCGACTCGTCACGAACATCGGTGATATCCGTAATCTTCTCCGTCTGGACTAAAAAGGCGATTTTTTCAATCAGCGTGGCCTTGTTTACCTGGTAGGGGATCTCCGTGACCACAATCTGTTCGCGATTGCCGCGCAGTTCTTCCACAGACGCCAACGCACGCAGCACCACCCGCCCGCGTCCGGTTTCATAGGCCTCCCTTACGCCATCATAACCATAAATAATGCCTCCTGTCGGGAAGTCCGGCGCCGAAATGTGCTTCATCAGATCGGAAATCTCAATCTCCGGATCCTGAATGTAGGCCTTTATGCCATTTACCACCTCCGTGAGATTGTGAGGCGGCATGTTGGTTGCCATCCCCACGGCAATCCCGGACGCACCGTTGATCAGCAGGTTGGGGACCATGGACGGCATAACCGAGGGCTCGGTCAGCGTGTCATCAAAGTTGGGCTGGAAATCAACCGTGTTTTTGTTGATGTCTGACAGGATTTCTTCGGCAATACGATCCATGCGCACCTCGGTGTAACGCATGGCTGCCGCCGAGTCACCGTCGACCGAGCCGAAATTACCCTGTCCGTCAACCAGCGTGTAGCGCATCGAGAAATCCTGCGCCATACGCACGATGGAGTCGTAAACCGCAGAATCACCATGGGGGTGATATTTACCGAGGACCTCACCAACGATACGCGCACTTTTCTTATATGCGCGGTTGTGCAGCATGCCCAGTTCGCTCATGCCGTAAAGCACCCGGCGGTGAACCGGCTTGAGGCCGTCGCGGACATCGGGAAGGGCTCTGGAAACAATAACCGACATCGAGTAATCGATGTAGGATGATTTCATCTCATCTTCGAGATTGATTTTTATGATCTTGTCAGACATCAGAATAGAAGTTCTTTAAATATCGAGTTTTGCGTATTTGGCATTTCTTTCAATGAAGGCACGGCGCGGTTCCACCATATCACCCATCAGGACCGTAAACAGCTTGTCTGCTGCGGCGGCGCTTTCCACCGTGACCTGCTGCAATGTCCGTGATTCGGGATTCATGGTTGTTTCCCAAAGCTGATCGGGATTCATTTCGCCAAGACCCTTGTACCGTGACACATCCACCTTTCTGGTGCTCTTTTTCAGCATTTTAAGGATTTTGTCCCTGCTATCGTCATCCCATGCATATTCTATCTTGCTGCCCTGGGTGATTTTATATAGCGGCGGTGTGGCTATGTAAACGTGCCCGCCTTCGATCAGCGGCTGCATGTAACGGTAGAAAAAAGTGAGGAGCAACGTCCGGATATGGGATCCGTCAACGTCGGCATCCGTCATGATAATGAGTTTGTGGTATCGCAGATTGGTGATGTCAAAGTCTTCAATGAACCCGACACCGACTCCAAGAGCCGTGATGATGGCCCTGATCTCATTGTTTTCAAGAATCTTGCCGATGCGGGCCTTTTCCACATTGAGAATTTTTCCACGGAGCGGCAGAATGGCTTGAAAACTTCGGTTTCGTCCGGATTTTGCCGATCCACCGGCGGAATCTCCCTCGACCAGGTAGATTTCACAATGGGCGGGGTCGTTGATAGAACAGTCTGCCAGTTTTCCCGGCAGGCCCATTCCGGCCATGGCGCTTTTGCGCTGTACCAGCTGGCGGGCCTTTCGGGCGGCTTCCCGCGCTTCAGCCGCTCTCATCACCTTGTCTATGACGGCACGGGCCACTCTGGGATTCTGTTCGAGATAATCATTGAGCTTTTCATAGACGATGACTTCGACGGCACTTTGCACTTCGGAGTTCCCAAGTTTGGTTTTTGTCTGCCCTTCAAACTGGGGCTCCTGGACCTTGATGCTCAGGACGGCCGTCAGACCTTCGCGGAAGTCCTCACCACTCACAGTGAACTTGCCCTTGATAAGGCGGTTCTTTTCGCCATAGTTCTTCAATGCCCGGGTCAGTGCCCGCCGGAAGCCGGATATGTGCGTCCCGCCCTCATGTGTATTTATATTATTAACATATGAGTGCACATTTTCAGAGTAGGAACCGGTGTACTGCATGGCCACTTCCACGGGAACCTCCTCGATTTCACCGGAAAAATACATCACTTCGGGAACAAGGGCTTCACGCCCTTCGTCCAGATACCGTACAAAATCCTTGATCCCTCCCTCATAATGAAATACCTCCTTGAGCGGCTCTTCATCGCGGACATCCTCCAGTTCGATGGTGACCTCCGGATTCAGGAACGCCAGCTCCCTCATGCGTTCCGCTACTATTTCAAAGCGGAATTCCGTGTTCTGGTTGAAGATGGTATCATCCGGTTTAAATGTAACGATGGTTCCGGTCTTGTCGGTAGTTCCAACTTTCTTAAGGGGACGAACCGTTTTGCCAAATTCAAATCCCATGACGTGCACTTCACCGTCCCGGTGGATTTCCACATCAAATACTTTCGACAAAGCGTTCACACAACTGACCCCCACTCCATGCAGGCCTCCGGAAACCTTGTAGGAATCCTTGTCGAATTTTCCGCCGGCATGCAGCTTGGTAAGCACCAGCTCCACGGCGGGCATTCCAAACTTCTCGTGCATGTCCACCGGGATCCCGCGCCCATTATCCGCAATGGTCATGGAGTTGTCACTGTTGATTCTGAGGCTGATATAATTGCAATATCCTGCAAGCGCCTCATCTATGGAGTTGTCCACCACCTCGTTGATCAGATGATGAAGTCCTCTCTGTCCGGTATCTCCGATATACATCGAAGGGCGCTTTCTGACCGCCTCCAAACCTTCCAGTACCTGAATATTAGACGCTCTGTATTCCGGTGATTTTTGTGTGCTCATTTCAAATGGTTAGGGTTCGCTGTCTGAGTGACTCTTGGGCCGGGAAGGACTACCACTTTTTTCTTCCAGTTTAATTAGTGAAAATAGCCCTTAATCGCGTCATTTCAAAACAACTTATGATAATTATCGCCCTTTGTCACAAAATGCCTCCTGCGGGGTTTTCCGGGTTTTTGAACAGTCGCTCGCAGCCGGGCCGGCCGGGTAAACTCGCGACCTTTTATACATAACGAAGTTTGTATTTTTTAATTTTTTGGGCTATATTTGGCGTCTGTCTGTAAATAATCCACTTGATTGAAGCAAATCATGTCATTGCGAGACGATATTTTCGGAACAAAAGCCCTGAACGGGTACCGGTCCTCCAAGGCGAACAACAAGACAAAGCATCTCTTCAAGCTTAACCTTCAGAAGAGGCGTTTTTACATTCCTGAGGAAGACCGCTGGATTACCCTTCGGGTAACTGCTAAAACGGTGCGCACCATCAACCGCAAGGGTATCAGTGCGGTACTGAAAGAGGCCCGTGAAAAAGGCACCCTAAACAAAAATATTTAATACCGGCTATGGCGAAGGCAAAAGGAAATCGCATTCAGGTAATCCTGGAGTGCACCGAGGCACCGGGAACATCCCGCTATGTGACTACCAAAAACAGAAGAACCACTACCACACGGCTGGAATTGAAGAAATTCAACGCCAAGTTGCGCAAGCATACCCTCCATAAAGAGATTAAATAAGGAACAGCATTATGGCCAAGAAACAGGTTTTCGGGGAATCGGTCCTCGCAGCAAAGGCATCTCAGAGAAAGATGGTTAAAATCATACTCTCCAAAAAGTCCGATAAAGGCAAAGTGGTTTTCCAGGAATCCACCATTGAGCAGGACCAGGTAAAGGACTTTATTGCCCGGCAAAAATCCTGATTTGTCC
Source organism: Balneolales bacterium (assembly GCA_007120385.1). GTDB lineage: Bacteria > Bacteroidota > Rhodothermia > Balneolales > Natronogracilivirgulaceae > SKNL01. The sequence continues at coordinate 19,854 of SKNT01000165.1, forward strand.
TCCTTTCAGTTTTTTCAAAAGGTTATGCATTCGTTGTGTAACCTTTTTTTGTTTGCACAAACTGGCTAATTTGCAGTGGATACGGATATTCTGACGGGCTGCAAGCCTGCCGGATCCGCCAACCACCACCAATCGCTTATCTAATCTATGAGTGCCACATACGAAAAAATAGTTCGGGACCTGAAGGAAGCCATGCGGACCAAAGACGCTCCCCGCCTTCAGGTGCTTCGTTCGCTCAAGGCAAAAATTCTGGAAAAGGAAATCAGTGAGCGGAAAGGCAGCGACGTAACGCTTGGCGAGGATCAGGTTCGCGAAGTGCTCTTGAAGGCTGCAAAGCAGCGCAAGGATTCCATTTCGCAGTACAAGGATGCCGGAAGGCGCGACCTTGCCGAAACCGAAGAGTACGAGCTCGGGGTGATTGAATCCTATCTGCCAAAAATGATGACAGAGGATGAAATTCGTGCGCTCGCATCCAAAGTGATCGGAAATCTCGAGCCGTCTTCACCGTCGGACATCGGCAAGGTCATGGGAGCGATGATGCCGAAAGTGAAAGGAAAGGCCGATGGCGCCCTTGTCAACCGTGTCGTTCGTGAACTTCTGGAATCTCTATGAACCTGCTTGACGCCATCATCATCCTTTTTATCGCTTTGTTTGCCTGGAAAGGATTTCGAAATGGTCTTGTCAAGGAAGTATTTCGCATCGTTGGCCTAGTTCTGGCGGTATTCATTGCCTTCCAGTACGCCGACACCGCCGGATCGGTTATTGGTGCCCTGTTCAACATACAGGAGTTTTATCTGCCCTATATCGGCTTTGCCCTGCTGTTTATTGCTGCTCAGATTGCCGTTCACGCAGGCATTGTGATCCTTGACAAACTCATTCAGCTGCTGCTGCTGAGCATTCCAAATCGCTTTTTCGGGTCTCTTTTTGGCGTACTCAAAAGCAGTCTGGTCGTAAGCATCATTCTTATTTTTTTTTATGGATTTGGATTTCCCGGCAGAGAAATTCAAAAGGAATCCCTTTTTTACAAACCCATGCTCAAGGTGGCACCTGCTTCGTATGACATTGTGGCAAGGGTGCTTCCCGGTGTGAAACCCTATCGAGAATCAGTAGAACGCTACCTCTCCGTACCTGTAGTAAATGATGATTAACATGTCCATACCTCCCGTAAAAGAACAACTTGAAATTATTGAAAGGGGAACGATTGAAATCGTACCCCGCGAAGAACTGGTCCGCAAGCTTGAAAACGCTCATAAAACGCAGAAACCCCTTCGCGTAAAACTGGGTTGCGACCCCACGCGTCCCGACCTGCACCTGGGGCATTCCGTGATACTCAGGAAAATGAGGCAGTTCCAGGATCTTGGCCACCACACCATCCTCATCATTGGTGATTTCACAGCCATGATCGGCGATCCGTCGGGCGCCAACAAAACACGCCCGGCGCTGACCCGCGAAGATGTGGTCGCCAACGGACGCTCATACTTCGAGCAGGCTTCGAAAATCCTTGATCCGGAAAAGACAGAAATCGTTTACAATTCAGAGTGGCTCGCTCCCATGAGTTTTGAGGATGTGATCCGGCTTGCCTCCCACTACACGGTGGCTCGCATGATAGAGCGTGACGACTTCACAAAAAGGTACCAGAACAGCGACACCATTTCGCTGCACGAGTTCCTTTATCCGCTCGCCCAGGGCCAGGACTCGGTGCATCTCAAATCGGATATCGAACTGGGGGGCATCGACCAGAAATTCAACCTGCTGGTCGGCAGACATCTCCAGAAAGAGTTTGGTCAATCGCCTCAGATTTGCCTGATGATGCCGCTTCTGGTCGGAACCGACGGCACCCAAAAAATGTCGAAGTCATACGACAACTACATCGGCATTGATGAAAAACCGGAGGACATGTACGGAAAGGCCCTTTCCATTCCCGACGAGCTGATCTTTCCCTATTATGAACTGGTTACAGACCTGGATCAGGGCCGCTTGCCGGAAATCAGAAAACGGGCCGCCAGCGATCCCCGGAATACAAAACACGAGCTGGCCTGGACCATCACCAGGATGTACCATGGTGCGGAAATGGCCGATCAGGCCCGGGCGCACTTCGAAAAAACCGTAATCCAGAAAGATGTGCCGGACGAAATGCCCGAGTTCGTTTTTTCAACGGATTCCGGGCACGGACTGCTGGATATTATCCGTGAAACCGGATTTGTACCCAGCAGCAGCGAGGCGCGCCGCCTGATTACACAGGGCGGCATCACACTGGACGGGGAAAAGATAACGGATCCCCGCTTTCACTTTGAAGCGGGGCGGGATGGGGAACATATCCTCAAGGTCGGCAAGCGCAAGTTTGGAAAGCTGATCTTCAAAAGCTGATCCCGGGCGGCATCATTTGCCGGCCCTGTACACGCACATCGGAGGAATGTTCAGATACTCCATCTCCGTCTCCACTTTCGGGAAATAATTCCTCAGATGGGACCGCAGATGAGATGAAGTCTGATAACCGAGAAACAGCCCTTTTTCACCCAGCAGCTGAGAAGACTCCTGCAGAATTTTGCGTTTCACATCCTTCTTGAGGAAGGAGAAGGGAATCCCGGAAATTATATAATCGACACGGTCCCAGCTTTTCATTGATGCAATTTCACGAACATCCTCGGCGCTTCTGTTGACGACGGAAAGCCGCGGGTCGCCGTGCAACCGGAGCGACCTGGCAAAATCACTGTTCGTCTCAATCGCAATGATTTCAGATCCGGCAGTAAGCTTATCAAGGATAACCTTGGTGAAGACCCCGTCGGCCGGACCAAACTCTATAATCCGGATATCCCTGTCGAAATCAATGTGCCGGCAAACCCGTTCGATGGTGAATCGTGATGTCGGCGTGATGGAGGCGACCTGCCTGTCTTTGATAAAGTTTTTTATATAGGAGAGTGTTCCCATGTTGCTTTAATAATCAGCGGGAGGCATCCGTTCTGAATCATCAGGTACAGGCAGTAGAATAAGAAATCTTTTAATCCCATGCACCGGGATGTTGCTACAACTTCTTTTCAACCTGAGCAATCTGATCGCGGATTCGGGCGGCTTCCTCAAACTCCATATTCCTGGCCGAGGTTCGCATGGCCTCCTTCAAGTACGCCAAAAAGGCACTTTTATCTTCAAAGACGACTTCTTTCATTGCCGGAGAGGCCTTGTAGCGAATGCCGTCATCGGCCACTTTGATCTGTTCCAGCGCATCGGATGCATCGTCGCCTGTGTGGATATCAAATGATTTTGCACCAATGAGATTGGGATCCACAAGCGGCTTGAGTTCCTTCGCTATGGTGGTCGGCGTAATGTTGTGCTGTTCGTTATACTCCTGCTGCACCTTCCTCCTGCGCTCTGTTTCATCGATGACACGCCGCATGCTTTCCGTTATTCTATCGGCATACATGATCACGCGGCCGTCCACGTTGCGCGCCGCGCGTCCCGATATCTGAAAAAGCGAGGTCTCCGACCGCAGGAAACCCTCCTTGTCGGCATCCAGGATGGCAACAAGTCCCAGTTCTGGAATATCAATGCCCTCCCTGAGCAGATTGATACCCACCAGCACATCGTAGTCGCCTCGGCGATAGCGGTACAGCACCTCAACACGCTCCAGCGCATCCAGCTCACTGTGCATGTACGCCGCCTTGATCCCAATATCTTTCAGATACTGCGAAAGCTCCTCGCTCATGCGCTTGGTCAGGGTCAGGCAGAGCACCCGCTGGTTTTTGCTCACCGCTTTCTGCACCTCTCCTACTATGTCATCGATTTGATAGGCGAGCGGGCGGACTTCAACCTTGGGTTCCATGAGTCCTGTCGGACGGATTATCTGCTCCACGAACACCCCTTCGCTCTTTTCCAGTTCGTAATTGGATGGCGTTGCGCTGACAAATACGCACTGTCTGGTCATCGATTCCCACTCCTCGAAAGTCAGCGGCCTGTTGTCAAGCGCCGACGGAAGCCGGAAACCGTGCTCCACCAGGCTCACCTTGCGCGACCGGTCGCCTCCGTACATGGCCCCGATCTGAGGTACGGTCTGGTGAGACTCGTCCACAATGAGCAGAAAATCCTTGGGAAAATAGTCAAACAGGCAATAGGGCCGCTCGCCGGGCTTGCGTCCGGCCAGGTATCGGGAATAATTCTCAATGCCCGGACAAAAACCGATCTCCTGCATCATTTCTATATCGAACATGGTCCGCTGTTCCAGCCGCTGTGCTTCAATGTACTTCTCCTCAGAGCGCAGGACCTCCAGCCGAAGCCGCAGTTCGTCGCGGATCTGGTCGATGGCGGTCTTCAGCCGGCCCTTGGTGGTCACATAATGGGACGCCGGATAGATGAAAAACTGGTCCACTTCCTCCAGAAGCTCCCCGGTATCGGGGTCGAACAGGGTAAGAGTCTCGATCTCATCCCCCCAAAACGAAATGCGCAGCGCGTGTTCGGAGTATGCGGGATACAGGTCCACCACATCTCCCCGGACCCGGAACTTTGCCCGTTCAAACTGGTGGTCGTTCCGGCTGTAATGCAGGTCTACCAGGTCGTAGAGAAGTTTGTTTCTGGGGATTTCCTCACCGGTTTTAAGTCGTATGATGAGTTGTTCGTATTCGCTGGGCGAGCCGATACCGTAGATGCAGCTCACGGACGATACGATGATGACGTCTCGCCGGCCGGAAAGCAGCGAGCTGGTCGCCCGGAGCCGCAGGCGCTGGATCTCGTCATTGATGGAAAGGTCTTTTTCTATGTACTTGTCCTGTGAGACGAGATACGCCTCGGGCTGATAGTAGTCATAGTAGGAGATGAAAAACTCGACGCAGTTTTCCGGAAAAAAATCACTGAACTCCCGGTACAGCTGGGCGGCCAGGGTCTTGTTGTGGCTCATTACCAGTGTCGGCCTGCCGATATTTTCTATCACAGAGGCCATGGTGCGCGTTTTTCCCGATCCCGTAATTCCCAGGAGCGTCTGATAGCGGTCGCCTCTGCGGATTCCTTCCAGCAGCTCGGCAATTGCGGCGGGCTGGTCGCCGGCCGGACTGAAGGGGGAAACAAGCTTGAAATCGGACATCCGTTCTTTTTCTATTCAATAAATCATTAACTTTTCATCCTGGAACCCGGCATCCATTCCGGTCGCCAGGCAGATCGGCATCCGGGACGGGGCCTTCGGTTTGACCGGCATTCCAGCCGGTAATTGGCGGCTCCTGATCCATGGTCGCAACCGGACACTCCGGCTGCAACCGGTCGTGTTGCACTGACGACGTATCTGATAGACACGCGAACGGCCGTTTCATTACAGGCAGCACCGGAATAGTGCCCACGGGCCATCCTGAACCTGCTGTGTCTTTTCCCATCCGGGTTTCCACCTGAAAGAATAACCATTTGACAATAACCAACGAAACGAAACTGCGGGCCATTTCATTACCGGCATATGCAAGGCAAGGCAAAACGGCAATGCAGCAACGGAATTACACCTGACACATGAACCAAGACCAGAACAGCCTGAATGCGTATCGGGATCGCATTGACGATATCGACGACGAAATCCTGCGTCTACTGCGCGAAAGAAACGATATCGTCAAGGAGGTCATTTCCACCAAAATACAAAATAAACTGCCCATTTTTGTACCGGACCGGGAGGATGAGAAAATCGCCGACTTCCGCAGCAAGGCTGTTGAACGGGGGCTGGATGCCGACTGGGCGGAGGACTTTCTCCGCATGATCATGAGCTCCTCGCGTGCCTATCAGTCGGGAAAAACCTTTCCGCAAACCAGCGCCGGCCCCAAAAACATTCTTCTGGTCGGAGGGCGTGGCGGCATGGGTTCGCTCTATTCCCGCATCGCCGAACTCTCCGGGCATACGGTTTCCATCCTGGACCGCGACGACTGGGATCGCGTGGAAGAACTCACCCGCAGTCAGGACCTGGTCATTGTAACGGTTCCCATCAAAATTACACAGGAAACCATTGAGCGCATCGGGCCATATCTGGAACCGGACACCATCCTGGCAGATTTCACCAGCAACAAGACCCATATTCTGGATGCCATGATGCATGTCCACAGAGGACCGGTGGTTGCCCTCCACCCGATGCATGGCCCTGATGTGGTCAATGTCTCCCGTCAGCTGATGATGGTTTGTCATGGCCGGGACAAAGCGGCCTATGACTGGCTGCTGGAACAGTTCGGGCTCTGGGGCTTGCGCATAAAATTTGTGGATCCCGAGCAGCACGACCGGGCGATGCATCTGATTCAGGGACTGAGGCACTTTGTTGCGCTGCTTCACGGCTCATTTATGCGGGAATTTGACCTGAAACCGGAGGATATGGCCGATTTTTCCAGCCCGATATACCGTGCCGAGCTGATGATGACCGGACGTATTTTCGCCCAGGACGCCGAGCTTTACGCCGATATTGTCTTTTCCACTTTCGAGCGGCGCACTCTGCTCATCGAGTTTCTGGAACACCACAAGAAGCTGGCCGTGCTCGTTATGAATAACGATCGCGATGGCTTCATTCAGGAATTCCGCAAAATCAACAGGTTTTTCGGTGCGTTTGCCGACCAGGCCCTCACCGAAAGCAGCTACATGATCAATCGCCTGGCGGACAGGTTCGGCTGATCGCTTGCGCCAACTTACGTATTTGACCAAACCCTACTTTACAACAAAAAGAATCCATCCCATGATCTCAAAAAAGAAACTTGCCACACCATTAACGCCCGACTTCCGGCGCCGACCCGCCCGATATCTACGAATGCTCACATGTTGCCTGCTTATTTTGGTTGCCGCCGGCGCTTTTTCAGGAGTCAGGGCCGATGAAAATCGTATCATCACCCCGGAAGATCTCTGGAACATGAAACGTGCAGGGACCGGAGATGCCTCACCGGATGGCAGGCAGATCGTTTTCCCCGTTACCCGTTATGACATCGGGGAAAACCGATCCTACACAAATCTTTATCTGTCTTCGCTGGACGGCACGGCCTTGCGCAAGTTTACAACACAGAATTCCGACCGCCAGCCGGCATGGAGCCCCGACGGAAGCCGGATTGCCTTCGTTTCCGGGCGCGATGGGTCTCCAGCCCAGATCTACCTCATCCCCGTTGATGGCGGCGAGGCCGAACGGCTCACGGACATGCCCGTCTCCGTATCGGCCCCGAAATGGTTCCCGGATGGACGACATATCGCTTTTGTGGCGAGCGTGCTTCCGGGCTATGAGGGCGATTTCGACCGTCTGAAGGAAATGATCCGCGAGCAGGAAGAGAGCAAGGTAAGCGCCAAGGTAACCGAAAACCGCATTTACAGACACTGGGACCGCTGGCTGACGGACGGACGGTATCCGCGCATTTTCAAGATGAATGTGGAAAGCGGGGAGGTCACCGATCTGATGCCCGGCTCCCGCCGCTATTTCGCCATGATGGGCGCCGCCGAGTACGACATCTCACCGGATGGAAACGAGATAGCCGTATCCGCCAACAGCAATCCACCGCCCTACGAATACCTGAACTACGATATATTCCTGGTGCCAACGGACGGCAGCGGCGAACTGAAGAATATCACGGAACACAATCCGGCCAATGATCTGAGTCCGGCCTACAGCCCCGATGGCAGCACCCTGTTCTACCGCAAGCAGACCCGCACCGATTTCTACGCCGACCGCGCGCGCCTGGTCTTTTATGACCGGGGAAGCGGCGAGCGCACCGTCATCGACAAGGTGATGCACGGGGATATCGACCTTTCTCCCGGCAGCGCCGTCTGGTCCGGCAACAGCCGTGAGATCTATTTCACCGCTCAGGATCGCGGCAAAACCTCCCTCTTTGCCTATGATGTGCGCCGCGACCGCCTGCGTGAAATCCATCGCGGCGGTACCAATTCCGGCATTGTGAAGGCCGGAGACAATCTGGTTTTCCTGCACCGCTCACTGACCCGGGCCCCCGAGCTTTACCGGATCCGCGCCAACGGCAGCAATCTGTCGAAGATTACGGGATTCAACGATGAAATCATGTCGGAAGTCCGCCTGGGCCGGGTGGAAAACGTCACGTACAAGGGCGCCAACGGGGTGGATGTGCAGATGTTTGTCGTCTACCCGCCTGATTTCGACAAAAACGAGGAGTGGCCGCTGCTGGTGCAGATCCATGGCGGTCCGCATGGCATTTTCGGCGATGATTTCCATTTCCGCTGGAACGCTCAGGTGTTTGCCGCGCCGGGATACGTCGTGGCCATGCCCAACTTCCACGGATCCACCAGTTTTGGTCAGGAATTCGCCGAATCCATCCACGGAGCCCATTCAGAACTGCCCTTCCGTGACATCATGAAGGCAACGGATTACATGGTGGAAAAACCCTACATCGACGAAAACCGGACGGCCGCGGCCGGCGGAAGCTACGGCGGCTACATGGTCAGCTGGATTGCCGGGCATACCGACCGCTACCAGGCACTGATCAACCATGCCGGTGTGTACAATATCATGACGCAATTCGCCTCGGACGTCACCTACCACCGCGTTGCGGCCTACGACGGCGCGCCGTGGGACGGGCTGGAAAATCTGTTGGAATGGAACCCCGCCATGCATGCGGAAAACTTTTCAACCCCCATGCTCATCCTGCACGGTGAGCTGGATTACCGCGTGCCCATCACGAACGGGCTGGAGGTCTATGGCATCTACAAAGGCAAGGGACTGGACGCCCGCCTGGTCTACTATCCCGATGAAAATCACTGGATTCTGACACCTCAGAATTCTCTTCACTGGTTCGGGGAATTTCACGGATGGCTTATGCGTTATTTAAGTAAAGAGGCGAAATAACAGTGATTTCAAGCATAAATAAAAATTTCGTAACAACTTCGCACAATAAAATGTGAACTTCTGAGTTTTTAATAACCATACCATACCCTCCCCTCAAAAGCCAGTCCCTGACCGGACTGGCTTTGATTTTTTCTGGACCCGGGCTGTTGCCACATATGTTTGAAGCCCCTTCGCATCCCGATTATTTCACAAGCTCGATTCTCTGTCATTTCACTAGCGTTACGGGCACAGACATCCGGTAGCTGCCCGATTCGGCCACAACCACGTATATGCCGCTGGCCCACAGCGAGGCATCAATGGCCACCTCATGATAGCCGCTCTGCACCGCCTCATCCAACAGGACAGCCACCCTTCTCCCGTCCACGGTATAAACGGTCACCCTGAGAAAATCCGGTTCCGGCATGGCCACAGTAACCCGGGCCCTGTTGTTGAACGGGTTTGGCCTGGGTGGATGCAGACGGAACTCGCCGGGACGGTCCGGGTCGGGCTCCGTTATTTCCGCAGATACATCTGACGCCTCAAATAGCGCCCTAAGCGATCTTTCCTGTTCAAATGTGCGGAAAGTCATGGTTTCCGTGAGGCTATGACTCCCATCCCATCCCGCAAATACAAAACCCTCGGCCGGTATGGCCGCAATCGTTACCGGGACATCCTGAAAATAGGTTCCTTTCCAGGGCCAGATCTGTTCGGGGATTCCAACCTGCCCGGGTTTTATCTCGATGGTATTGATGCGGATGTGTCCGCCCTCCGGATTGTTGACATCCAGGGAAATCTCGGTGGTGCCGCGAAGGTTGAAATGGGAAAGGATATGCTGGCGCTGTGCTGCCGGCCGTTTTCGGGCAAAATCGCGCATGGAGGCCACCTCATCCTCCCATTCCTGCATGGTCTCCGGTCCGCGCCAGCGATTGACGTGCTCGGGCATGTGCGGTTTGAGCACATCGTACATGGCGTCGATCTCGGCAACAACGCGGTCCGGGTGGAAGACGGTGTTCAGAAGGTCGGAGAACCGGTTGATGAAACTGTGGCGGAAGGAGGTGTTGCGCAG
>SKNT01000072.1 GCA_007120385.1 Balneolales bacterium
CTTCCACCGGTTATGATGATCTCCGACAGCTCCAGGTCCATCAGCTCCATCTCTTCGGGATCCTCCTCAACCTCCTCAGGGATGAAATCGTCCAGGTTCGTAGTGCCGTCGCGGTAAACGATGTAGGTGAACTCGGGACGGTCGATCTGCAGCCGGTGGACGCTGACCTCACCTCTCAGGAGCGGCAACAGGTTCACCGATACGAGCACCCGTTCCACACTGGCCAGTTTCTCCTCACGCGGATCGGGAATTTCCATCCCTTCCATGACCAGTCCGAACCGGGGGAATGTCCGGAACAGGCTGTAGGACAGCCGCTCGATCTGCACATCACGGCCGGTGGCATCCTGCACGGCCGGCAACACCCAGGAACGCAGCCGCTCGTCCGTGAGATAAAGGGATAGGCCGCCGATCAGAACGAGCAGGATTAAAAAAATAATTCCAAATATCAGTGCCAGCTTTTTCATCGGTATGTCTCTTTTGAATTAGGATGCGTATATACGCAACATACCTTAAGATAGCGAAATTACCTCTCCAAACCCATAGCCCGAAGGCCCATCAGGAACAGCCGCAATCACCCGTAATCAGCTTTTTCGACTTCAGGAATTCACACAGCAGTTCGCACAGGTCGGGCTTGCCGATCTCCTGCAGTTCGTAGCCCACCTTTACGACCGGCTGATCGATCGTGATCACCCGGGTAAGATCGATCGGCGTACCAATGACCACGGCATCGCAGTCGGCAGCACGGATAGTGGCTTCGAGGTCCTGTTTCTGCTGATCGCCATAGCCCATGGCCGGGAGGAGCGCACCGATTTCGGGATAGGTCCGGAACGTCTCCGTGATCCTGCCCACGGCAAAGGGGCGCGGATCAACGAACTCCCTGGCTCCGAACTTTTGTGCGGCAACCGTGCCGGCGCCGAACTTCATCTGTCCGTGCGTGAGGGTGGGACCGTCTTCCACCACCAGCACCCGCTTGCCGCGGATGCGCCCGGGATGGTCCACCGACAACGGCGAGGCCGCATCCACCACACGCGCACCGGGATTTACCTTGAGGATATTGTTCCGAAGCTGGTGGATCTGCTCGGGGCCGGAGGAGTCGATTTTGTTGATCACAACAATATCGGCCATTCGGAGCGTGGTTTCACCGGGATAGAAGCTCAGTTCATGTCCAACCCGGTGCGGATCGGCCACGGTGATCATCAGATCGGGCTTGTAGAACGGGAAATCGTTGTTGCCGCCATCCCAGATGATCACGTCGGCCTCTTTTTCCGCCTCGCGCAGTATGGCCTCGTAATCCACGCCCGCGAAGATCACGTTCCCGCGTATCACGTGCGGTTCGTACTCCTCCATCTCCTCGATGGTGCAGTTGTGGTCGTGCAGATCCTCAATGGTCGCGAACCGCTGCACTTTCTGGGCGGTGAGATCGCCATAGGGCATGGGATGCCGGATGGCCGCCACCTTCAGGCCCATATCCATCAGCAGCTCGATAATCCGGCGCGAAGTCTGACTTTTGCCGCACCCGGTCCGTACCGCACCGACGGCAATCACCGGTTTGCTGCTTTCGATCATGGACTGCTTTGGCCCGATCAGCAGGAAATCCGCACCGGCGGTGTTGACAATCGAAGCCACGTTCATCACTTCCTGATAGGAGATGTCGCTGTATGAAAAGGCGCAGACATCGACTTCCCTGTCGCGAATGAGCGCGGGAAGGTCGGATTGGGGATGGATGGATATGCCGTCGGGGTAAAGCGCTCCGGCCAGTTCGGGCGGATAGCGGCGCCCGTCAATATCCGGGATCTGGGCGGCTGTGAAGGCCACCACATTGAAATCCTGATTGTCGCGGTAACAGGTATTGAAATTATGGAAGTCACGGCCGGCGGCGCCGATGATTATGACATTTTTTCTGCTGGATTTCATGCTTGCTCCTTTTAATAATCAGATGAATTAGACGGATCCGTGCGGCCCGGCCGACCGGTAATCATCCCGGACGTTTACGGTGGAACCGCATCAGAATAAATAGTGTGTTGGGAAATTATTTGCTTTCGGCTCCAAGTTACATCAAACCGGCACATCAGGCAAGAAAAAGCGCTTACAATAGCCCGGATAATCCCTGGCGGTGTTTCATCTTGTGCCGGTGAGTCGTATGTTACACCCGGGCATTGCGGCTGCCGGTAGCTGCCGGTATTTGGCTGCCGCGTGCAGAATACAGGCATGGGCAGCAACGACATTATTTCTTTCCTTCACACCAAGCGAGCTGATTATGAACCCTCCAAAAAGACGTTCCTGGGCGGAGCCCTACAAGATCAAGATGGTGGAACCCGTAAAAATGACCACGCGGGAAGACCGTCAGAAGGCCATTGAGGAAGCCGGGTACAACACCTTTCTGCTGCGTTCCGACGATGTGTACATCGACCTGCTTACCGACAGCGGCACCTCGGCCATGAGCGACCGCCAGTGGGCCGGAATGATGCTCGGCGACGAGGCCTACGCCGGCAGCCGGAACTACTACCATCTGGAAGCTTCCGTAAAGAAACACTACGGCTACAAGTACCTGGTACCCACCCACCAGGGACGCGCCGCGGAGCACCTCATCTCCAAAATCATGATCAAAAAGGGCGATGTGGTGCCCGGAAACATGTATTTCACCACCACCCGCCTGCACCAGGAGCTGGCCGGCGGCACCTTCGCCGATGTGATCATCGACGAGGCCCACGATCCGGAGGACGAGTACCCGTTCAAGGGCAACGTGGATCTGAACAAACTCGAGGACCTGATCAAAAAACACGGGGCCGACCGCATCCCCTATGTCAGCATCGCCACATCGGTGAACATGGCCGGCGGACAGCCCCTCTCCCTCGAAAATCTGCGCCAGGTGCGCGAACTGACCCAAAAGCACGGCATCCCCATCATCCACGACATGACCCGCGTGGCCGAAAACGCCTACTTCATCAAGATGAAGGAGCCGGGTTACGGCGACACGTCCATCGCCGATATCGTACGCGAGATCTGCGACCTGACCGACGGCGCCACCATGAGCGCCAAAAAGGACGCCCTGGTCAACATCGGGGGGTTCCTGGCCATCAACGACTACGAGGTCTTCGAGGAGGCCCGCAACCTGGTGGTGGTCTACGAAGGGCTGCACACCTACGGAGGACTGGCCGGACGCGATATGGAGGCCATGGCCCTCGGCATCGCCGAGTCGGTGCAGGAAGACCACATCCGCGCCCGCGTGGGACAGGTCCAGTACCTCGGCGACAAACTCATCAACTGGGACATCCCCGTCGTGCGGCCCATCGGCAGCCATGGCGTGTTCCTCAACGCCCGCAAAATCCTCCCGGACATCCCCCAGGACGCCTTCCCGGCCCAGACCCTGGCCGCCGAACTCTACCTCGATTCCGGCGTGCGCTCCATGGAGCGCGGCGTGGTTTCGGCGGGACGCAACCCCGAGACCGGCGACCACATCTATCCGAAACTGGAGCTGGTGCGGCTGACCATCCCGCGCAGGGTCTACACCCAGGCGCACATGGACGTGGTGGCCGAATCCGTGGCCGAAGTCTACGAAAACCGCAAGAAGATCCGCGGACTCAAGATGGTCTACGAGCCGAAGTACCTGCGCTTCTTCCAGGCGCGGTTCGAGCCACTGTGAGAATTATTCATCGTCCGGACGCATCAGCGTGCGGCGCAGCTCGGTGATCAGCATCAGCGCCTCGATGGGGGTGATACGGTTCGGGTCCACGCTCTCCAGCTTGTTCCGGACCGTCTCCAGGTTGGGGTCGATCTCGGACTGGAACAGGGACATCTGGGCAATGACCCCCTGCACATCGGTCTGCCGGAGCGCCTCACGCGCCACGGCTTTTTTCCGTGCCGCCGAAGAGACATCCGTGCCGGTCCGGCCAAGCTGCCCGGCATGATCGCCCTGGCCCACCTCGTCGCCACTGCCCGCTTTGCCGCTACTGTCTGCCTCGCCGCCCCCGCGACCCTTTTCCAGAGTCCCGGACGACCGCGTCACATCCAGGCTGTGCGACTCCAGATTGCCCAGGATCTCCCGGGCGCGCAATATCAGCAGCTGCGGCAGCCCCGCCATGGCCGCCACCTGGATCCCGTAACTGTGGTCGGCCCCGCCGCGCACCAGCTTGCGCAGGAATATGATGCGGCCCTTGTGCTCCCTGACCAGGATGTTGTAGTTGACGATGCGCTCGTACAGGTTTTCGAGCTCGTTCAGCTCGTGGTAGTGCGTGGCAAAAAGGGTCTTGGCCGCCACTCCCGGCTGATTGTGCAGGTATTCGGCCAGCGACCAGGCGATGCTCAGCCCGTCGAACGTGCTGGTTCCGCGACCGATTTCATCCAGCAGGATCAGCGAGCGCGGACTCGCATTGTTGAGGATGTTGGCCGCCTCGTTCATCTCCACCAGAAACGTGCTCTCGCCGGCTGCCAGGTTGTCCGAGGCCCCCACGCGGGTGAAAATCTTGTCGACCACGCTGATCTTCGCCTCCTTCGCCGGCACGAACGAGCCGACCTGCGCCAGCAGCACGATAAGTCCCGTCTGCCGGAGAATGATGCTCTTTCCGGCCATGTTCGGACCCGTGATGACCAGGATCTGGTCCGTTTCACTGTCGACCGTGACATCATTGGGGATGAACGGCTCGCCCTGTGGCAGGAAACGCTCCACGACGGGATGGCGTCCGCCCCGGATCTCGATGGCCGTACCGTCGTGGACCGTCGGCTTGACATAATTGTAGCGGTAGGCGACCTCGGCAAGGCTCTGCAGGCAGTCGAGCTGCGCCAGCGCATCCGCATTGTTCTGGATGGGCGCGGCGTGTTCGGCAACCGCATCCAGCAGTTCCAGGAAAAGCTCCTGTTCCATTACCTGGCTGCGTTCCTCCGAGGACAGTATCTTCTCCTCTATCTCCTTGAGCTCCGGTGTGATATAGCGCTCGGCGTTGACCAGGGTCTGCTTGCGGATGAAATCGTCGGGGACCTTGTCCTTGTGGGCGTTGGTGACCTCGATGTAGTAGCCGAAGACGCGGTTGTAACCAAGCTTGAGGGACGGGATATGGGTGCGTTCGACCAGTTCCTTCTGGATGCGGGCGATGTACTCCTTGCCGTTGCGCGCGATATCACGGATCTCGTCCAGTTCGGCGGAGTAGCCGTCGCGGATAAAACCGCCGTCGCGGATGCCGGCCGGGGGATCGTCCACCAGTGCGGTTTGGATGCGGTCCTGCAATTCAGGCAGCAGCGCAAACTGGTCCGCAATCGTGTTGAGCAGCGGATCTTCCACCCCGGAAAGAAGCTCTTTTATGGCCGGGATGCGGTTGAGCGAATCGTTGAGCTGCCGGAGTTCGCGCGCATTGGCCCGTTTGACGCAGATGCGGGATACCAGCCGCTCCAGATCGCCGATTTCCTTGAGTAACTCGCGCAGCTGCTGGCGCAGGTCATGCCGGATGTGCAGCACCTCCACTGCCTGCAGGCGGCGGCGTATCTCCTCCAGGTTTTTCAGCGGACGCATGAGCCACTTGCGCAGCAGGCGTCCACCCATGGCCGTTCCGGTCTCATCCAAAATGGAAATGAGCGTGCCTTCGACACCGCCCTGCTGCATGCTGGTGATCAGCTCCAGGTTGCGTTTTGTGGATGCGTCCAGCATCATGTACCCGGTGTTGTCATAGGCGCTGAGGGTGCGCAGATGCCCGAGCGATGCCCGCTGGTTTTCCCGCACGTAGTGGAGCAGCGCACCGGCGGCGACGTGGGCCGTCTCCATCTCCTCGACCCCGAACCCTTTGAGCGAATGCGTGCCGAAATGTTCCAGCAGCACATCGTAGCCGTAGCGGCCTTCGTAAATCCAGTCCTCCTGCCAGGTGACGACATATTGCGTGAGCCAGTCGGGAACAGAGGATTTGATCTTTTTGCTGATGAGGATCTCGGCGGGCGAGAGCGAGGAAAGAACCTCCCGCAACTCTTTCTGCGGCAGCTCGGAGACCGAAAACTCGCCGGTGGAGATATCGGCAAAAGCCAGCCCGTAGGCCTTCGGTCCCGGATGGACGGCTGCGATGTAGTTGTTGCGGTTGCGGTCGAGCACCTTGTCGGACAGCGTCACGCCCGGCGTAACCACCTCGGTGATCTCGCGGTTGACGAGCTTGCGTCCGGCCGCCTTGGCCTGTGCCGGATCCTCGGCCTGATCGCACACCGCCACCCGGTAGCCCTTCTTCACCAGTTTTGGCAGGTAGCTGTCCAGCGCATGGTAGGGAAAACCGGCCAGCGGGGTCTGGTCACCCGCATTGTTGCGGCGGGTCAGCGTGATTCCGAGCTCCCGGCTGATGGTAATCGCATCATCGGAGAACGTTTCGTAAAAATCGCCGACGCGGAACAGGAGAAGCGTGCCCGGATGCTTTTCCTTTATCTCCTGATACTGGCGCATCAGGGGCGTCGTTTCTTTTCTTCCGGTTGCGGTGCTCGGTTTTGCCATGCGGTCCAATTATTTTATAGTCTGGAAAAATAGGATAACGGCATGACAAGGTAAATTGACAGTTGTTAAAAGATTGGAAAAAGATTCGCCCTTTTGCGACTTTCCATGCACGTTCCACACTACATGCTGCAACAGTACGCAAACCCGACCTGAATACTGGCGCCAAGCCCGGCGCGTGAACCCGGAAAACGGGCTGCCATGCCCTCATAAACGCAATAACCAGAATTCACGCTATATCCAGCCATGATGTACCGGAAACTCCCCAAATCGTTTTATCTGGATGATGACGTTGTCTCGCGGGCACGGGCGCTGCTGGGCTGCCGCCTGTGGACCCGGATCAATGGTGCGGTAACCGCCGGTGTCATCGAGGAAACCGAGGCATATGACGGCCTGACCGACCGGGCTTCCCATGCCTACGGGGGACGACGCACCCGGCGCACCAGCGTGTTCTACCGGTCCGGCGGCATCGCCTATACCTATCTGTGCTACGGAATCCACACGCTCTTCAACGTGATAACCGGTCCGGAGGATATCCCGCAGGCCGTACTGATACGGGCCGTGGCGCCCTGCGAAGGCCTGGATACCATTCTGGCACGGAGAAAACAGGAGAGGATTCAGCGAAATACGGCGGGCGGACCCGGACTTGTAAGCCAGGCGCTTGGCATCACCATATCCCTGAACGGTTCGGACCTCACTGGCAATTCCGTCTGGCT
Organism: Balneolales bacterium; assembly: GCA_007120385.1. Lineage (GTDB taxonomy): Bacteria > Bacteroidota > Rhodothermia > Balneolales > Natronogracilivirgulaceae > SKNL01. The sequence continues at coordinate 7,171 of SKNT01000072.1, forward strand.
GACCTCCGGCGCAGAGGATGAACAGCCATTGGATTCGGATATCCAGGCTTCACCTCGCATCGGCATAGACTATGCCGGCAAGGACGCTCTGCTGCCGTGGCGGTTTCGCATCAAGGATTCCCCTTTCACAAGTCCGGCCAGGTAAAGGGGTGCCGGTCAAACGGCCGCCGCAAACCGGCCCGGAAGCGGGTGAAAAAAACCTGACCCCTGCACCGCATCGATTCCCGTGCAATAGCCATAATTACTGCGCAGAACCCAAAGTTACTACTGCATCTGGGATTCCTGGATCATCTGCTGCATTTTCTGCTGCAGTCCGGCATCACTCTGGATGGCCATGAATATCTCCTGAAAGCGCTGAAGTTCCAGCCCCTCGTCCTCGATGGCAGCGATCAGTTTTTCCTCCATATCCTGCTCAATTTCACCGATCAGTGCCGATGCACTCTCAAACTTTTCCACATCGGACTCTGAAACTTCCAGTTCCTCGGCCGATTGTCCCATTTGCAGCCCCTGCAGGATCTGGTTGTATGTTTCCACTTCCAGTCCCTCCTCCTCAACAATTGCAATCATTTCCATCTGGGCTTCGGTCTGGATCTGCTGGGCCTTGATGGAGGCATCTACAAAGGTCTTCAGTTCCTCATCAGTCACTTCGGGCATCTCCGGCTGTGCCGGCTGTTCAAACTGGCCATAAACGGAAGCCGCGCCGAAAAGAAGTACCATTGCCGCCATACAAGTTGTAATCACAAAATATTTCATCTGTTTCCTCAATCTTTATTTTCAGGATGTTTATAAAATTCATATAACCGATAAAACATAAAATTATTTTGGGAAAATCACGAATTTAATACAGTAGCTTGCTTCATAATTAACGCACGTTAACATTCACGCACCCATATCCAAGAAAATGATGAAGAAAAAAAAGCACAGGCCGGGATCGATTGTGGTACGCCTGGGTGCCCTTATGGTCATACTGGCGGCGGCCTACTTTGCGGTGGTACTCCTTATGGGAGAAACGGATACCGAACCTGTACACAGCGATACTTATCCGCCGCTGCCGGCCATGATGCATCATGACCGGCCCGTAATAGAGTCCATAGTCCAATGGCACCGGTATGATAATCTGGATGCCGGGGAGATCAACGAACGGCTCCCTGATTCGTTCCGGGTGCTTTTACTGGGTGTGGACATCAACGCCAACGGCGCCGACGACTACCTGCTCATCCAGTCGGACACGGATCTGCCCGGGCTGCATCAGGTTCTCAGGGATGCCGGGTATGTCCATGCTTTCCGAAACCTGGCCGCCTATGAGCGCCGTAACGGCATACTGCACCCGATCCTGCACATTGACCGGGAGGCCATTCGGGATGGATACGGACGTCAGCTTATCGATCAGGTTCCGGCACGGGACGGCTACGCACTGGTGATTGAGCCCTACGAAAATGACGCACTTTATGACGCACCTGTGAAGCTTCTGGAAATTGTGATGCTTAATGAACACGGAAGGGAGGCCAGCGATGACATTATCATCTACTGGGATCCGGCCGAATCGGCGTTCAAGGCAACCAATACCTTTGGTGCTCCCTGATATCGCGCTCTACGCTCTTGTGGCATCTTTCTGTTTGTCATCATTTTTTTTACACTGGACAGGATATTGTTTATTTTTACGTCTGGCTTTTCAGAACATACCCATTCCCACATTACACTCAACCTATGAACAAGCATCGGATCATCGCACTTTCGATACTGATTCTTGCAGCTGTCCTGTTGCGATTCCTGCCCCATCCACCCAATTTCACGCCCATTGCGGCACTGGCCCTGTTCTCCGGCGTGATCTTCCGTGACCGCGTCATGGCACTGGCCATTCCGCTGGGTGTCTTGCTGGTTTCCGACTTTTTCCTGGGGTGGCATGGCACCATTCTTTATGTCTACGGAGCCTTTGCCCTGATGGTGTTCCTGGGCCGTTCCCTGCAGAACCATGCCACTGCCGGATACATTGCAGGAGGAGGCATCACCGGATCCCTTCTGTTCTTCATCATCACCAATTTCGGTGTCTGGATGGCCGGAACCATGTACCCGCCCACCTGGGAAGGCCTGGTTGCCGCCTACGTTGCTGCCATACCCTTTCTGCACAACATGATCCTGGGCACCCTGTTCTACAGTGCTGTTTTCTTTGGGGTGTTCCACTTCGCGGAACGCCAGATACCATCCATCCGTGAGGAATCAGGCCCGGTCCGGGCCTGAAACCGGCAGCAGGTTTGGCAATGGAAAAAGAACCCATGAAGGCCGTGATCATCGGTGCCAGCTCGGGCATCGGTGCCGCCCTGGCCGAGGAACTGTCCCGGCGCGGATATGTGCTCGGACTCGGAGCCCGCAGAACCGATATGATTGCCAGGGAGCTGCAACCGAAACTCCCCTCTCCTTCATACGCCGCGTTCATGGATCTGCTGGATATCGAATCATCCATTCAGGCGCTGCATGACCTGATCGGACGGATGGAAGGCATTGACCTGCTGATCATCAATTCGGGGGTCTCGGGCCGGTCCCCTGGAATGGAAAGGGAAGCGACGGAAAACCTGATCCGGATCAATGTACTTGGATTTGCCAGCATGCTGCACGAAGCGTACCGTATTTTCCAGAAGCAGGGACATGGGCACATCGTTGGGATTTCGTCCATCGCAGCGCTGCTCCCTCACCCAAACGGATCGGCCTACAACGCTTCCAAGGCGTTTGTCTCCAACTATCTCGACAGCATGCGGCTGCGCATCAGGCGCCGGGGAGAGAACATCTCCGTGACGGATGTGCTTCCCGGATACGTGCTGACTCCCATGACCGAAGAGAACAAGCGCATGTTCTGGGTCGCCAACGTGGAAAAAGCAGCCCGTCAGATAGCCGATGACATCGAAAAAAAACGGGCTGTAAGCTATGTCTCCCGTCGCTGGCGGCTTGTCGCGTGGCTACTGTCACTCATGCCGCGGGGCGTGCTGAACCGGATACTGTAACTGCAGGAATCAGATTTAATAAAATCGAATATCCGGTTTCCTCTTTACTATCCGGGCTTATTTCGTATTTTTACATTCTTCACCTGCTTGTGTTGCCTTCATGAGCCATGGTATCCCAGTCCATGGCCAATCGGCTCACCCGGCCCGGCAATCAGGGACCGCAGTCCAGGTGAGGCCTACTGACACCCGGAACTCAAAAACGAGGCAGCGGCATGATCTACAAAGAGCTGATTAAACCGGAAATCACAGAGCTCATAGAGCAGCAGAAATGGACCGACCTCCGTGAATCCGTGGAAGATTGGCCCATACCCGAGATTGCCGATCTGTTGCAGTCGCTCGACAAGCGCGACCGGGTGGTCTTTTTCCGGATACTTCCCCGCGAAATCAGTACCGCTACCTTTGCGCATTTCGA
>SKNT01000207.1 GCA_007120385.1 Balneolales bacterium
CGAGCTAACGAGCGCCGTCGAGCGGCTCCAGCTCGAACGCGATGGTGCCGTCCCGTTCGATCTCTTCACCCTCTGGTTCGATCAACGGAGAGAAACCCGATGAAGGAAGCCCCCCTAACCCAGCTGCAGACGCGTGCAGGGATCATCCCCTTTCCGGCCTACATCCCGGTCACCACCTTCGGGGATCGTTACCCCCTGGATCAACTCGTTCGACCTTATCTGTCCCGGCTGGCGTCGGCCGTGATGGTCAGCTTGCATTACGCCCGACCGCTTGCCGAGAACCCTGAGCAGCGACCGCGCCTGCCCGTGCTCGTCGACTCCGGTGGTTTCGCCTCGCTATTCGACGATGCCCGGATTTCGGAAGAGAATGGACTGGGGGTTCTCGAGCGAATCGGTGAGGAGCAGACGGAGCGGCTGCACCCCTGCGATGTCCTCGAGTTTCAGGAGCAGCACGCCGATGTCGCGTTCACGCTTGACTTCCCGATACCACCAAAACTCGCGGAAAGTGAGGGTGCCCGCCGGTTAGAACTCACCATCGCAAACGCGCACTGGGCCCTGGCCAACCGCCGCCGGAGAGACTTAGCACTGTACGCCAGCGTCCAGGGCTGGGATGTCGAGAGCTATCGTCGATGTGCTGCTGCCTTCGCCGGCACCGGCTTTGACGGCATCGCGATTGGCGGGCTCATCCCACGCGCCAAGGACCGCGATCTGCTGTTCGGCATCGTGGATGCAGTCAGAGCAGTGGTTCCTGGCCTACCATTGCATGTGTTTGGCATCGGTCAGCCAAACCTGGTCGCAGAACTCTTCGAACATGGCGTGCAATCTGTGGACTCGAGTGCTTACGTGCAGCTCGCGGCTCAAGGGCGCGCCTGGGGTGCAACTGGCAGCGGCCTCCTCCATGCCTCTCCCAGCGAGCGACTACACCTCGCGCTGCACAACCTTGCTACCGCATGCAAATCATCTCTCCCCCTCTCCGCCAGGGGAGTAGCATTCAACACCAAGCCGTCGGGATCGTATCCCAACGCACAGCGGTCGGATCAGACGCCCGATCGGATTGCTCATCCACCAACTCTCTATCTCGTATCCTGCCATTCTCGGCAACGTACTGATTCGGAAAACACCGGCGCCACCACGATGCGCTAAGACGTGGTGATCGTTTTCTCCGCCTCTAGCGCATCACCTTCGACCTCGTCATCCACCCCCTCTTCCGGCACCGTCCCTTTGTATGCGGTCCTCCCGGTCGCTTCCTGGATCAGCCGCAACAAACGTTCCTGCCGATCCGCCATGAATATTTCGAAAGCATCGGCCCTTAGGAGTGACGAATCGATCAGATGCGAGGACAAGTATTCATCCAGGCGTGCTGGCTCAATCGGTGGTGTGTCACCGTCCCCTTTCTCCAACTTGGCCAAGTAACTGGAGGGGGCTGCGCCCCCGATGATCCGATTGGTCTTGTAGGAAAGTGGGGTCTTGTTAATGATCGAATCGAACACCCCTGGTTCAATCTTCTGATTCCTACACCAGCTCTGGGGAAAGATGTGGTGGATGTCCACGTTTTCCCCAAAAAATACAGTGTGATCAAACTTCTGTCCAGACCGGAAATCCTTCGCACCTTCTTTCATCAGAAGTGCGTTCATCCCCTTGTAGGCTGCAGACAGACGCATCCGCATAGTCTTCAGACGGTCCGCACGAAACTGATATTCGACAATCGTCGTCGGCTCAGCACCGCCTTGCAGCCACGCTGGCACTTCAACGAAATCCCTCGCCATCCTCGTATCGACCGCCGAGCCATAAAGCTCACCAAAAACCCCACACCAGTACCACTGAACCAACTTCTCACGGTTCGCCTGATGTTCCCACGCATCGCCAATGTCGGCCAAGACTGCTGCCAGTGGAATGATCTGCGACTGGTACGGGAGATCGAATACCCGATAGATATGCAGCATGTGAAGAAATTTCGCTGCACGTTCAAAGCCGTTTTCCACCTTGAGCTCATATTTCTTGTAGGCTTCAAGCGGCAGATTGAGCAAAGCCTGTCGATTCGCAGTGACCGCCGGCAATTCCTTCCCTGTTTTTCCCGCGGTTTCGGCATCCCGGCGTCGGTCACGCGTGTGGAACAGCGATATCGTCTGAAGAAAGTCTGTATTCGCCACGTTGGCAAGAATGCCAGACTCGGTACCAGGCGCGCGCAAGGTCTCGACCAAGCGACGGTGCCGTCCGAGGGTCGTATCGCTTCCGTACCAATCCTTCCGCAGTTCGTGACCATCGGCAGCGTACATTGCCGTGACCAGCTCAAAGGCATCGAGCGGCTTACCTCCCGTGTTGACCTTTTCAAAGACAACGCAGACCGCTTCCTTGGAGGTCGTCCGGTCCAACGCAATCACAGGCACACGGTAGTACTTGAAATTCTCCAGGATCTCACGTTTGAACAGCCTAAACTCCTCACGCACCTTCTCGTTCGCATCTCCGCGCCAGTGCTCATCGAAACCATCCTGCCAACGGTCCCAGTCAAAAACCTGGGTCACCGGATACATTGACTGCTCATACTCCTTCTCTGGTGTGGAGAGATCCAATTCCGGACGCCCAAACTCGCCGCGTGAGATCCGATCCTCAGGAACCCCAACGATGGCCTCTTCCCTGTCGGCGTTCGGATCCAGCGCTTTACGGATATCGATGTAAAACCATCGCTTGACCCGTTTCTTCTTCGGGGTGACCGTCTCCA
>SKNT01000093.1 GCA_007120385.1 Balneolales bacterium
ACCTGCTTTTGTCACCGAGCCGGAGCGCGGTCCGGTCCGTAAGCGGAACGCTCCGCCCTTCCCGGCGCTCGTAAAACCGGAACTCGGACACACCATCCTGTGATATGGGCGCAGCGGGATACTCCCACTCCATGATCAGCTCCGTTCCTTCGTTGGATACCGAAAAACGTCGCGGCGACTCCGGTGTGCCTGGCTGCAGATCGAACCTGCCGGTGATTTCATTGCCTGTCGGCTCCCCGCGGGTGTTGACAATCACAAACCGGTACTCGGTTTGTTGTCCGACCGGCGCATCACGATCGATATACAGGTTACCCAGTGCAGAAGCGACATCTGGAAAGAGCACGGAGCCAATGAAGTTTAAATTCTGGCGCATTTTCATGGATAGGAACACCTGCTGGCTGGTTTCCTGTCCGGTGATATCCTGCAGCTCGGTAAACATGTCCTCGCCGATCATCCGCACGAAACCGGTCCCGCCGGATACCGGAAAGACGGGCTCTTCGGTGATGCGCTCCCAATCGCCGCCGACCACCCTGCGGTCCACATGGAACCCGTTCACCAGGCCGACGAACACCGTGTGGTAGATATACACGTCCCCGTCGGAACGTGTGATGGCAAACATGTCCTGCTCGTCCGTCATCGGGATGAACTGGGCCTGCGCCGGTGTGGACACGAAGAGGCCGATCAGAAGCATCCACATGACCATGCCGCTGCCGGAAAAACTGCGGCCATACGCAGCAGCCAATCGATCCTGCCTGGCGATTATTCCGGAGCGGGCTGGATTACGGCTCGGATGAGCGGAAGTTCTTGTACTGCACAAATCTTGCTGATGGTTCATAGTCGCATTGAGCATGTTAAAAGGATAACAGGGTGGCCGCATCTATATGCTGTAAATATACCTGCACTGGTCTTACTGTTTGCAAGTGAACGCCATTGGTCACCCTGGCCCAGATGGTTATGTAATCCGGGTTGTTGAATTCAAGAGACATGTAATGTGAGCCGGACAGGGAGAACGGCCCTTGCCTGGCCACATCGTACTCTTCAATGACAGACCAGCCTGAATCTACATCATCCCCTTGCGTTGCTTTCACTTCCACTTTGATGACACCGGATACCGGGTCATGGATATCTTCCACAAGGTAATGGGCTACAAGACGGCCTATGTTGAAATTGTAGGTGATATTCCGGCTGACCGAATGAGCCAGCGGCGGCTCGTTGTCAATGGCAACCGGACCCGTGGAGCGCATAGCCGAAATCCGGCCCTGTTCGTTCACCGCCCGGTAGTTGATGTAAAGCTGCTCTCCGTCCGGCAGATCGGCTGCCGGGATGGAGATGTATGGCATGCCATTCGCCAGCAGGAAAGCGCCGCCGCTTACGATCATGCTATGCCCCATGAACTCCTGCGTCTGCGGATTCAGGTAGTTGTCCAGGTAGGCGTTGGTGTGCACCATGTTGACTTCGCTGCCTGAGGGCCAGCTGATGACATTGGAGGAGCCGGGTGAAGTCCCGACCGAGTACTGGATGCCCTTTAGCCCCGATTCCGGATCGTAAGAGGGGCCGGTCAGGTAGAGCCGAAGCTCGTTGGTGCCCGGTTGCCCTTGCATGATGGGGACGTAGGGTGCGTGAGGATCATAGGGAACCTGCTCCATGGTCAGGATCTCGCTGGCATTTCCGGCGAAATCGACAGCCCTCACATGGACGTAGACCGGGTCCCGGAAATTGTCGAATATATCCTCGAATTCGCTTCCCGGCCCGCCTTCGATGATCACATTGGTCTGGCGCGTGACGATGGCATCAGTAAACTGCGCGCTGGAAACCATCGGCGTTGCCGTAACCACGTACTCATAGTGCGAGAGTCCCGACTCGGCATCGCCGGACGCGGTCCAGGTCACGGCCACTTTCGGGTTGCCGCGCTGGTTGATGTTCACATCATACGGATTGAAGCTTTCGTGGAAACCGGATGGTGCTTGGTACACCGGATCATGCACCGTAGGGCCGCCTAAGTAAGCATAGAAGACCGGTGAATACCCCAGCACCGTGGAAATCGGGTCAGCAAAGGTGTCTTCCTGAATATTGTCCGGTGGATTGGTCTCATAGCGAACCGGTACTCCGACATGGGTCGCGGCACTGGTGACACCGGCACCGTTGGTGGCGCGGAGACTGATATAGTACTCCTCACCTTCCTCCAGTCCGATGAACCGGGTATCACCCCGGATCCGCTGGTAACCATCGGAGGATGGCGTCATGACACCGGCAAGAAGGGTCCATTCGATGATATCCTGCTCGCCCTGACTGCTGCCCACGGCATATTCAAAGCTGGAGATGCCGGTGATCTCATCCCCGGCGCGCGCCTGGATGGTGATCACCTGGTCGTTGTTGGTCCAGTAGCCCAGTTCCGATCCGACCATGACGAAATTGTAGGTTTGAAAGGATAAACCGGACTGCGACGTACCGCCTGTTCCGCTCTGTTCAGCCACCATGTTGTATCCTAAAGATTTGTGCAATTCTGCAATTGGCGGCTGCGGCGGGGTATCCGGATACTGATCCGGCAGGGCATTGTGTCCCGGGGGCACCCCGGTCCCCTCCGGACCCACATCCACCTGGAAGGCGGCACGGCGCATTGCAACGGTCCCGGCCGGACCCCGTGCCCGCACCCCGACGTTCAGGTCCAGCGTATTGTGCGTGGCGCTGCGGATAT
>SKNT01000002.1 GCA_007120385.1 Balneolales bacterium
AAACGAATGCCATAAAGGACAGGAATCCAATGGATGACAGGTATGCCATAAACGGATTCCGGCTGCTTCTGGGCCGGCCCTACTAAGTTTGCATATATTGAATCCGGCCATGGTGAGTGCGGCCGGACCGGATCGCCGACAAATCAATCTGAAAATGAAATCATGACAAAAGGCAGAACGACAACCCTGATGTTATTCCCGCATCTGCTGCTTCTGTGCGCCGTTTTGTCCACCGCGTCCGGCTGCAGCAGAGACGACGCCCGGAACCAGGTCCGCGGCAACTCCGATACGGCCTTGTCGTCGGTCGGCCCGGGACCATGTACCCTCGAATTCAGCTACGCCATCGGTACCATCGACCCGCGTTTCCATATCTCCCGCAATGAGGTGCGGCAGGCGGTCGAAGAAGCGCTGGCGCTCTGGGCCGGCGCCGTGGACCGTCTGGACGTGCAGTTCCACGAGGGGATCCGTGCCGGCGAACAGGCCCGCAACACCATCCTCTTCGAATACGACGAGCGCCAGGATCAATCCGACCGCGCCCGCCGCTTCCAGGACCAGATCGCATCCAAGGGCGACTTCATCGACCAGCTGCACCGGGAATACGAGCTGGAGCAGCGCGACCTGGAGCGCCGGACCGGGGAACACCGCCGGCTCAGCGGCCGGCTGAACGAGCGGATCGAGCGCTTCAACTCCTGGGTGGAAAGCGTGAACCAGAGCGGCGGATTCGGCGAGGGTCAGCTCGGCGAATATGAGGAGCAGCTGCAGGCCGTTGAGGCCAAACGGGAGCGGGAGCGCGAAATGAGGGCCGACCTGGATCAGTTCGTCGCTTCGCTGAACCGCCGCGCCGACCTGCTCAACCGCGAGGTCGCCTTCCACGACGACATGGTGCGGCAGTTCTACCGGGAGTTCGGCGACGAGTACCGGTTCAACAGCGCCTTGTACCGGTTCGACGGCACCCGCGGCACCATCACGGTCTACCACTTCCACAACCGCCGGGAGCTGAAAGTGATCCTGGCGCATGAAATCGGCCATGCGCTCGGCCTCGGGCACGTACCCGACAGCAGGTCCATCATGTACGAAACCATCCGCGACCAGATGCTCGGACGCGAGATTGTGCTCTCGGCCGAGGACATCCGCGCCGTGCAGGCGCTCTGCCGGTGAGAGTAGAACAACCAAATCCATACATTTGCTATCATGCCGTTCTCCACACCCTCTTTTCCGTTTATGGCGACATGGGCTTTACTGCTGCTCATGGATGGAACCACACCCCATGCAGCACAAAAACCCGCCTTCCAGCCTGAAGACCCCCTCCCGCACACCCTTGCAGTCGAGACCGGCGAGTTCCGCCGCATCCGCGGTGAGCTGTTCATTGAAGTAAGCGATGCAGAAGGCGAAACCATTACCGCCGAAATCCATCCGGTCACCGGCCGAAACGTTACCGTGCGGTTCGACAGCCTGGCGCCCGGACCCGTGGCCGTACGCCTGTTCCACGATGAGAACAGCAACGGCAAGCTGGACACCAACCTGCTGGGCATCCCCACCGAGGGATACGGCTTCTCCAACAACCCGCGCAGCCGGTTCGGCGAACCGGCGCTGGAAGACCGCCTGTTCGAGCTGCGGACCGATACTACCATTCAGATAAGGTTAACCTACTGGTAGCATCACATTTGTATTTTGCATTAGGCCGGCAGTTCTTCTATATTTTCAATTGTTTTTATATTCCTGGGGGGTCAGAACTCGTTAATACAGGTCGTTGACGATAGCTATGCGCTTCCACATTATTTACTCGAATTTCCGCTTTTCCTGATATCGAAACAGAAATTATTCTTTTTCATCCACTGCTCCCATGGCTGAATTACCCGCTGAACTTCCATCAGGCTCAAATCCCGAAGCATGGTACCGCGAAGAGCTGGAAAAGCTGAGGCAAAGCGAACGGTTTCTGCGTTCGATCCTAGAGACACAGGAGGATCTTCTTTGCCGCTTCCTTCCCGACTCCACGCTAACCTTTGTAAACGCGCCCTATTGTCGGATGTTCGGACGCACTGCGGACGAACTGCTGGGTACGCGGTTCCTGGACCTGATCCCTGAAGACAGCCGCGCGGGAGTGATGGAGACACTCTCCCGCCTGGACGCATCCAACCGCTCCGTCACCTACAGCCACGAGGTAACCCTGCCGGATGGCAGCATCGGATGGCAGCAGTGGACCGACTCGGCAATCATCGACGAGGACGGCAACGTGGCGGAGATCCAGTCCACCGGACGCGACATCACCCGGCAGAAACTGGTGGAGCGCGAACTGGTGCTTCAGACCCGCCTTCAGGAACTGCTGATGCATGTCTCGGCAACCTACATCAGCATCCCCGAGTCGGAAGTGGACCAGGCCATCCGCCAGTCCCTGGCCGAACTTGGACAATTTTCCGGCGCCGACCGTTTTTACATTTTCGAGTACGATTTCGACCGCAACACATCCACCAACACCTACGAGTGGTGCGCTGCGGGCATTGATCCGCAGATCGAATACCTGAAGGACTATCCCAACGAGCACATCCCGGACTGGGTCAACACCCACCGGAAAGGTGAGATCATGCACGTGTCCAGCGTACAGGCCCTGCCGAAGGGCAGCTCCATCCGGCAAATGCTTGAACCCCAGGGCATCAAAAGCCTGATTGCCGTACCCATGATGGACCGGAACAACTGCGTGGGTTTCGTGGGCCTGGATTTCGTCCGGCAGTACCACACCATCACCGACTACGAACGCAAACTGCTGACCATCTTCGCACAGATGATGGTCAACGTGCAGAACCGCATACGCACGCAGAAAAACCTCCAGGAAAACGAACGGTTCCTGGCCGACCTGATCGACAAGAGCGCCTCCATCATCGTTGTAAAGAACACTGACGCCACCTATCAGCTGGTTAACCAGAAGTGGCAGGAGGTCACCGGAATATCCCGGAAAGAGGCACTTGGCCGCACCGACGCCGATCTCTTTGGCCCGGTCACTGCCAAAAACTTCATGGAGAATGACCGGCATGTGCTTGAAACGGGAGAAACCATTGAAGCCGAAGAGATCTTTTTTGATGGAAGGGAAGAGCGCTGCTACATGAGCACCAAATTCCCTGTGCGTGATGTGCACGGAAGCATCACCGCCGTCTGCGGAATGATTTTTGAGATAACCGACCGCAAGAAAGCCGAGCAGCACCGCATCGCCCGCACGGAAGCCGAAGCCGCCAACCGTGCCAAGACCACGTTTCTCTCCAACATGAGCCACGAGATCCGCACCCCGCTCAATGCCATCATCGGCTTTTCACGGGTCCTGGAACGCGATGCAACGCTCTCCGAAAAGCAGGTCGGGCAGATCCGCACCATCACGCGCAGCAGCGAGTACCTGCTCACCCTGGTCAACCAGACACTGGACTACTCCAAAATTGAAGCCGGTGCCGAAACCGTCAACCCGACCCGGTTCCAAATCCACCGGCTTGTTGATGAGGTGATGCTCATGTTTGTCCCCAAGGCAAATCGTGCCGGATTGAAGTATACCAGCGAGATTGCACCGGAAGTGCCCGAATTCGTCTTTGCCGATGAGGCCAAGATCAGGCAGGTGCTGGTCAACCTGCTGAGCAATGCCCTCAAGGTTACCGAAAAGGGAGCCGTAACCATTCGCCTCGGAGTCCACGACTACACGGCCCCGCCGATGTCAGATCCAAACGATCGCATCCGGCTTGTTTTCGAAGTGGAGGATACCGGTCCCGGCATTGAAAAATCCCGGATCAATCACCTGTTTTCCCAATACTACCAGTACAAGGAAGGTCTGCGCGCCGGCGGCGCGGGCCTGGGCCTGCCCATCTCCAGGAAGCTGGCATACCTGATGGACGGGAGCATCGAGGTGGACAGCATACCCGGGACAGGAAGCCGCTTCCGGCTGATGCTGCCCGTGACCATTGCCGACCAGACGGGCCTCCATCCCGATGCCGGTCTGATCCGGATTACACGCCTGGCCGAGGGCGCCGGCAACCCGAAGATCCTGGTGGCCGACGACCAGCGTGTCAACCGCGAACTGCTGCGGGCCATCCTGGAACCGGCCGGCTATGTGGTACGGGAAGCGGAAAGCGGTCAGGAAGCGATTGAACAGCACGCTTCATGGGAACCCGATGCCATTCTTATGGACCTGCGCATGCCCGCCGCAGACGGTATCAGGGCCACGCAGCTCATCCGTGATACGGAAGCCGGCGAGAACTCCCTGGGCAGCGGGCTCACCCCGATCATCGCCTTCACCAGCAGCTATGCTCTGAGCGGCTCTGCGCCCAACACCTACGGACTGGACGGCTGTCTCAGCCATCCAGTGGATCCCGATGAACTGCTGACGCTGCTCGGCAAACTCCTCAATGTCACCTATCTGACGGATGAACCGCCGCCGGAATACCACACCGAAACGGCCAGGAAACTGCTCACCCGTGAGACTGTCGCCTGCCTGCCGCCCGAAACCATACGCCGGATCCGCACCGCAACCCTGGAAGGCGACATGATCGGCCTGCGAAGACTGGCCGACATTCTGAACCCGGAGCACGCGGCCGTATCCGCCGCCATCAGGGAACTGGCCGCCGCTTACGACTACGACACCCTGCTCGACCTTTTCGAGGAAATTTGATACCGCGAAGCGATGAACTCCTCCCCTGACACAACCGCGCCAACCATCATGACCATCGATGATACCATCGAGAATCTCGAGCTGCTCGAAGAGATGCTCGTATCGGCCGGATATCGCGTGGTCCAGTTTCCCAGGGGTGAACTTGCCATACGGGCCGCGCTGCAGAACACCCCCGACCTGATCCTTCTGGACGTGATGATGCCCGGGATGAACGGCTACCACGTATGCCGCATCCTCAAACAGAACGATTCCCTGTCCGACATACCCGTCATCTTCATCAGCGCCCTGGGTGATGCCGAAAGCAAGGTCAAGGCCTTCACCGAGGGTGGTGTCGACTACGTCACCAAACCGTTCCAGGGTGAGGAAGTCCTGGCCCGAATCCGGATTCATCTCGAGCTTCGTGAGGCCCGAAGGAAGCTGCAGGACCAGAAATCCCACCTGGAGGAGATCGTCAGGGAACGAACCTACGACCTCAGCCAGGCCCAGAAAGTGGCCAAAATCGGCAGCTGGAAGCTGACCATTGCCGACGACATGATCGAACTCTCGGAACAGACCTGCATCATTATGGGGTTTTGCAGGAAGAATGTTCCGTGCAACGCAGCGGTCTCCCTGACAAAATGGATGGAAAAGGTCCACCCTGACGACCGGCAAAAGGTCTGGGATGTCTGGCATGAAGCCAAAGCCAATCATACGGACAGCTACACCATCGAGTACCGGGTACTGAAGGAAGACCGGAACATATGGGTGCACGAGGATGCGCGGTTCGAGACAGACAAGAACGGGCGTCCCCTGCGCGCCATCGGCACGGTACAGGATGTGACCGAACGGCGCACCCACCTCATGGCCCTCGAAAAACAGAACCGGGTGCTTCGTGAAATTGCCTGGACGCAGTCCCACGTGGTCCGTGCGCCCCTGGTGCGCCTGATGGGGCTGACTGATGTGCTGCAAGACGATGAATTCTCCGACATGGAAAAAGACCAGGTGCTCAAGGAGATTGTCCGTTCCGCCAACGAGCTCGATAACATCATCCGTGACATTGCCCGAAAAACCGACCATGTTTTCGAAACCGACGTACGCGCATGAGCCGCTTTGAAACCCTTATTGTTGACGACGACCGCATCATCGCCATGCTGCACCACCGTTTTGTGCTAAAAAGCGGACTGCACCCTTCGCCCCGCCTTTTCTACAGCGGCCAGGACGCCCTCAACCACATCCGCAACAACCGCAGCGACCGGTTTCTGGTCCTGCTGGATATCAACATGTCCGGGGTCAGCGGGTGGGATTTCCTGGATCGCCTCTACCGGGAAAACCTGACCGCCCGGGTACGGGTGGCCATGGTCACCTCCTCGGTCGACGCCGCCGACATGGCCCGCTCCCGGAACTACGACATCGTCATTGACTATATCGACAAGCCGCTCACGTTCCAGAAACTCGATGACCTGAAGCAATCCGATCCGCTCAAATCCATCTTGTAACAACCATCATCCGGCACATGCATCAGCCATCATCCGGCGCAAGCAACATGTGCCCGCCACATCCTCCCGGAAAGACCCGCCTGGTTTATCTGATCAGCATCATGGTCCGCGTCTGGCTGAAATCGCCGGCATTCAGCCGATACAGGTAGACGCCGCCTGAAATCGATCCGGCATCGAATATGACCTGATGGGCGCCGGCCTGCTGCTGTTCGCTGACCAGAGTGGCGACACGGCGTCCGAGCAGATCAAACACCTCCAGCCGGACCGGTGCCGCTTCCGGCAGTTCATACCGGATTACCGTGGATGGGTTGAACGGATTGGGATAGTTCTGGTGCAGTTGGAACACCCCGGGTTGTTCTGAAGCCAGATTGCCGGCCGAGGTATCATCCGCCTTGAATTCATAGGCACCCAGATCAATCGCGTCACCATGCACCCGCGGATTCCCGTCCAGATCAAGCGGTTCACTGTCCTCACCCATGGCAAAGACACTCATGTCCGTTTCCGGACTCCCCTCATCGATTGCCGGCGAACCCGGCTGAAGCCGGAAATCACCGGCCACCGCATCCACAAACATCGGATCATCGGTGACGGATCCGGCCTCTGTGAACGACCCTCCACGCACGACATCGCCCGCACCGTCCCGTTCCCGGTACAGCACATGGTCAAATTGCACTGATGAGCCACTCTCCGAAAAATGATAAATCTCGTTTCCGATATTCTCGGAAGTATTTCTCCAAAGGATGGTGTTCCTCAGTGTGACGGAACTGGTGTCCGCCACCTCTTCGCTTCCGTTTAAGATGCCGCCCCCAAACCCGGTCGAGCTGTTTTCACTGATGGTGGCATTAATGAGCTCCAGGACACTGTTTTCAATGTTGAAAATACCTCCACCCTGATCACCGGCAGTGTTGCCTGCCAACAGGGTGTTGACAAGGACTGTGCGGCTGCCATTTCTTTGAAAGATGCCACCGCCCTGTTCGCTCGCCGTATTATCTTCAAAAATGGCGTTCAGAAAAGCTGCCGAACTGTTGGTTTCATTGCGGATGGCGCCGCCGGTCGCGCCGGCCGTATTCTGCCTGAAAACGGCCTCCGTAAATTCCGGATGGCTGTTGCCTGAAATATGCAAGGCACCGCCATGCCTGCCGGCCGAGTTGCCGGTGAACTCCACGTTATCCAGAACCGGACTGCTGGCAATGGTATTGGATATGGCACCGCCACTTAGTCCGGCGGAGTTGCCGGTGAACACCACATTATCCAGAACCGGGTGGCTGTTGGAGGAGTTTCGAAGGGCGCCTCCATGATTCGTGGCCGTGTTGTTCTCGAAAATCACATTTGTTAGCTGGGTGTTGCTCTCCGTTGTATTGGTCATCGCCCCGCCATTGTTCACCGATGAGTTGCCTCGAAAAAGAACATCCGTCAATTCAGGTGACGACCCACCTTCATTATGAAGTCCGCCGCCCTGGGCGGTGGCTGCATTATCGATAAACCGGACATTCGTCAGGACCGGATCCGCTCCTCTGTTATACATACCGCCTCCGAAATCACCCCTATTCTCCGTGAAAGTGACATCCACCAGCTCAGCAGCGCCCTCATTGTTATGGAAACCACCCCCCCTGCCGGAGTTGGCAAAAAAGGTTACAGACTCCAGCGTCACACTTGCCCCTGCATTGTGGACACCACCGCCGGCAGTATTGTTACCGGCCCCGTGCCGAATGGTCATGTCCGAAATGCGGACCTGCCGGTTTCCGCCGCCCCCGTCGATGGCTATGACGCCAGATTCCGACGTAAACGGCTGTGCATGCGCCTGCAGGATGGTAATCCCCTGCCCCGCTCCGCGAAGTGTGAGCGATCTGACAATCTCCAGCGTCTCTGTGTACACACCACCTCCAATCGATATGGTATCGCCTGACGACGAAACATCCAGTGCCTGATTGATCGTCCGGCACGGATTTTCCGGATCGAAACAGGTATTTGCAGCATCCTGGTCATTGCCGCTTATGGCAACATGGCGCACTACCTGCCCCTGCACCAGCGGGGCCACCGCGCACATCATCAACAGTATCCATACGCTTTTCATTGCTGTCTGCGGTTTCATAGGCGTTTTATGTGTTTATTTATATTTTTTTGATTCAACAGGTCACATAGAATGTCCATGACGATTATTATCATGCTCCTGTGTGTCGGATTGCCGTCGTGGACATTTCATATTTTAGTTGCCGGTTCCAGACCTCATTATCTTGCTTCAACTTTTCATATTACAACCACTTGGAAATACCTCCTGCATTCTACCCATAAGTCATGAAAAAGTAAATACCGGTATTTACGGCAATGCCGGACCCAATCCAGATATTTAACAGCATAACATTTTTATTTTTGAAGTTATCTTCATCTGTCTATATATTAGTGTGTTAGGATTTCCATTCTCCCGACTTTTTTTCTATCTGTCTATCTGTAAAATCCGCTTCGCCAGCCCGCCAGGATCCCTGCATTTGTAGCATTTCCGGCAGACTTATAAAGCGGCTACGTTACTTTATTAAGGGGATTTTATTATGGGTATGTTTTCGGTTCTATCCCGCGTTACGGGATTGTATCTCTTCGCGGCATTCGTAACCGCACCGGTTTACCTGAACTTTTTCGCTCCTTCCGGCAGTGCCTCGCATCCCGGAACCGAATCAATTGCTTTTGATCCGGGTGGTGCCGAACCAGGCATCACCACATCGGAAGTCGCCGAACCAGGCGCTTCCGGACTGCCATTTGGGGGGATTCGGCTCGGCAGTGAGCATCGCTCCTTCGAAGCCCTGGAGCTGCTAACCGATGGCGTCACTGTCCGCGGCATCGTGCGCGACGCCGTCACGCAATCGCCCATACTGCGGGCTCGCATTGGTTTTTACGACGCCGGTACCGGGGCGGAACTGCTCACCGGCGTCTTCACCGGCGACGACGGTGCCTTCGAGGCCACCCTGTCCGTGGATGTGAGCATTGATGAGCCGGGCAGCATCGCCACCGAATACTGGGTCGGCAGCATCTATCCCAACCCGGTCAGCAGCACCGACCGCATCACCCTGGAATACACCACGCCGGGCAACGAACCCGAGACCCCTCTTGTCGAGATTTTTGACGTGCTGGGCCGGCGCGTCCATCCGGCCTCACGTCTGGCTACAGGGGTCTACTTTTACCGCGTACGGTTCGACAACAACAAGGTGACCGAAACGCGCCGGTTCCTGCTCACGCGTTCCGGTCCCGTGGCCATCCACATGCAGCAGGTGACCGACGACCGAGTCGGCACGCCCGAGCCCGTGGCCAAAACCGCCGATTTGCCCGCCCTCCGGGTCTCAAAGGCCCATCGGCCCGGACAGGACACCCGGCCCTCCGGCGCAATCCATCTCCCCGACGGGTTCCATCCGGCTGGCGAGGAAGGCATCCGCATGGTCGTAGAAAAATTCGGCTGGCAGAACGCCGAGTTGCTGTATGATGTCCATGAACTGACATCGCAGATGCTCATCGACCTGCAGCCTGCTGAAGCCCCGCTCGGCTCGTTCACCATCAGCACCGGTGACCTTCAGGCCGGCGTCCCCATAACCTTCGACGCCACCGGATCCGAAGCGCCGGAAGGCCGCACGCTCATCTACAGCTGGGATTTCGGCGACGGACGCCGCGGCGGACAGCCCCGCATCGCCCGTATCTACCCCGAGGGCGGCACCTACACCGTCACCCTCACCGTGGCCACCGACCAGGGCGGAACCCACACCTTCACCCAGGAACTGGTCATCCAGGACCCCGTGCCGACCGGACGCTTTGTCACCCTCACCGGCCTGGTCCGTGACGCCTACGGCGAACCCCTCACCGGTGCCGAAGTCCTCATCCATGGCACCGAAATCTCCGGCACCACCGGCCCCGACGGCAAAATCGAACTCGACGAGGTGCCCGGCGAAGACAACATCCTCGTCATCGTCCGCCGCGACGGCTACGCCCTGCAGCGCGTCCCGCTGAAACTCTCCCTCGAAGGCGAGGACCGCTACTACTTCGAGACCGCCCTGCTCGCCCGCCACGAATCCTTGCTCATCGAAAACATCGAATTCGGGGTGGATGTGGCAGGCCCTGCCGGAGCACGTGTAGTGCTTGGACCCGAGTCG
>SKNT01000222.1 GCA_007120385.1 Balneolales bacterium
GAGTCCGCCGACCATGTCCGGAAGGGACTGGAAGACCTGAATCGTCTTTCGTAACAACTCCGAAAACGCCCGGGGTGCAGCAATCCGGGTGAGATTGAAAAAAAAGCCCTGCCAGACCGGCGGGGCTTTTTTTTATCCGGAAGAATTAAAACGTTCCGTCTTTTACACGTTAATGCATTGTGTATTGGCCGGAGTGCGAGGGCAGACGGGCCAACCAACGATGCCATTACGCAACTCTGCACTATCGTCAGGGTGCGGATACCAGCACGATGTTTTGCGCTACCAGGCCTTTTTCATTTTCCACCAGGTCAAACTCGAAAATAAGCTCCCTGCTTGGCAGGTAGCTTGTATCAAAATCGGCCTCAAACTGGGACACATGGGCGAACACCGTGCAATAGGGTGAATCCGGGGAACGGGAATCGGTCACCCAAAGCTTGTCATTTATCTTCGC
This sequence comes from Balneolales bacterium, assembly GCA_007120385.1. Taxonomy (GTDB): domain Bacteria; phylum Bacteroidota; class Rhodothermia; order Balneolales; family Natronogracilivirgulaceae; genus SKNL01. Next base: position 452 of record SKNT01000222.1, read on the forward strand.
AAGATAGCGCATGAACCCGTATCCTTCGTTGTGCGAGAAGTCATAGCAGACACCCCTGACCCGGGAACCTACGGCCCCCCACTCATACGGTGATTTGACCGGAAGCAGACCGGGTATGACATAGCCCGAAACGTACAAGTCCACCTGCTGCTTAAGTATGGGGTCGATATTGTCGAATCCGATAAGTTCCACACGACATCCGTTGTCCTGCATTGCATTTACAAGCCGTACGAATTTCTCGCTGTGTGAAAGCAGAACCAGGCGGTCCAGTTCACCGGCTTGCGATATGATATCCACGGTCATATCCACATCCACAATACCCTGGGAAACCACTTCTCCGGTATCGGGATCAATGAGACGGTCCACCGGGCGCTCAATTACCTTGTACTGGAAATCACGCAGTACTTCGCAAAAGCGTGACGTTTTTGCCTGGTAGCTGTCATCTTCCCTTGCCCGGCTGCGGTCATATGCAAGGTATACGTTGAGTCTGGACGCCCTGCCGCCGGTGCGGGCAGCAAATTTCCGGAGGATATCATAGCGAAGGCCGTATCCACCGTTCATGGTTACACTCACTGCGTCAACATATATGCCGTATTTGCCCATAATAATAGTATCCTGTACTTAATGATTGCCCTGAAAAGGCGTAAATAGTAATGAAAAATTTAAGTAATGATAAGTAATGATATTACACCAGGAGAAAGCTGGTCTCTGTTTTACAGACGTGATTGGCTAACGTTTTAGTTTTTCAGTTATTCCAAAAGCTGTCAATAATCCCAAACTTAACACGAACAACACCATCTTTGCAAGCAAAGGTTCAAAAAAATCAGTACCGAAGCCATGTCCAACAGCGACAACCGCACCGGACAACAGCACTATCATTACATTTTTTGGCATGCGATAGGGGACAGAATAGACTCGCTGAACCAGCAGGTAAATCAACACCGCCATAGTCACAAAGCACAGCAGCTTGACCCAGACGGCACCCTGCATCCCGTACACAGGCACCAGTAAAAAATTTCCCACCAAAGTGATCAGTGCTCCGATCATTGCTATACCGGAAACATACCACATTTTTTCTTTTATAAACACACCTGCCATAAAATTGAGGAACCAGCCCTGGAACCAGTAGGCCATCAGCAGCCAGGGCACAATATACAGCCCCATCCAGTAGCGTGAATCGATCAGTGTTCCATCAAGCAGGGGTATGCGGATCTGGACCAGTTGTTCCACGAACAGCCCGACACCAATGAACACCGCGGCGGCGGCTATGTTGAACCAGGTGAAGACATCGGCAAAGGTTTTCTGTGCGTCATCGCTGCCGGATTGGCGCATCACAAACGGCAGCCAGGCCATCCGGAACATCTGAACGGCCAGAAGCATGAATACCGACAGTTTGATGCAGGCATTGAAAATTCCGGTGATATCGTCAGCGGTGTATTGCGTACCATAGAGCCGGTCCACCGTCTCCTGCGGCATGTTGTTCACGGCAAAACGGCCGAGGACCTCATTGACAGCATGACTGAGTCCGGCAGGTATGTAGGGAATTCCGAACCAGAGTGCCCGGCTGAAATGCTCGCGATCCCATCGCCCCCGGTACATGCCGGAAGTAAACCAGACCAGCACCAGTACCGTCAGCAAAGACGCAATGGCGTTGCTCACCAGCACCGCCTCAATTCCCCAACCGGCGCCAATCACCAGATAGAGATTCAGTGCAACGTTAACAATCACGTTGCCCAGCCGGATCAGGGCATAGGTGAGGGTCTTGCGCACCAGTCTCAGTTCGGCAAACGGTACCACGGCAAGCGCATCCAGCCAAAGAATGGCCAGCATCAAATAAAAAAGGGACTCCCCTGTAAACGGATGAAGACCCAGGGCGGCAGTCGGACCCGTAATCTGTTCCGGATGCGCCGATACAAACGCATCGAGTCCAAACAGCGGTGCCAGCACGGGCATGAACAGCCACGAAAGAAGCACCAGCAGTGACGCGCCTCCGAGAACCGTTACCTGGATTGAGGTGAAGACATCCCCGGCCCGTTCACGTTCTGCCCCGTATCGCAGGTAGGAAGATTCCATCCCGAACGTGAACAGGACGTTCAGAAAGACAATGCCCCCGAAGATCAGCCCGATGATACCATAGGCTGCCGGCTCGAAATACATCGTGTAAAAGGGGACCAGGAGATAGTTTATGAAGCGGGCAGCGATACTGCTGATGCCGTATACAAGCGTGTCGGAAAAGAGCTCTCGTATCTTGCCCACGGCATCCCCTTTATCTGTTGTGAAGCAGCGCTTCCACAGCCATGATATAACCGAAAAAACCGAATCCGCTGACCATTCCCCGGCAAACGCCGCCCGTGAGGGAGGTATGCCGGAACGACTCGCGCGCATGGATATTCGACAGGTGCACTTCAATCCGATCCTGCGGCAACAGGCTCAAAGCATCCCGAAGCGCGACGGATGTGTGGGTCAGGCCTCCGAAATTGACGATCACGCCGACGTGATCCTCATCCACGGCTTTGTGGATGCGATCCAACAGCTCACCTTCGTGATTGCTCTGGAACAGCTCAAACCGGAAACCGGGAAACCGTTCCGACAGCATGCGCTGCAGCTCTTCCTGATCGCCGCCGCCGTAATGCTCCTTTTCGCGGCGGCCAAGCATGTTGAGATTGGGTCCGTGCAGGATCAGGATGTTCATAGCGGCGGCTCCCATGCGTTGCCGATCTGCTCTGCCAGCCGGACCATCTCCTCTTTGGAAACCTCCACTTTCTGCCCGAGTGCCGTCTTCTGATTTTCACTGTAAATGGGCACCAGATGAACATGCGCATGGGGCACTTCCCTTCCGTCTACAAGCACCCCGGTGCGCATCGGTGAAAGCGCCTTGTCAATGGCGTGCGCCACACTTTTTGCAAAAATCATGAGCTCGCCAAGTTCCGCATCCTCCAGATCAAACAGATAGTCGATCTCTTTTTTCGGGATCACGAGCGTATGTCCCCTGCTGACTGGATTGATATCCAGAAAGGAGAAAAAATGCTCGTTTTCGGCGATTATGTAGCTCGGAATTTCTCCGTTGATTATTTTTGTGAATATGGTTGCCATGGTTCTCTGATTTGTAACTGTGACTTTGGTGACAACGGTACCGGACAACCGGGGTGGACCGGCACCCATTTGGGTGCACTTGTGCGGTGACACACCCGCAACACCTTCCGGCATTCAATCTAACGACAAGGTATCATAAAGTCGGGTTTCTTTACAAGCTGTGATTTCTTCTTGAAAATAACTTGTATCGTGGCTATATTTGAAGTCTTTGAAAAATGCGGATGAATCGGTAGCTCAGTTGGTAGAGCAACGGCCTTTTAAGCCGTGGGTCGTGGGTTCGAGCCCCACCCGATTCACCACCCTATAAGCCCTTTTCGGTCATTATGTTACAGACTTGAAGGGCTTTTCTTTTTGGGCGCCGTCATCCTGCCCTTCATTTTCTGGTTACAAGCTCGTGACAAGGGAGCCGTGTATGACTTCCGGAGCCGGCATCCCATCCACCGGAATCAGAACGGAATCCTTCCGCCCACCGTGATGCTGAACTGATCGAACCCGTCGATGGTCAGCTTCGGTTCGAGAAAAAGAATGATGGTCTCGTAGTCAAGCTCAACCCCGCCTCCGATATTCAGGCCAAACTCGTTATGCGACTCCTCGGAATCCGAAGCAATGACCGGCCGGTCGTAGCGGAAGCTGGCGTAGTGCATGCCCACAAGCACATAAATGCGCAGCACCTCCATGTTGACGAAATGGTAGCTTGAATTGATGTTCACTTCAAAAAAGCGGGGACTTTGGAACTGCGGGTCATTCAGCAGGTAGTAAATGAAGTCGGCTCCCACCCTGATGCCGTCCGTCAGGGAATAGTACGCGTTGGCATTGAACCCCAATTCACCATCCGTTGCTATGTCGAAGCCGTAAGCCATACCCAGTCCGATTGCAGCATCGCCGGATTTTTTTTGCGCATTGGCGGTCAGGGTCAGCCCCAGCACGACCCCCATGATCAGGAGGATTCGCACCTTGTTCGTTGTGATGTTCATTGTTTTTACCTTAATGGGGCAGACTTTTGTTACCCGATGAAAATCAGCAGGAGGGCAGCCACGATGACTACCGAAAATGCCGGAATGACCTTGTTAGCCACCGCATTGCCGCCGATGAACCGGATCAGCAGGTATTTGAATACGGTGTTGGAGATAAGAGCGGTGAGGATGAGCTTCCAGCCCAGTGTGGCGGCAAGTGCCTGGCTCTGAACTTTTTGAGAAACGGACAGTGTGATGGCGTCCATGTCCGCCAGACCGGAGATGGCGGCGACAATGTACAGCACTTCGGAACCCAGATATTCCGTGGTGGCCGCAATCACCAGCAATATGGCCACGTACACGGCACCGAATGTGAGTGCCGTCCGCAGTTCACTGGGGTTGCGCTGGGAAGGCATTTCATGTTCACTTTTCTTGACCTGCCTGTAGGCGTACCAGGCCACAATGATGTTGACGACGAACATCAGTGCCACCGGCCAGATCATCTGGTAGAAATAGTCCGGGGCCATGATCAGTATTTCAATGGCCACCCTGGGGTATACCATGGCCGATGCGATTATGATCACCACGGCTGCATGGAACCCGGCCGACGGCGTCTGCGCCGAGATGCGGGAATAGCTCACCGTGGTGGCCGTGCTGGAGATAATGCCGCCCAGCATGCCTCCAAGCGCCGTGCCGGCACGGTCGCCCATGAACTTGTAGATGAGATAGCCGCCCAGGCTGATCCCGGTTATCAGGACCACCAGAAGCCAGGTCCGATACGGATTGAAGACATCGAACGGGCCAAACGTCTGGTTGGGAAGAATCGGGAGGATGATGAAGGTGATCAGAACAAACTGCATGATCGCCTTGATGTCTTTGTTCTCCAGCCGCGCCAGCGCACCCCTGAACTGTGGTTTCAGCTGAAGCAGGATGGCCGTGCTGCCCGCCACGGCGGCGCCGATCACCCAGGGCCCGATTGTGATGTACGCTCCCACCCCGTACATCAGCAGGATGGAGATCTCCGTGGTCATGCCGAACTCGGTGCTCCCGCTCTTCATCTTCATCATGTTGCCGACCACGATGATGGCAACCACACCGAGCAGTCCGAAGCCCAGAATCAAAGGACTGTAATACTGGCTAAGGAAACCGCAGATCGTCCCGAATACCGTGACTATGGCAAAGGTCCGGAAACCCGCTATGGTAGTATCCTGCTGCTCCCGCTGCATGCCGACCAGCAGACCCATAAGCAGGGATATTCCCAGTGTCTGAAAGACGGTATAGAGTTCTGATTCAGGCATTTTTTAAGAAGGAAAACAGGGATTCCGGTTACATCGCTGTAATATAGGAATCCTCAACCAGCTTTCCAGCGGTTTAGCCCACCCGCAAACAGGAGGGGATTGGGGACGGGCCTTGTCCGCCCCCCCCAATCCGGGTCATGCCGCAGGTTTGGTGCCAGATAATAAGGACCGCGGATTCAGAACCGTGGAATCAGAATGCCACCGATATGCCTCCGAGAACATGACGACCGGCCTGCGGGAAGTAGTAGTTTTCCCGGATTTCCTGGCTGCCGGCAAAATAGCCGAAAGTGTAGCCGTTCGACTCGTACATGTGGTCAAATATGTTGTTGACCATAACCTGCAAACGCACGTTGCGGACATACTGCAGCCCGCCCCAGTCCCAGGAAAGGCGAAGGTCATTGATCCACCACGGATCAAGCGTGCGATCAGGATTGGATGTATTGTCCAGGTACTGCCGGCCAACATAACGGGAATACCAGTCCACTCTGGAATTGCCAAACTGCCAGCTCAGCTGCGATGCCGATGTCACCGACGGCGAAAACGCAATGGCCGTGTTTTCATGCAGGATCTCCTCCTGGCCGATAAACGCCCAGTTTTCATCGTAGCGGTCAATGCGTTCCACGAATTCGGGGATGCGGTTGCGGCTCAGTGTCACATTCCCGCCCCAGTGAAGGCCGCTTGTGATCTGCAAAGAGGCCTCCATCTCAATACCGGTGCGGTAGCTGTCCGGCACATTGGTGCGCACCGGATCCCCCACATCGTTGATGTCACCGGTGTTGATGAGCTGGTTGTCGTAATGCATGTAGTAGGCATTGATCCCGAAACGCAGACGCTCCCATCCGCCGCGATAGCCGGCCTCCACATTGTAGAGCGTCTCGTGGCTGGGCATGTGGTTCTCGGTCGCATCGGTGAAATCCCGCCTCACCGGCTCCTTGCTGGATACACCGAAGTAGCCGTAAAGACGGCCAAACTCGCCAAGTGAGTAACTCAATCCGGCCTTTGGATTGACAAACGTGTACTGGTGGGTGTCGTCGAGCACGCGCTGGTCGTTGTTGATGCCGTCCAGCGTGTAATCGATATGGCGCACCTGCAGATCGGCCAGGACGCTCAGCCGCTCCGACAGGTCAATGAGCGCCTTGGTGTAGAAATTGCCGTCCCACTTCGTGCCTTTGTTGTCGTAGTAGCGGTCGCCCAGCTCGGCGGGACTTGCCACGCGGGTCCAGACAATCTCCCCGAAATGGTCGCCGTCGTAATAGTTCACTCCCCCGCCGAAAGTTATCTGCCAGTTGTCGCCACCCTGGAACTCGGTTGAGAAGGTGGCCCCGCCGAAGTGGTTGTCAAGCCATCGCTGGCGCACCAGATCCGTGCGCGTGATGACCTCCGACCCGATCTCAACCGGTGCAAATCCATAAGAGGAAAGCGCATTGTTCTGGCGGAACTCCTCGAAGTAACCGGCACCGCGGGTGTAGTGGAGCGAAACGTTGCCGGACAGCCGCTCGCCCAGGCGCCGCGAATAGTGAAGCTGGTAGTGCGTCTGGGTGTAGTTATCGGTCTGGTTATCGTAAAATCGGACCTGTCCGTCCGGATCGGTATACATGCCTGCCGGATTGAAGCGCCGGTTCTCCCTGATCTGATCGCGGTCGACACCGTACCAGGCCTGGTAGGTCACCTCCTGTCCCGAAAACACATTCAGCTTGAGCAGTCCGTCGTCGGTGTGGCGCGTGCCGGATATGAAAAACGAGCGCAGGTCGGATGAGGCGCGATCTATGTACCCGTCCGACGTGATGTAGGAAAGGCGTCCGTCAAAAGCCCATCCGTTGGACATGAGCCCGGTCCCCACACGTACGTTGCTCTTGAACGTATTGAAGGATCCGGCGCTGCTGTTGATCTCTCCGTAGGGATCGGCCTGGAGCGCCGTGGTCTGAAGGTTGACGGTGGCCCCGAAAGCGGCCGGTCCGTGGGCGGATGTCCCGACGCCGCGCTGGATCTGCACCAGGTCCAGGGAGGACGCCAAATCGGGCATGTTAACCCAGAAGACACCATGGGACTCCGAGTCGTTTAATGGAATACCGTTGACGGTGACGTTAATTCGTTGCGGATCCACGCCGCGGATGCGCAGGCCGGTGTATCCGATACCGGCGCCGGCATCGGAGCTGCTGATGACGGACGGGGTCATTTCCAGCAGCACCGGTATATCCTGACCGAGATTTCGTTGCTCAATCTCTTCGCGGGTCACGTTGGTGTAGGTTACAGGAGCCCGCTCATCCACCCGAAAGGCCTCTACAAGCACATCGTCGCTGACGAAGGTGGTGGGGATGAGGCTGACGTTCTCCTGGCGTTCGCCGCTCCAGTTGACGCGAATCCGGTGCGGTTCATAACCCAGAAAGCGAATTTCGACCAGGACGGGTGTCCGGTCGATGAGCCGGAGTTCGTAGATGCCGTCAGCGTCCGTTGTGGTGCCGTGGTCGGTTCCGGCCTGGATGACGGTTGCTCCGGGCAGCGGCTCGCGCGTCTGGGCATCGCGCACCACACCGGATATGGTTTGTGCCGCCGTTTCGGCAAGTCCGCCGGCAAACAGCAGCGCAAAAACAAAAAGAATAATGGATTTCATAGCTCCTCCAAATTTTTGATTCGTCAATTTGAAGGCGCTGTACATCAGATGAGCTGTCGCCGATAAGAAATTCGAAGCGCAACACATGCATCGCTTCGTGATCGGCAAGGTTTCCCTACGCCGGTATTACCCGGTTCAGGTGATCGGGGTATGATCTCAGCCCGTGCGTACAAGCACCCCCAACCTGTTTGGTTGTTCAACGCTCCAATATAGGGATGAGCGGGGACTATTTCCAGTAATTCCGGACGCTTAGCCCGGCATCCTCAAACCACGCGGCGCAGGTGCAGCGATAGCAGCATCAGCAGGGTGGTCGTGCCGGCGGAAACAAAGCAGTAGATGCAGATGGCCTCGATCACAAAAAGCATCAGGTAAACCAGCCACAGGGAGAAGAAAAAAGCCGGGACGGTCAGGAAGGGGAGATAACGCAGGGCCACGGGCTTGCGAACATCCAGCCATATCACGGAAGCAACGAGCATGACGGTGTAGAAGATCACGCCGAACAGGGCTACGGGAACGGGACCGATGGTGGAATACTCGCTCAGCGCCACTTCATCGCACCCTTCAACAATGGTGCAGGTTGGCAGCGCGCCGATGTAATGCGAGGCAGTGAGATACATGGCATCGGCAAAACCGATAAACGCAATGACAACAAAGGCAACAACCCATGCAACTGGGGATGGGGTGCGGTTAACTGATCGGGACATGAACTTTTTCTGTGAATATTGTCTGCAACGGTGGCTCACACTGGAAATGCGCTCGCCAGGCGGCCTGCCGTCTTTTGGTGCGATGTTACTTGTAGGAAAGGATCAGGTCGCGGTAGGCATCCAGCGAGTTGGGGCTCCGGATGGCTTCGCCGTTGATGAAAATAGTGGGAACCGCGCGCACGCCCAGCCGTTGTCCGTCACGGTAGTCCGCATCAATCCGTTCCTCAAGTGTGGGATCTTCCAGATCGCGGTCGAACTGTTCCATATCCAGTTCCAAAGACTCGGCGAAGTGCCGGAAAATCGGTTCGGCATCCGTTCTCGACCAGCGCTGCTGGTTGATGAAAATAAGATCGTGCATTTTCCAGAATTCGCCCTGACGTCCCGCCGCTTCGGTATAGCGCGCTGCCAGGCGGGAGTGTTGGAAATTCCGGAGCGGGAAGTGGCGGTAGATGAAAAGAACGTCGTCCGCAAGCTCCTTGCCGAGCTGGTCGTCCATGGAAGCATAAAACCGGCAGGCCGGACACTGGAAGTCACTGTACTTGACGACGACCACGTCGGCATCGGGATTCCCTTTTTTCCAGTCGTTTTCCCTTGGCGCCAGGATAGCAGTGGCGCCGTTGTTACCGTTGACGGCGGCGGCATCCGAATTCGAGTTGATGGCGGCCCGTTCAGGTTGCGGAAGCTGCGGTTCTTCATCAGCAAGCCGGACCATCACAACAGCAACTACGGCCATGGCGAGAACAAGTCCGCCCCAAAGTGCAAATCTTTTATTCATATGCTTGAGTTAAGTGTTATCCTGTAGCTTGGAAAGCTACGAAAAAAAGTGGACTTTTCGGGTGGATAACGTCACGCACTCCGATTATGGTACTACATAAAACTCGGCAACACGCAGCAGTATTGTCTCCGCTTCCTCTGCTTTACCCAGCCGTTCCATGATTTCCGCTCGTGCGGCATGGGCTTTTCCGGCCACCCAGGAGTCAGGAAAAGAACGCACAGACCGCGACAGAAGTTCAAGCGCCCTTTCCAGGTCGACGTCGGTTTCCATAAGCCGTTTTCCTTCGAGATAATCCTGTTTCCAAAGCAGCGCCTCCTCCGACATGCGCCCGGC
>SKNT01000105.1 GCA_007120385.1 Balneolales bacterium
AAGAAAATGATGCGGTCGCCGGAGCCGAAGCTGCCGTCTGACTCGCCTTCCACAATAATCGGGATCTGCGCCAGCTGCGGACGCGGATCGCTGTTGCGGTGGGGCAGTTCGTAGCCCGGGGTGGTCCATATCTGGATGTTGCGCGGGTCGATCTGGGAAACGTTGATGCCCAGATCGTCCAGGTAGGAGGCGTCCAGGGTCCAGATGTTGTCGGCCGGGATGGGGATGCGGTACCACTGTCCGGTTGCCAGCGGGCTGTCCGTGGCTTCGGCAGCGGTGGCGAGGCCGGTGGTCTGGGCGCCGGTGAGGGTGGAGCCGCTCTGCGGGGAAGGCGCCGCACGGTCCTTACGTGGCGTTACGGCGGCATCCTCATCCTCAAAAACCCGGATGCGCAAGCGCCGGATGACCTGGAACGTGGTTCCCTGCGGCTCATTCTGCCGGGCGATGTGAATAATGAGGGGAACGACCATCTGCCCGCGTGTGTAACCGGGCTCCCCGGTCTGGATCAGCGGGGTGTCGCGGCCGGCGATCAGGTACTGCTCGGGGTGTTTTGCATAGTGCATCTGGGTGGAGTCGGCCCGTACCGGGACGATCTCCTGTTCCATGACACGGTAGCGGGCCTGGCCGTTGGCCCAGGGGACTATGAGGTATTCCGGGGAGGTGATCCTCAGGCGCTCGTTGACCAGCTCATAGTCGGTGAACCCGTCCGTTTGGCTGACAATCCGCAGCTGCTGGGCGTGCGTGGCAGACGGCATGCCGCCGCCATGCGACAGCACGAGCAGTGCAAACAGGATGCTCAGAGATGCTATGAAAGATCTTGGTATTGCCATTTACGAACAAAGAACGGTACAGGGTGGTACCATTAAATCAGGTTATTTGATGGATTGCGCGAGATCTCTTGCTCAATTCCGGCAAATCCGGGAAAGCATTCAAATGCTTTTTTCCGGAGAGGGTAAGCCGGGCAACCCGGGGTCCGTAACCGATGACACTATAGGCAATATCTTTTTAATTGAAGGGTTCTTGGTAAATTACGCGCAAACGCCATCAATGTCAATTTTTGAGGGATACTTTAAAACGATTCGCCATGTGGAAATAGTACAGGATATCATCCGGCTGGAAACTTCCATCCGCATTGGTTTATAACACTCCCTCAGGAATATCGCTCTACAACCATTGCCGATGCACCACCACCGCCGCTGCAGATACCTGCGCACCCCCATTTTTTGTCATGGCGGCGTAGGGCATGTATGAGTGTGACCAGTATGCGGGCGCCGGAGCAGCCTAACGGATTTCCTATGGCAACTGCCCCGCCGTGCACGTTCACTCTGGCGGGATCAGCACCCAGAAGCTGCATATTGACAAGCGTGACAACAGCGAAGTCTTCATTTATCTCAATCAGGTCCATATCTGGAACGGTCTTCCCAGCCCGTTCCAGGGCGCGGCTTATGGCCTTGGCCGGGGCGGTGGTGAACCATTCCGGCTGATGGGCGGCGCTGGCCTGGCTGACGAGCCTTGCAATGGGTTCAAGGCCCAGCTCCCTGGCTCTGCGCTCGCTCATCAGAAGCAGGCCGGCGGCTCCGTCGTTGGGCGAAGTAGCGTTTGCAGCCGTAATCGTTCCATCTTTTTCAAAAGCAGGGGGGAGTTTGCGCATTTTTACGGCATCAAACCGTTTCAGATCCTCATCGCGGCTGATGACATCGGCTCTGCCTTTTCGGTTGCGGACCTTGACGGTAGCGATTTCGGCATTAAAAGCCCCCTGGTCATGCGATTCGGTGGCCCGGCGGTGCGACTCTTCGGTAAAATCGTCCTGCTGCTCACGTGTGATCTTGTGTTCGGAAGCACATATTTCCGCCGCATTGCCGAGGTAGAAGTTTTTGAATACATCCGTGAGGGCGTCCCTGATGATGCCATCCTGCAGTTTGCTGTTTCCCAGATTGATACCAAAGCGGGTGTCGCTGACATAGTGGGGCACATTGCTCATACTCTCCATTCCGCCGGCAACCATGATGCTGCAATCACCGGTCTGGATTTGCTGCATGGCAAACATGACGGCTTTCATTCCGGAGGCGCCGACCTTGTTGACCGTGCAGGTAGGAGTGGTGTTTCTAAGTCCGGCGCGCATGGCCGACTGGCGGGCGGGTGCCTGTCCGAGTCCGGCCTGCAACGCATTTCCCATCACAACCTCTTCGATCAGATCGGGATTCAGGCTGTTGTTTTTAAACAGGGCACCAATAACAACCGAGCCCAGATCCGGTGCCGGGACGGATTTCAGTTCACCCCCGAACGATCCAATGGGCGTGCGCACGGCATCGATGACAACAACCTCTTCCATGAAATTTTACCTTGGGCTGAAACTGGATGGAAATGTGGCAGGACCCGGTTTTGAGGAACCGATCGGAAGCAGGAGGCTGCTCACCGGGGTCGACCTGTCAAATATCGGATTCGTCCCGCCAGGAAACAAGCCTCCAGTTGGCGTTTTCATCCGGCCGGGTGAGCAGGAAGCTGGCCGAGCCGTCACTCCGGAACGGGGCTTCGGAGGGTGAGACGACCACCGTGAGGTTGAATCGCCGGATCACCAGCATCGATTCCTGTCCGGTATCTACGGCGGAATCCACCTCAAACTGGTCGATGATGTTGTTCCACCGAAGCGAAATGTCGTAACTGCGTGAGAACATGTTGTAGGTGCTGTTCATCTCCTCCGAACGGCTCCACGTCACATCCACGTTGCGGTCGTAATCGCGGAAGGTGAAGGTGAACTCCGGATGGATGAGCGGACCGTAGAGGGATGTGTCCCGCAGTTCGTAGGCCTTCTGGAACCGGGTGTAGAACCCTTCGATGGTCGACGGGTCGCCGAGCAGGTCCGCAATGGGGTCGCCTTCCAGTTCGCCCGGAGCGAACGGGTTGATGCAGCCGGCCGCCAGGAAAGGCAGTGCGGCAAGCACCGTGAGGATCGAAAGGATGATATGGCGTCCGGGTGTCATCCGGGTTCAGTGAAGGGTTGCTTTGAAAGCGTTGTCCAGGTCGGCTTTCAGGTCATCGATGTCCTCGATGCCAACCGACAGACGGATAAGCGAATCGCGGAGGCCGGCCGCTTCCCGGATTTCTTTGGGGATGGACGCATGCGTCATGCTGGCCGGATGGCTGATCAGCGACTCCACGCCACCGAGGCTTTCGGCCAGGGTGAAGATGCGGGTGTTGCTCATGAACCGTTCGGCGGTCTGCATGTCATCCTTTTTCAGGGAAAAAGAGACCATCCCCCCGAAATCCTTCATCTGCCGGGCGGCTATATCGTGGCCGGGATGATCGGGAAGTCCCGGGAAACGGACTTCAGCCACATCGGGATGTGATAAGAGATACTCTGCAAGCGCACGGGCGTTTTCGCAGGATCGCTGGACACGCAGAGCCAGGGTCTTGACGCCGCGCAGGGCCAGATAGCAGTCCATGGGACCGGGTACGGCGCCGGTCGTCTTGGTCTGAAAGGCCAGGTTCTCGTAGATATCATCGTTGCTGGTGCAGACGGCACCGCCGATCAGGTCGGAGTGCCCGCCAATGTACTTGGTGGTGGAGTGGATAACGGCGTCGGCACCCAGCAGCAGCGGCTGCTGAAGTGCGGGAGATGCGAATGTGTTGTCGACAATGGTGTACGCTTTCTGGCTGGATGCCAGCTCTGCAAGTGCGGCAATGTCGACGATATTGAGGAGTGGATTGGTCGGGGTTTCGATCCAGAGCATCCGGGTCTTGCCGGTAAACGCCTTGCGTACATTGTCGACAGAGCTCATATCCACAAAGCTGAAACGGATGCCGAAGGGTTCAAAGACCTGGGTGAAAAGGCGATAGGATCCGCCGTAGAGGTCGTTGGTGGCGATTACGTGGTCGTCGGGCCTCAGCATTTTTATGAGGGCATCCATGGCTGCACACCCGGATGCGAAGGCGGCCGCGTAACGCGCCTCTTCCAATCCGGCCAGCAACTGTTCCAGCGCCGTGCGGGTGGGGTTGGTGACCCGGGCATATTCATGACCTTTGTGGCGGTTGGGAGCTTCCTGGGCATAAGTGGAAGTGAAGAAGACGGGGGGCATGACAGCGCCTGTGGTCTCTTCCGGTTGTTGTCCGGCGTGGATGGTTTTGGTGTTGAATTTCATGTGTTTAAAATGTTGGATTTCTAAGGTCACATAGAATGCCCATGACGCTTTTAATCATGCTCCTGTGTGACCGGGCGACGGTCATGGACATTTCACTTCGTGACTTTCAGTTCATCTGTTTAAATCAATTTAGATTCATAAGGTCACATAGAATGTCCATGACGCTTTTAATCATGCTCATGTGTGACCGGGGCTGTGCCCGGTCATGGACATTTCATCTGGGTCGATTTGATTATGCGTATTACAGCGAATTGGGTTGATATGCATGCGCCGGACTGGGTTCATTTTCCAGCTAGACATGCAAAACCCGATCGTATTGGCAGCGGACAATTTTTTAATGATACTCAATAAGTATTCGCGGGTCAAAGGAAAACTCGGGGCCGGGACAGGGCAATAGGGACCGTGCCGCAATTCCATGCATAAAAAAACCCGGCAGCCTCCATGACCGCCGGGTTGAAAAATTCCGGAAATGCCTCCGGTTTTGCCGTTATTAAAGCAGGAAAACCGGGTCGCTCAGAAATCAGCGCTGTTGAATATATGCGAATGTACCGGTTAGATTCCGATTTTTTCCTGTGCGCGTTCAGCTTCCTCGGTCATTCCGAGGTTGGTATAGACACGGAAAAGTGAGGTCCAGTGTTCCAGGTTGTCAGGCTCCAGTTCCGCCGCTTTTTCATAGTGCGGGATGGACTTTTGAAGGTATTCCCGTGCCTGGCGGTCAAACTGCTCGGCTTCTTCCATGTCTTCGGTCATATTCCGTTTGTCCTGCATAAGTGCACCACGGTTCTGATAGACAATTCCGAGGGTTGCATGGACATCGGCATTATCCGGGTCGCTTTCCACTGCGAGCAGCAATTCCTCTTTCGCCAAATCGGAGAAGCGGAAGGATTCTTCGATCAGATTATTGGCCTCCGCCTGCTTTTCCTCCATATCTGCAATCATCCTTTCAATCGCCTGTTGATCCGCTCCGGGTTCACGGGCCTTCTGGCGGATTTCCCTGCTCATGTCATAGACCTCGTCGTGCAACTGGCGCACCTGGTCATCCAAATCCTGAACCATCTGGTAAACCTGGGTTGCGTAGACCAGCCGGTACTGCGGGTTTTCCGGATCGCGATCGATGAGTTCCCGGACCACTTCCAACGCCTCGTCAGTCTTTCCGGCCCTGAGATAGGCATTGGCAATTTCCTGGACGATTTCAATCTCATCGGGATAGATGTCACGGGCTTCCAGAAGGAGTTCAATGGCCTCCTCATCCCGCTGGTTTTCAATGAGGAAGAAAGCCAGGCGGTAGTAGTTGTAAAGATCACCCATGTCCATATCATAAATGATTTTCCGGGTAATCGCCTCGGCCTCTTCGTTGTTGCCCAGAGCAAAGTTCACTTCCGCCAGCAGGTTGAAGCTCAGAACACTGTCAGGGTTGATAGTGGTGGCATTAGTGAAGTGGTGCCGGGCAAGCTTGAGGGAGTCTTCCGGGGAGCTGATGATATCTTCACTCAAAGGCTGCACTCCCATATTGTGCTCATAACCCCAGGTTTCAATGATGATCTCATTCAGATTCTGGGCTTCGGTACTGGTGACATTCTGCGCTTCGAATCTTTTGCGGGCTTCCAGGAGATTTTTCCGGGCCATCTCGTAATTCTCTACACGCTGATCGGCCGGTTTTTCTGCAGCCAAGGAAGCGTACGCGACACCTTTATAGTAGTAGCCGTTGCCGCTTTCGGGGTTGGCCTGGATGGCGGCTTCTGCGGACCGGATCACTTCCTCGAAGTCCTGCTGGACCAGAGCCAGCCGGGCTGATTCGATGTTCGGGTCAGATGCGCATGACCAGACCAGGAACATCATTGCCAGGGCAATCAGTGCTTGTGGAAAATAGTTGATTTTCATGGTTTATCGGGTTGAATTGTATGAAATAACAGGAATCATGATCCGGGTTGTCTCTGAAAAGAGTCAAAAGAACCATCCGGAAAATTTCCTCTATGTGAAAAAAAGTGTTTTATTACCTGAGATTCTTCAATTATCTAAAGTAAGAATAGCACGCAGTTATCGCAATATGCGAGTAATGCATGCCCGCACTTCGCTATACAGCTGTGCGCAAAACATCGGATTCCGGTCAGTTTCCGGACATCCCAATGGCTAAAACGAATAAAAACATCAAACCTTATGTTTAAACAGTCAGTCTCAACCATTCACGCACCAGCTGCCATAGGACCATACAACCAGGCCGTGATCTATGACCAGTTGATTTTTTGCTCCGGACAGATTGGTCTTCATCCTGAAACCGGTGAAATGGCCGGATCCGGAACGGAGGACCAGATGCGCCAGGTGATGAAAAATCTCGGGGAGGTATTGAAGGCGGCCGGTTCCGAATGGGAAAAGGTGGTCAAATGCACGATATATCTTGCGGATATGGATGATTTTGCGCTCGTCAATGAGATTTATGCCGAATATTTTCGCGCTGAACCACCTGCAAGGGAGGCTGTGGCCGTAAAAACCCTTCCCAAAAATGCCCGGGTTGAGATCAGTTGTATCGCACACCGGTAAAGCTTTGCTGAACCTTGTTTCCAGCCCGGTCTGACAGTGAAACGGTAATCTCGTTAACCCGCTGAGGCTGGAAGTCTGGGTGGTGGAAGCGCAGCAGCTTTTTCTCAGGATCATATTCGGCAATACCTCTCTGCCCGTTTACATGGAAAATTGCCGAGCGATAGTCAACCCCGGATAAATCATCGTCCACTTGCACTGTGGCATAGTAACGGTTTACATGGGACCACCTGCCAATTTTGGGCTGTGAGATTTCAGGGGCCAGTGTGTCAAATGCGATGGTATACTGGCCGGCGGATGCGATGGTGCCCGTCAGCTGGCTGCCGGCTTTATCCGTCTGTGAGGAGACATGGGAAAGTCTTCCGTTATTTGGATTGATGCGGTAGATCCCGGCCCCGTTGCGTTTGCGGTGCTCATCATCCAGCAGGATACGGACAGTTGCCGGCCGGCGGAAAGGTTCGATATCGGGAAACAGAGTGAACTCCGGATAGGAACCGGCCAGACCGATGCTCATCGGCTCGAAAAATGCATTAAGCGGGAAATGAACCGAAATGCGCATCCCGTCATGGTACACTGTCACCGGGTGTTCCGGCCGGATGCGGTGCAGCACCCAGGCGTGACCTCCTTTGAGCAATTCGAACCTGTCTGCAATATCGAGTGGAAGTCCGACCGATTCAGATGAATAGATCCGCATTTCGTCGCCGAATGAGCCGAGCGGACGGATAGCTATATCCGGACGGCCGGCTGCTGCCGCGGTAGCCGGTCCCGGACGCACCCAGTTTTTGTGCCAGATAAGTGTTGCCGGCGGATCGTCCGGAAAAGAGACCTTCTCGTCAAGATTTTGGCCGTCATAGTCTTGTATCCGCCAGTCGGCATATCCCCTCGGGAAGCGGAAGGTTGTGGCTATTCCGGCTTCATCGGGCGGCGTGACATGCAGACGAAGGTGCGCCTGGCTGCGGTTGCCGTAAAAATCAGATGCAACGATACGTACGGCATACTCGCCGGGTGGCAGATCCAGCCGGCCTGAATGACCGGTATCGCGGTAGAAGGGCAGGGAGTTGGCTTTGCGGACATAGAGACGCTGGTAGCCGCGACGCTCATTGCGCAATATGGGAAAAACCCTGTCGATAAACATCTGACGAGCCTCACTATAGGAAAAACTGTCGGCGCGGGAGTGGAAGTAGAGTTCGTCGTCGACAAACATTTGCAGTTCGTAAACGGCATGCACATTGTTGGATGCATTGGCCCGGTCAGACACATTGACGGCGAGCCCCACTTCGCCGCTCACCTCAAGGGTACCGAACTGGTAGCTTCCGCCGTGACGTGCCGGCCGGCTTCTGTGAGTCAGGCCGGATCCGTTTATTGTGCTGTTGGATGAGAGCGGCTCCACAACCAGCCCGGAAAATTGCGGGGGGATGGCATCCTCAATCCACACACCGGCCAGTTTTGGATTGAAGGGGCGGCCTTCGGGGGTGCGGAGTTCGAAATGGAGGTGCGGAGGACCCACACCCGTCGACCCGGTCCAGCCGATCTGTTGTCCGCGCTGGAACCGAATGTCAAATTCTTCCATATTACGGTCGAAATCAAAGGCGTAGTTCTGCAGGCGCAGGGAGTCGACCACGCTGCGGATGCGTGGATGAAAATCCTTGAGATGGGCATACAGCGAGATGGTGCCGTCATCATGCCTGAGGTATATCACATTGCCGTATCCGAAAGGACTCACCCCGATACGCTGCACTATACCGTCGCGGGATGCGAAGACGGCATAGCCCTCGTGTCCCCAGGTCCCGATATCCATGGCGGCGTGAAAATGTGAGGCGCGTGTTTCACCGAAGGAAGAGGACATGTACCTGCTGGCATTGGTGGGCCACAGCCAGTCTGCATCTTCTGACAGGAATGCAGGACGTGTTTGTGCCATAGAGCTGGAGGGATGCAGGTGCGCCACGTTGAGCAGCAGTGACAGTGTGATGACGGCTGCGAGTCCCCGGGAAATCGATATGGCTGATGCGGATGGCATGATAGCAGGTTATATATAGCAGTTGCAGACAGTTCAGATGGGAGACGGGTCACATGTTACCCGGACTGTTTTACGCGGACATCCAAAACAATCCGTCCCGACAACAGTTCGGCATGCAGGTGGTCGTTCTCTTTCAGCAGTCCCACTCCCTCGGGAGTGCCGGTGAACAGGAGGTCGCCGGGCTGAAGGGTAACGTAGCGGGAGAGCCGGACGATCAGTTCAGGCAGGGGGAACAGCATCAGCGAAGGGTCGCCATTCTGCCGTCGTTCACCATTTACGTCAAGCGTGAATGTCAGTTTATCAAATTCAGGCAATACATCTGCAGGCAGGAAGGAACTTACCGGCGCGAAGGTATCGAGGCCTTTGGCAAGAAACCAGGGGTGTGATGATTCCTTGAGTTCCTGCTGGATGTCCCTGGCGGTGACATCGATGCCGATCCCGTAACCGGCGACATGATCGAGGGCTTCCTCCCGATAGATGTTTTTGCCGGTTTTGCCGATGACAGCTACCAGTTCTGTTTCAAAATGAGGTTCCCGGACAAATGACGGGATGCGGATAAACCCGTCGAGGGTAAGGCTGGCAAGCGGCTTGGTGAATATGACGGGACGTTCCGGAATGGGATTGTTGAGTTCCCGTGCGTGTGCCGCATAATTTCTGCCGATAGCATAGATGTTGCGAACAAACAGGCCCGGGAGCCCGGGGATTTCCGGCAGGTATGCTGACAGGTCAGACATGGAGTTCAATGTTGTTATTTGCGGGTGCAAAAAAAAAAGCCCTGATGGCTGAATGCATCAGGGCTTTGCTGAAAAAGTGATAACGGCGGGATCAGTTGGCTTCTACAGAAACCGTATTCCGGTCTTTTCGTCCCTTGCGGAAGGTTACGATGCCATCCGCAGTGGCAAAAAGGGTGTCATCCTTGCCAATGCCGACGTTGGTACCGGGATGAAACTTGGTGCCGCGCTGGCGAACGATGATGTTGCCGGAACGGACCGCTTCACCGCCAAACCGTTTTACGCCGAGGCGTTTCGATTCAGAATCGCGACCGTTCTTAGTTGATCCGCCACCTTTCTTATGTGCCATGGTTCTGTGGGTTTATGCGGTTATCTTTTCTATTAAAATCCTGGTCAGATGACGACGGTGTCCGCGCCGTACCTGATAGCCTTTGCGTCGTTTTTTCTTGAAAACAATGATTTTATCGCCTTTGACCTGGTCGACCACTTTGGCATCCACTTTGGCATTTTCCAGTGCGGGGGAGCCGACCTGAACCGTACCGTTGCCATCCGAGGTCAGAAGCACCTTGTCAAACGTGATCTGTGCTTCATTTTCAGCTTTCTGTTTGTCAACGTAGATGACATCATTTTCGGCAACCTTGTACTGATGGCCACTGATTTCAACAATCGCGTACATGTGTTCTTTCATTTTGGAAAGTGATAAAAACTGTTTTTCTGCAAGAAAATAAAGATAATGTTTTTCAATTAAATTTAAAAGGAAAAAAAGATGTGTACTTGCACTGAGCCATCCATCCGGCCGGGAATCACGGGAACGGATCTACAGAGGATCTTTTTCTGTGTGTCGTAATCTCTGATTTGAAAATAGGTGATAGTGATGTAATTTTTACAACCAATGGATAGTAACCGGAAGCATGAGAAAAGCAGACGAACCATGATGGAATCAGCCGATCAAAAGACAAAAGAGCATCTTCCTGACCTTCACAGGCAGGCTTTCCTGATAAAAAACCGAAAGCGGCTGCAGCATGACGGGGGGAGGGCCTGGATCAAGGATGGTCAGCTGCATGAAGCGGTAAAAGGGGGGAATTACCGTATTGAACGGGGTGTTCCACTATCAGATCGGCTCAAAGGGACAGGGAGGGAAGTGCTGGAGCGGCGGGCCGGACAGCTTATATCACGTACCAACACTTACCGCAAGTTGTGAAAGTCTGACCGGAAATATTGGATGGCAGCAGGTGGACCTGGTATTTCATTGGCCCGATATCAGTTGCGGACTTTGCCGCCGTGCTTGAAGATACCCGAGCGGTTCACATGGCCTACATATTTGCCCAGAACACGAACCTCCTCAAAGACATCGGGTTCAATGGTGATATCCTTGTATTCCTTGTTCGCCGGTTTCAGTTGCAGTCCGTTTTTGTCGTAGAATATCTGCTTCAGGGAAGTCTCCCCGTTGTAGAGAACGGCTCCGATGTCTCCGTTTTTTATGTCATCATCCATCAGCAGCACAAAGTCGCCATCATTGATATTCGCATCTTTCATGCTGGATCCCGATACGCGCAGGGCGTAAATCCGGTCAAGGTTGGGGAACAGGTACTCCAGTGTTATGGCGCCGAGGTTGGCTTCCACTGCCTCCTGCAGTGACCCGGCGGCTATGAGTCCCCGGACCGGAATACCGGCAGCGGGTGCATCGAATGGTGTGTCGTGTTCCGGTGCAAGATCATACTCATCCTCATCCGATTTCATCAGGTATCCCTTTCTGAGCAGTGCCTGCAGATTCTGTGTGACACTGTTCGGGGATTTGAAACCGAATTCATCCGCAATTTCCCGGTAGGTTGGCCAGATGCCGTACTCCTGCTTGTAGGAGACAATATAGTCAAAAAACTGCTTTTGCTTCCGTGTCAGCTGGTTGTTATCCATCAGAATGCACTTTATATGTAAAGAATATGTGCATATGATACAACAATTAGGAACGCGGTGCAAGCTTTTTATGACCCAAAACTGTGCTTCCGCCCGGCATGATGCAGAACGGCCAAGGAATCAAGGCAAGCGGCAGTACCCATCAGGGTTGCTAATCCTGTCTTCCAGCCCCTTTAAGCCGGCGCGGATTGATTGTAAAGACGGCGGTTTCGACATGCCGTACGATATTGGATGCGGTGCTGCCAAGTCGCAGATATTCAAGCCCGGTGCGGCCGATGGTTGCCATTACAACAAGGTTGTAGCCGCCACTATCTGCGATATTGGTGATTTTCTCGTGGATGGACCTTCGTGTCGAGACCACGTCGGAGTGCACCTGTTCCTTCATGTCGCCAAAACGTTCTTCCACCAGCTCCCGCATCTGTTTTTTCCGGGTATCGGTTGCTGCCTGGATTTGCGGAATGCTTCCGAACTGCTCGAAGCTGATGACGTGGACAATATCCAGCCGGGCGCCGGATGCTTCGGCTATGCTTCTGGCAAACGGTACAGCTTTGAGAGAGTAATCAGAAAAGTCGGTTGTCAGGAGGATTTTCTTGAGCGGCTTGACCCTGGAAGCCTCTTCGACAACCACGACCGGAACAGGTGCAAATCGGATCACTTTTTCCGCCACGGACCCCATGATAAGCCGGGAGAAACCGGTTCGTCCGTGTGTGGTCATTACGATCAGGTCGTAATTCCGGGCAGCTTCAACAATGGCATCGGCGGGATTGCCTACCTGCACCAGGCCGTCATTCAGAAATTTGGCATTCACTTTCCCGGCCGCTGTCTTGTTGAGTTTGTTTACGAGTTTTTTTTCCAGCTCCTCATGGCCGGCAGCCAGTTCCTCCTGAGAGGACACATCAGGCATATCGACATCGCTCAGGGAGATAAAGGAGTGGAATGGGGTTATGGCACCATCAAAAAGTTCGGCAAACACCTCGGCGGCTTCAAGTGCCTTGATGCTCAGTTCTGAAAAATCCAGGGGAACCAGAATATTCACGTTCTTCATTTTTATAACGGGTTTGTTCGTTGGATTACGTAGGGTTCGTTGGTGTTGGCTAAGGCAGGGCCGGGAAAGGATGAAAGTGCAACCGGGTCAGTCCTCTGTGATCGGGTTTACACTTAACACGGCAGTTTTTACATGCCGCAGCACACTGGAAGAGGTACTTCCGAGCATCATGTAATCCAGCCCCGTCCGGCCGATGGTTGCCATGACCACCAGGTTGTAGGGACGGGATTTTGTAAGCCGGGCAATCTCTTCGTGTACTGCTTTTTCGGAAAAAATCACTTCCGTATTGACCTGGTCCTTCAGATCGCTCAGATATTTTTCGGCCAGCTGCTTCAGTCTCACCTTGCGGTCTTCACTGTCGTGTTGTGCCTGTGCCAGAGTGTCGAACTGCTCAAAACTGACTATGTGCACCAGATCGATCGTCGCTCCGGTTGCTTCTGCCAATTCGGCGGCAGGTTCAAAGGCATAAATGGAGTTGTCCGAGAAATCGGTTGTCAGCAAAATGCGTCGCAAAGGGATCAAACGGCTTTCTTCCTCGAGGATGAGGACAGGTGTGTGCGAAGTACGCAGCACCTTCTCACAGATGGACCCGAGAATGATTCTTGAGAAGCCGGTGCGGCCATGACTGCTCATGACAATCAGGTCAAAGTCCCTTCCGGCTTCCACAATGGTCCGTGCCGCATTGCCGATTGTAACTATCGGCTCGGCGCGTATCTCCTTGTCCACATATTTTTCCGCCAGTTTCTCCAGTTTTTTGTAGAGTGATTTTTCCAGTGTGCGAAGATCGGACTCCGGACTGGTTTCACCCATGTAGTAGAACCCGTCCAGTTCGTTGACCTGCATGTAGGCATGAAACGGGGTGACGGTGCCATGCAAAAACTTGGCCAGTGCCACGGCATTTGGGAAAGCCAGCAGACTGAGGTCGGAAAAGTCGGTGGGAACAAGAATCCGGGGCTGTTTCATACGACGCTCCTGTAAGGTCATTGATTACCAGAAAGGTAGCCATTCCGTTCGTATTGGACAAGAAATCACTTTCAAGATCGGGGTGCGCATCAGAAATTCATTCCTATCTGGAACTCAAAGAGCAGGAGGTTGTCGCTGCTGCCCATCAAAGCGGCTTCAATGGGACCGAGGACGGTATTCCAGCTCAGAGTGGCAGCCCAGCCCCATTTGGGCAGGGACTCAAAGAACGAATAATCGAGGCGCTCATAAGTTCTTCCAACATTGAGTGAGGGTGTCACATGGAATTGTCCATAAAACCGGTACCGGGTGCCGATGCCGGCGACCATCATGCTGTTACCGGCCAGGGCGTCTTTGCGGTAGCCGGCAAAGCTCTGGTACCCGCCGGTGTAATACCGATAATGCAGCGGCAGTTCCCCGCCGAAGCTGTATCCTCCATGAAGTTGTTGTATGACGGTGAACCGGGAGGATGGCGAGTAGTACCCTTTCCAGACCCCGTGGATACGACCGAAGGAGTAGTCGTTGGGTAAAAAGTCCGGGGTCAGTTCCGCTCGTGCCAGGAAATAGAATCCGCTGGTTGGAAGAGCGGTGCGATCCAGGTTGTCAAATTCCAATTCACCGGCAAGCAAATGCATACTTGTCCATTCCCGGGCAGGTATATCCAGAAAACCGATGCTTTCCGACATGTTGAAGTGCTCGAAGCGGTATCCCAGTCCGAGACGAACAACGGAGGCATACAGGGGGCCGGCCAGGGCTTCTGCATAGAGGATGTCGGTATTTACCCCCGCCTCGCGGCGCCCGTTGCGGTAGATGTCAATTTCACGTTCCCGGTAACCGGCTGTACCGAGAAAGGAGAGGCGGGGTTCGATGCCGATATAGTTGAAATAACGCAGTTCTGCCAGGGTTTCATAACCAAGCCGCACGTTGAGGCGTGCCGTGGACGCTGGGAGAATCAGGTTACGGAATGTGGCATTGAACAGGAGGGAGGGGCCGAGCATGTTGTTGTGAAAAATGCCGGTCTGGATGATGTTGGCGGTCTGCTCATCCAGCAGAATGATCAGATCTGCCTCATCGTGGCTCTCGTTCCAGCTCAGCCGGTAGGTTACCCGGTCGAATCGCTTCATACCGTAAAGCCGCATCAGGCCGGTGGTAAGCATTTCCTGATCAATGGTATAGCCGCTGTAGATCTGGAGTTTGGAACGTATGTGATCTTCCGGGACGGTTTTTAGGCCTTCAAAGGACACGGAGCGCACCCTGAAGGATTCCAAGGGTTCGAAATCGGGGATCGGGCCGGTTTGTTCGTTGGATCGCAGTCGGTTCAGGGAATCGGCCAGAGCGCGGATCTCATCGATACGGTTCCGGGCTGCTGTTTCGCCGGCAAGGATGATTTCCTCCACCTCTCCGAAGCTGAGCATGGTGTAGCGGCTGAGTTCGGGCTGGATGTAGAAATCGGCTTTATCCCGCTGGATGAGCATGGATGTGCGCATTCCCACGGCGATGGTTTGCGTCAGAATATCCGGAAGGGACTTCAGCTCATCGGCCGGCCTGATGTCGGAGCTTGAGTTGACCGCAATTACAAAATCCGCTCCTAAGTCATAGGCTTCCTGTACGGGCATATTGTTCAAAATGCCACCATCAATGAGGTATTTGCCGTCGACCCACACCGGGTCAAATACGGAGGGGATGGACATGCTGGCGCGGATGGCATCGGGCAGGAATCCACGGTCAAGTATCACCTGCTCTCCGGTTTCCAGGTCGGTGGCTATGCAGAGAAACGGCCTGGGCAGCTGCAAAAAGTCATCGAGGTCGTGGTACGGCCATGTCAGCTGCGCCAGCAGATAGAAAATATGATTGCCGGATACGAGCCCGGTTGGCAGCTTGACACTCCTGTCTTCTATGGGGAATGAGATGTTGAAGAGCCCGTCATACTTTTTTTCATCCATAGGCAGGTGTTCGCGGTAAATGCGCTCCTCAAACAGCTGCCGCCAGTCGGCTTCCAGCACCTCCGCCTCCATCTGTTCCGGAGTGTACCCCATGGCGTAGAGCGCACCGACGATGGCGCCCATGCTGGTACCGGTGACCAGATCAACCGGTATGCCCTCCTCCACCAGTACTTTGAGAACGCCGATATGCGCCAGTCCTGCCGCGCCCCCGCCGCTGAGTGTGAGTCCGACAACGAATTCCTGGTCAAAATGCGGCTTGCGGTCGCCATTCTGGGAAAAAACGTGGCCAGCGCTCCAAGGCAGAAACAGGGCCAAAACCAGCCCTGCCCTGACAAACGCAATCCGCATTAGTCTCATAGTCAATATGAAGGTAAGGAGGTTTGCAATATCCTTTCAGACCTTCGAGCGGATTCTCATACACCCGTTTCCCCACCTATCGGGAACCCGGGTGGCCGTTTGAAGGCCATGCTGACGGCGTGTTTATCCCTTGACTGTCCAGGTCTCTTCTCCGGTCAGAAGCTCTTCCAGGTCACCTTCTCCACGTCGCTCGATGGAAGCGGCAATCTGGTTTCTGACGAGTTCTTCGTAGGTTGGGCGCTCTTCCGCAAGGAATACCCCGAACGGTCTGGGAAGTTTGCCTTCAGTGGTGTTGTCATCGAAGAGAGACGTCAGCAGCCAGGCCTTGTTCCGGTCTTGTTCATCGTGGATCCAAAGGTCGTCTTTTGACCATTTTCCATTTCGCAGGTCAACAAGTTCAGGCCGGTAGCCGTCAAGTCGGACACCAAAAGCGTCGTTTGCCCCAAACAGGAGCGGCTGGCCGTCTTCAAGGTACAGGCTGGTGTTGTCACGAAGTGATTTGTCGGTGTACGGACTGAATGCCCCGTCGTTGAAAACGATGCAGTTCTGATAAATCTCCAGGAAAGAAGTGCCACTGTGCTGTGCGGTACGTTCCAGCATGATCTGAAGGTGTTTCGGATCCCGGTCCATGGCACGGGCGATAAACGAGCCGTTGGCACCGAGTGCCAGTGCCAGCGGGTTGAAGGGATTGTCCACCGATCCGGCCGGAGAGGTTTTGGTTACCAGTCCCTTGGGCGAAGTAGGCGAGTATTGTCCCTTGGTCAGGCCGTAGATTTCGTTGTTGAAGAGCAACAAGTTGATGTCAAGGTTCCTGCGAAGCAGGTGGATGATGTGGTTTCCACCGATGGAGAGGGCGTCGCCGTCGCCGGTGATCACCCAGACGCTCAGGTCGGGACGAGCCACCTTAAGGCCCGTTGCGATAGCCGGTGCCCGCCCGTGAATACCATGGATGCCGAAGGTGTTCATGTAGTAGGGAAAGCGGGAAGAACATCCGATTCCGGCAATGAATACAATATTTTCGGGATCCAGGCCCAGCTTGGGCATGAGGGTCTGGACCTGTTTGAGAATGGTGTAGTCACCGCATCCCGGGCACCAGCGTACTTCCTGGTCTGATGCGAAGTCTTTTGCCTGCAGGTTTCCGTTGCCCTGGGATCCGTTGACTGTTTTTTGCGTGCTCATAATACGATATGATAATTCGTTTGGTCGGTAAAATTCGGGTGTATTGGGTTGTGCCGGCCTGACGCACCGGGGTGTGTCAGGATTTGCACAATTGGGTGATCTTTTCCTTGAGTTCCGAAACCATGAGAGGCACTCCTCGCACACGGTTGAAACCTTCGACCGGCAGCAGGAACCGTTCACGCAGGATGCGCGACAGCTGTCCGCGGTTTATTTCGGGGACAAGGATCTTTTCAAAGCCGTTCAGCAGGGTACCGAGGTTCTTCGGGAAGGGATTCAGATAGCGCAGGTGGAGGAAGGAGACATCCAGCCCCTCTTCCCTGGCTTCGGAAACGGCGGATTTGATGGACCCGTAAGTGGATCCCCATCCAACGACAAGAAGCTTGCCTGTGTCACTGCCCTCGTCCATTTTCTGATCGGGGATGAAATTGGCGATCATGTCCCGTTTTTTCTCCCTCATTTCGGTCATCTTTTGGTGATTGTCCGGGTCGTAGGAGATATTGCCGGTTTCATGCTCTTTTTCGAGGCCTCCAATGCGGTGAACCAGCCCTTTGGTTCCAGGGATGGCCCATGGGCGCACCAGGTTTTCATCCCGTTTGTAGGGCAGGAAAGGTGTGTCTTCCTGTCCGTTATCACGGGCTTTTTCAAAGCGCGGATCCACGGGTTTGAGTTCGGAAATAACCGGGAGTTTCCAGGGTTCGGCACCGTTGGCGATAAACCCGTCGGTGAGCAGCATGACCGGGATCATGTGTTCCACGGCAATGCGGCATGCTTCGTATGTGACTTCGAAACAGTCGGCCGGTGATGAGGCGGAAAGAATGGCCACAGGTGCTTCACCGGCGCGGCCGTAGAAGGCCTGGAGCAGGTCAGACTGTTCCGTTTTGGTCGGGAGTCCGGTTGACGGTCCGGCCCTCTGAACATTGACGATCACCAGCGGGAGTTCCAGCATGACGGCCAGGCCGATCGCTTCGCCTTTGAGGGCAACACCGGGTCCGGAGCTGGTCGTAATCCCGAGGCTGCCTCCGAAAGAAGCACCGATGGCCGAGGAAATGGCGGCAATTTCATCTTCTGCCTGGTAGGTGGTGACCCCGAAGTTCTTGAGTACGGAGAGACCCTGCAGGATCTCGGATGCCGGCGTGATCGGATAGGAGCCGAGGAATACGGGAAACTCAGATTTTCTGGCGACGGCGGCAATGCCAAGCACTATGGCGTCATTGCCGGTGATATTGCGGTAGGTGCCCGGCTCGATGGGAGCCGCATCCACACTGTAACGCTCGCTGAAGAGCTCGGTGGCTATGGCATAGGTGAATCCGTCGTTGAGTGCCTTGATGTTGGCTTCGGCGATCTGCGGTTTTTTGGCAAATTTCCGGTTCAGAAACTGGATAGTTGAATCCAACGGCCGGCTGAACAGCCAGTACAGCACGCCAAGCACGAACATGTTCTTGCTTCGGTCAATCTCCTTGATCGTTAAACCGGTATCCTTCAGGCTTTCCCGGGTCATCTTGGTCACATCGATCTCGATAACGATGTATCCGGAGTTTTTGGCATCCTTCATCGGGGTTTCGCCCGGCGCGAATTTGGCCAGAGACAGGTCTTTTTTCCCGAATCCGTCGGTGTTGGCTATGATAATGCCGCCTGGTTTGAGGAATTTCAGGTTGGCCTTGAGTGCAGCGGCGTTCATTACGACCAGCACATCGCACAAGTCGCCGGGGGTGTGGATAGCCTTGCTTCCGAAGTGGATCTGAAAACCGGATACTCCTGCAACCGTGCCGGCGGGGGCGCGGATTTCAGCAGGGTAATCCGGAAATGTGCTCAGATCGTTGCCCGAAAGGGCGGTGGTGCTCGTGAACTGCGAGCCGGTAAGCTGGATGCCGTCACCAGAGTCGCCTGCAAAACGAATGGTGACTTCCTTTTTCTGCTTCTCAATAATACTCATAGTCTTGAATCGCAATGATCGGTTTTAAAATTATCGGTGTGGTGAATTATGTTTATCATTTACATGATGTTGTGCCCTGTAGTGGCCTGTGGGGAAAACTCAATAAGACCAGTACCTTTATTACGCAAAGAATCATCAAAAAACAAGTAAAATCGCCTGTAATTGAGTGAATTATTGGTGAATTTTCCCGGCAGGCAGGCCGCACGCATTCAATACTACCCCCCGGCTTGCAATCCGTGCCGCATGGAGACCGAAACACGATCCTGGCAGCTGCACACTTTAAGCTGTCCGCAACCCGCACTGATATCCTCGCCGAAGCACCAGCGGATGTCCACCGGAAACCCCGCCTGCTCCAGAATTGACCGGAAAGCATCGATTTTTTCCTTATCGGTTCGTTTCAGCCCGGCTTCCGGTACATCGTTGTACATGATCAGGGTGATGTTGGCGCGGAGGGTGCCCAGATACGATGCAAGTTTCCGGGCATCATCGGGCCGGTCGTTGATATTCTCCATCACCAGGTACTGCACGGTGGGTGGGCAGCCGGTCTGGCGCTGGTGATAGACCATGGCATCACGAATTTCGGGCAGGCCCAGACGTGAACTTACGGGCATGATCTCGTACCGCTTCTGCTGGTCGGCAGAGTGGATGGATACGGCCAGGCGGACTTCGGGATGGTCCACTGCGAGCATGCGGATCTGACGGAAAAGACCCACGGTGGAAACGGTGATACGGGAATGGGGCGGACCGGGCGCCGCATCGTGCCTCATGATCGTCAGGGCATCGGATACCGCGCGGTAATTATGCATCGGTTCGCCCATGCCCATGAAGTAGAGATGTGTAAGTTCCGTGCCGAATTCATTGCGGACCACCTGCTGGGCCTGCCGCACCTGTTCAAGCAGTTCACCCGTTGCCAGGTTGCGGTGAAAGCCCATGCGTCCGGTTGCGCAGAACGAACACCCGAAAAAGCATCCGATTTGCGAGGAGATGCTGGCAGAGCATTTCCGCAGCTGCCCATTCGACCATTCGGGGATAATCACTGTCTCCGTCAGACGGCCGTCGTGCAGCAGCAGGGTGAGTCGGAGGGAGCCATCGATGCTCCGGCTGAGTTCGTGCTGCCGGGAACGCCGGATCACGGCTACACGTGCCAGAGTGTCACGCTCCTTGTCTGAAAGGTCCGGGATCTCATCCACCCCGGAGACAGGTTCATAAAAGACGGATTCAAAAACCAGTTTACGGGATTCCGTGCCAAATTCCAGATGGTCGAAAAACTCATCCCATTCAGTCAGGGAGAGGTTGTTCAGATCAACCGGCAGCTGCTGAAGCAGATGGTGCTTGCGGGAAAACATGGATTCACGTTTCAATGGTCACGCCCATGGTGAAGACAGGTGCATTTGCGGGTTCCGGAGGTGTTGCAAACAGCCGTAATTGAATGATTTACCCGTGCAGTGGCAGGGAATAAAAGAGTAATAGCCAATAGCAGGATACATATCCTACAGAATTTTTGCAAAAAAAGATTGATCCGTCTCAAACTTGGAGTTGCATACGGTTTCCAAATCTATTATGATGAAGCAGGACCCATATTATTACCACTACTCTTAACCCAAAAACGACTGAGGGTGCTTATGAAAGAAAAAGAGCTTCTCGACGCCGCGGAGAGCGGTGATCTGTCAATAATCCGCAGGTATGTTATTGACGAAGGACTGAGTGCTGACACCATGGATGAACACAAACGCTCTGCGTTGCTTAAGGCATCCAAGCACGGCCACAAGGACATTGTAGAATTTTTACTCGAACAAGGTGCCAATGTGAATCTAAGGGACAACCGCGGCACCACCCCTGTTTACTGGGCTGCCAGCCGGGGCCACAAGGAAATAGCCTCGCTCCTTATCGGGAACGGTGCCGTTGTGACGTACTCCGACGACCGTAGATGGACGGCCATGGATCATGCAAAATCAAACGGCGACAAGGAGATGATCGCAATTCTGGAGGAAGCGCTGACTACCAGCAAGACCGCCTGATCCCGGCGCATGCCTGATTTTTTGATTCTTTGATCTGGTATTATTGTAATTCTGGACCGTTATTCACTATTTACCGGCCCGCTTGCGTTTGTGAGCGGGTTTTTTTTTGCCCGGGACACCGGGAGATATTTCTTCAGCCAGCATCAGGAAAATGGACGGGCGCTGGTCCAGGTCCACGTGTACATTGCGGCTTCGCCACTCGGTAATCCGGCAACTGATGATCTGTTCCCCGGGCAGGGTCAGATCCGTGGCGGTGCACAGGCGGGTGTCGTCACCCAGTTCCCGGACAAGCTCCTTGAGCAGGTCGTTGTTGCGGTAGGGCGTCTCCATGAACACCTGGGTGATCCGGCGCCGTGCCGACTCCTTTTCAAGGAACCGGATACGTTCAGTGCGCTCCGGGCCGGGCCGGGGGAGATAGCCGTGAAAAGAAAATGCCTGTCCGTTCATGCCCGATGCCATCACGGCCAGCAGGATGGACGATGGGCCCGTAAGCGGCACCACGGCTATTCCCGATTCATGCGCCAGGCGGACCATTTCGCTGCCGGGATCGGCAACGCCGGGACATCCGGCCTCGGTCATGATGCCGGCATCCGTTCCGTTTTTCAGCACCGACAGCATTTCAAGCAGATCCTCGCCCGGGGTATGCTTGTTCAGTTCATAGAAACGGCATTTGAAGTCGGGTACGGGGTGGCCGATCCAGCGCAGAAAGGAGTTGGCCTGCCGGATTCGTTCCACGAAAAAAGTTTCGAGCCGGTGAACCGTTTGTATCACGTGCTCAGGTAGCACCTGATTTTCCGGGTGGGGTCCCAGGGGTGTCGGAATGAGGTATAGCGTGGCGGATTGGCTCATCAGTTCTTGTGGATGCGGTCAGTTGGTCAATTGTTCAGGAGTCAACAATAACAATCTGCTGTTCCGGTTCCCCGCGTCGGGCCAGTTTCCGGCTGGCAAAACGGTGGGCTGTCAGAGCTACAAAAAAAGTGATGAGCAGGGAGGCGGCGAGCACAGCCAGATTCATCAGCACCATTTTGCGGTGGAATTCAAAAATCGGGACCAGGACAATCGGCTGATAACTCTCTTCCAGATAGCGGACCGGCATGAGTTCGGAGGCCTGAAGCTGCGCCGCATTCTGGATGGGCTGTGACAATTTCCGGGTGATTTCACGCCCGTCATCCGTGGTGAAACGGACGGTTATGCTTCCGTTCGTCTGGGCGGCAATCTGCTTGATCTCGAAATGGACCACATCCGCCAGGTAGCTCTCACCCTGTTCGTAGGTTTTTCCGAGTCCGTGATGGATGGCACCCATGTGAACGGCCATGCCAAGCAGATACAGGGGAAGCAGCCAAAGCAGGTACCAGAGATAGGTCAGTTTGTTCATGATTGATTCTTTCGATGTTGCGGGTCAATCGGTTATCCCGTCTGTTGCGGGAGCATTTTACGCAACACCAAAGCATGGCAGATCAATTCCGTGATCTGTCCGGCATCGAACTTGCTGTTGTCGAAAATAAGGTGGTAGTGATGCGGGCTGCTGACATCCTTACGGGTGAATTCATACACAAACTCCTCGCGTTTGCCGTCGTAGGTGCGGATTTTTTCCCGTGCCTCGGATGCCGGGATGTCCAGCAGTTTGGCGATGCGTTCCACCCTGAAATCCATTGGTGCCTGCAGTCTGACGCACAGGATATTGGGCAGGCTGGCGTTGATGATGGCGGCTCCGGAACCCAGGATGACGGATCGACCGCGTTCACCGAGGATGCGGAGGGTCTCGGCGATTTTCTTGTACAATTCCACATTGGTCGGTTTGTGTGCCAGCAAATGTTCTATGTACTGATGCAGCTGGCCGCGGTTCTCTTCGGAGATTGATTCGATCAGATCCCGCTGCACGTCTTTCTGCTCGGACATTTCGGTGATCAGTTCCTTGTGGAAAAGAACCCAGGGGTACTCTTCTGTGCTGAGTTTCTGCACCAGTTGGCGGGCCACGGGGTTGCCTTCGCATCCGAATTCACGGGAGATGGTAATGCAGGGAAAATGCAGTTTTTGGGAACGTTTTTCACCTATTCCCAGCGCTTTAAGTTGTGCGGCAATATCCCTGTCGATCTTTTGATAAAGGTTTGGTTGCATTCCTGTTTATCGTTGTGAGGTTTGTGTTGCTGTCAGGCATCCGGACCAATTCGGTGCCGGTCCGGGCAGTTTACATCAGCAGATAATGGGTTCTGGTGCGAATAGCAGGATCATAGAACATCCGGTTGTGAAAATCCCGGATCATGAAATTGCTGTTCATATGAAACCAGAGTCCGGCAGGTATGTCAACTGCCAATATTACTTGAACGCGGAAACCGGGTGATTTCGTTTTACCGGCGGCGCTCCAGCCGTTCAGATAGCTCATGCGCTCGTCAAACTGCGAGGCATACCAGTTAACGTGAGGCCGGAGCAGGCGGTCGTCGGGATCCCGAACCAGCAGCTGCCGCAGCATCTCACTTGCTTCTTCACTCACCAGCGTTCCAAGCCATATCGCTGCCAGGAGAGCGGCAAAACGGTCGGGCTGAATACGGGGATAGAGGCCATGCAGCATGCGCTGGTCCTGAAAAGAGGGAATGGATGCTTCGGTGACATCACGCCGATGTTCCCACTGCTGTTGTGCAATGGCAACCGCATCCTCCAGAAAAACGGAACGGTCCTGGCTGGCAAGGGAGGCCAGTTGTCCGGACAGGGATTCACCGGCGGGATGCTGAAGGGCTGCCATGCGCAAACCGTACTGCGGCACGGGAGGTTCGATGAGGCCGCTGCCAAGTTTTTCGGTGCGACCGGTTACCTCGCGGGCACCTAGAAAAAAGAACAGATAGTCGGCGGCGGCCGGATCATTATGGCTCAGCAGGTAGCGGATGAGGTCATCGACCACGGGCGGCGCCGGGAGGTCCGCTTTCCAGCGGCGGAATGTCTGCTGATGCCGGCGGTCAAGGCCGGGTATGTGGAATGAAGTGATTGCATCGGTGTCGACAGGGGTGTCCGGCTTCATTACGCCGGATGTGACCAGGTCAGCGTAGGTGATGACCAACATCAGGTTGGCCAGTGTTCCTGCGGGATGCATGAGGTCCGACCGGTAGCGGATGGCATGGTCACGCTCCGCTGCCTCATCCGTTGCTGCCCCGTGTAAATATGGGACTGACAGCAGAGCGGCATGTTGCGGCTGCTCTGCCATGAACTCAACGAGTCCGCCCAGGGAGTAGGTTTTCTCGACCCATTCGCTTCCTTCGAGAAGGGCGGGACGGTTCTGGAAGACGGTGAGGAAGGTATCGCGGTTGATCCAGAAAATGGAACCGACCACCAGAACGGCGGCCAGAAGAAATACCAGGAAAAAGGTTAACAGGCGCATGGCGAGGGGGTTGCAATGGTTGCCGGATGGCATTTACTGTTCCATGGGCAGAAGCAGGATCTCTTCAAAATCCAGATCCGTATCCTCAAGAACAGGTCCGGCCAACATTTCGATCTCCTCTTCCGGCATGTTTTCAAGGCATTCGAGTTCTATGTAAAGCGTCTCGGTTGTCTCGTCGTGGTACCATCGAGAGGCGCCGCCTCCGCCAAATGCGGCTTTCAGCGCTTCCACCAGCCGTTCGATATCCTCTTCGAACGCTTCCGGGGCGTCCGGATTGATTTGGTCACTCATTACGGTTTTTCCTGGAAAGGGGGTATTTTATGGCTTATGATGCGGATACGGGATGTGTGCTGCATTGCCCCGGTAAAATCGCAATAATTCTGAGAAAAACTGCAATCATTATGAATCCATTACTCAAGAAACTGGAAAGCATTTCAATGAAGGGAGAACGCAGGATCATCGGCCTGATGTCGGGCACGTCCATGGACGGGCTGGATATTGCCCTGTGCCGGTTCCGTGGCTGCGGTATGAAAACGCAGTTTGAACTGGAGGAGTTCACCTCGGTCGGGTATCCGGAGGATGTGAACCGCCAGCTCATCTCATTTGCCACATCGGACTGCCTGGATCCGCAGCTGCTTTGCGTCTGGCATACCTGGATAGCGCATCTTCACGCAGCGTATGTGCGCGAGGCGCTGAAAACCTGGAAGGTGCCGCCGGAGGAGGTGGACCTGGTGGCCAGTCATGGACAGACCATCTACCACGCGCCCAGACACAAGCACAATATGGACGGGATGCCGCATGCCACCCTGCAGATCGGCGACGGGGACCATCTGGCGCATCAAACCGGGATCATCACCATCAGTGATTTCCGTCAGCGGGACACCGCCCGGGGCAATGAAGGAGCGCCGCTGGCCGCCTATGGCGACTATCTTCTTTTCAGTGACCCGGATACCCACCGGGTGCTGCTCAACATCGGAGGCATATCCAATTTCACGTGGCTGCCGGCGGGATCAGATGCTTTCCCGCCCCTGAGTTTCGATACCGGTCCCGGCAACACGCTGATTGACGCTGCCACGCGCATGCACTTCACCGGGTTGCGCTTCGACAAGGGTGGAGCTCTGGCTGCCAGCGGCAAGGTGCACAACGAACTGCTCGGTCTGCTCATGCAGCACCCCTACTTTCAGAAGCCGGCACCGAAAACAACCGGCTTCGAGGTGTTTCATCTGAACTGGGTGGAAAATTGCCTGAAGCAGGCAGGGGTGGTCATGGAAGACGATCTGCCGGACGCCGGACGCGAGGATCGTCCGGAGTCACTTGAGACCGGAAACCCGGAGAAAGGTGGTTCCGTGGGGAAAAAGAAGCCGAAGCCGGATACCATCAGCGCTGTGGATCTGCTGGCCACACTGACACGGCTTACGGTTGATACGGTTGCCGTCCAGATCCGTAATGCGCTTCCGGAAAGCGGGTCCGCCCAGGTCTGCGTAAGCGGAGGCGGGGCTTATAATGACACGCTTATGGACGGGCTGCGTGATGCGCTGGACCCCGTCCCTGTGGTCAGCACCGATGAACTTGGCGTACCGGCCGATGCCAAGGAGGCGCTCTTCTTTGCGGCGCTGGCCAACGAACTTGTATGCGGTGAGGATACCCGGCTTCATTTGGGCAAGATATCGTTGCCTGACAGGTAATGGTACCGGGCTTCAGGCAAGGTCTGTCACTTAATAATCACACAACCATACTGATCACGCAATGTCAGAAATCCGTTCCCGGTTCCGGGAGTGCCTGCACTTCTGCATTCACCTGCGCTGGCACTACCAGGTATTCATCCTCTCAGGCGGCTTTCTGCTGGGTGGATTGCTCTCGGGTCTGCATGCCCCGGCCGATTTTTTCTATCATTTTCTGGTGATCCATCTGCTCCTGTTTGGCGGGGCCACGGTTTACAATTCGTACTGGGACAAGGACGAGGGGCCGATCGGCGGATTGCGCAAGCCTCCGCCACTGGCTCCATGGACCCGCCCGGCATCGCTGGCGCTTCAGTTTGCCGGGATGTTGCTGTCGCTGCCCATGGGACCGGCTTACCTGCTGTTCTATCTGTCAAGCATGCTGCTGTTCTGGCTCTACAGTAATCCGGTGCACCGATGGAAAGGCCATCCGCTGCTGAGCCTGATCGCAATAGGTGTAAGCACCGGTACAAATTCTCTGGTTTTTGGGTATCTCGCTGCCGGCTCCCGGTTGGATCCGATGCTCCTGGTGCCGGCGGCCGGGGTGGCATGCATCATGCTGAGTCTGTACCCGGTGTCGCAAATATACCAGCGCCGGGAGGATGAAGCCCGGGGCGATCGCACCTTCGCCGTTGCGTTTGGCGCACGGGCGGTTTTTCGTTTTTTCCTGGCCGCCTATTCGGTTGGAACCGTACTTGTTGCCATCGGGTTTAACTGGTATCAACCTTGGCTGACGGTTGTTTTCCTGGTCGTAGCCCTGCTGGCGGGCGGAGCTTCCGCACTGTTCCTTCGGTCTTTGGGCGGTGAGGCATCCGAATATGCAACCGTCATGCGTGTCAAGTACACCATGTCACTTCTGTTCGTTCTGTTTTTGCTGACGGCTATGGTCATTCATCATTATTAGCTGTACTTTTGGGGCACATTTTTCAACCAAAGAAAAACACTATTTCCATGTCAAAAGTCATTACCCAGGAACATATTGACAAATCGATTTCCTATGCCCGGTTCCGCGATCTGATCAACAGCCTGCTGATCGAACGTCAGACCACCGGTCCCGAGAAATCCAAAGAACTGGTGCAGTACACACGCCTGAACAGCCAGCGGATGGACCGGATGGATAAAAAGACCATTATCATGCCCGAACTGCTTGAAGAGCTCAAATCTATCCGGGAACCGCAGATATGGGTCGGGCTGGTGGAGGCCTGGTGCGGGGATGTGGCTCACAGCATTCCGGGCATAGCCAAAATGGCCGTCTCGGTGCCGAAATTGAGCCTGCGATTGCTGTTGCGAGACGAAAACCCGGATGTCATGGACGCCTACCTGACCAATGGCACACGGTCCATTCCCAAGGTGATTGCACTGAAAAAGGACACGCTTGAGGAGCTTTGGACATGGGGGCCTAGGCCGGAACCGGCGCAGAAGTTGTTTTACGAGCTGAGGGACAAAGGTGAACCCAAGGCGTCAATTGCCGAGGAAATTC
The DNA here is from genome assembly GCA_007120385.1 of Balneolales bacterium. GTDB lineage: Bacteria > Bacteroidota > Rhodothermia > Balneolales > Natronogracilivirgulaceae > SKNL01. The sequence continues at coordinate 27,340 of SKNT01000105.1, forward strand.
AGAAGTGGTACAACAAGGATAAAGCGGAGACCCTGCAGAAGGAGATTCTGGAACTCGTTCGCTCTACAGGGTAGGATGTCAGCCCGGGCGGAATGCCGTACGAGCTGCTTGCCTGCTCAAATGCGGTATGCCTGCCGAAATACGGGCGAAAACATCGGCAGCAGATTTTTTCCGGGCTGTAAAAATGGATGGAAGTCATATGTCAAAGGATGATTCATGTGATGCCTTTTACCGGCATGTAGCCCAGACAAGCGATACGCCGATGGGGCTGGAGATTACGGGAGCGGATGGGGTGTTTCTCAGAACCCGTGACGGCCGCGAAATCATCGATTTCATTTCAGGTATTGCCGTCAGTTCGCTGGGACACGGCCACCCCGAGGTGGTTCGCGCAGTGCAGGATCAGGCGGCGCGGCATATGCACGTGATGGTGTACGGGGAATTCATTCAGCGTCCGCAGTCTGTCCTGGCGGCCCGGCTGACCTCCCTGTTGCCCGATACGCTTGACCGCATCTATTTCGTCAATTCCGGAACCGAAGCCAATGAAGCGGCACTTAAGCTGGCCAAAAAGCATACGGGTCGGCACCGGTTCGTGGCCTTTCTGGACGGCTACCACGGTGATACGCAGGGTTCGCTGAGCGTGACCGGGCGGGATGTGTACCGCACTCCTTACGAACCGCTGCTGCCGGACGTGGCCTTTAGCAATTTTAATGATCCGGCTGTCATGGAGCTGATCACCGATGAGGTGGCGGCCGTGATCCTGGAGCCGATCCAGGGTGAAGGGGGAATCATCGCGGCAGACCCGGACTGGCTGACGGGTGTGCGAAGACGCTGTTCTCAAACCGGGACACTGCTTATTTTCGATGAAATCCAGTCGGGATTCGGTCGGACCGGGCGGCTGTTTGCCTTTGAACACTACAACGTGGTGCCGGACATCCTGACCATGGCCAAGGCGATGGGAGGGGGGATGCCGTTAGGCGGACTTGCCTCATCCTCGGAAATCTTCCGCGCATTCATGTATGACCCGCCGCTGAACCATGTGACCACGTTCGGCGGACATCCGGTGTCATGCGCGGCGGCCGATGCGGCTTTGCATGTGCTATTGCGTGACGGGCTGATGGAGCGAGCAGCAAACATTGAGCAGACAGCTC
>SKNT01000038.1 GCA_007120385.1 Balneolales bacterium
AGCCGCTGTATGCCGACGAGCCGCCGCTGCGCTACAACCGCTATCCCTACCAGGACCCGTACTACAGCGGAATCCGCACGTTCGACGATGAACAGCGGGGCCATCGCGGACTCTGGGACGTCCAGGCCACGTTTTCCCTGCCGCAGACCTCGTGGGCCATGCAGCAGGCGTCGGCCCGGGTCAAGCGCAACATCCGCTACTGGAGCCTGATCGCCGGTTACGAGTACCTGAAGGAAGCCGAAGCGCCCTATCCCATCCACCAGTCCGAATTTCTCCTTGAACGCAAATTCCGTTTCCTGCCGCAGGGTGACGGCGGATTCCAGTTCGGCCTGCGCACCCTGCATCTGGACGGTGACACGTACGCCGGGCCCGATTTCGGCATCAATCTCGAGATTTACCCCTGGCGGCCCTTCTCGCTGGCCTACAACGCCAGCTGGACCTACACCACGTTTGCCGACGTGATCAACCAGCAGGTGGATCTGGGCATTCACGTGGACGCCTCCCGCTTCTTTTTCCGCTACCGCTGGCTGGATATCGGCGGGGTCAAATTCGGCACACTAACCGCCGGGGCAGGATTTTATTTTTGAAATGGAAAGCCGGGTCGGATTTTGAGTCGTCGGGCAAAGGCTGTCAGCTGTCAGCTGTCAGCTGTCTGCCGCCTCCTGCCGGAGTCCTCGTCTAATCTCCAATCGCCTTGCGGATGCGGTTGAGCAAAGCCTCAATGGCTTCGTCACTTACGGTGAACGGCTCTATGGCGATTTCCGAATACCTGTTCAGATCGGCCATCCGGAAACGGTCGTACAAGTCGCGGCCCATCTCGGCATAATTCTCCCGGTAGTGGATGAGTTGCCGGCCATCCGGGATGGGGGTGCCGTCCGGACGGATGCGGTGCATCAGGTACAGCGTGCCGTGAGCGGGTGGATCCGGCCGGGGAAGTTCATCGGGATGCATCCAGCGAACCTGCGCATCCGGGGCATAATGCGTGTATTTCATGCCGGGACTGCGGGGCGTGTCACCGCTCATGCCCGTCAGCTTGGCGGAATGGGTGGATATGAGCCGAACCGGTTGGCGCAACTCCTGCTCGAGTTCGGACTGCGTGATGTGCCCGGGCCGCAAAATCGTGTAGGGCTTCATGGTCAGGTCCAGGACGGTGGACTCGAGTCCGTACTGGCATGATCCACCCTCAATTATCGGCACCTCGGATCCGAAATCCTGACGCACGTGCTCGGCCCGGGTCGGACTCGGCCGGCCGGACGTGTTGGCGCTAGGCGCGGCGATGGGTCCGGCTTCCTCGATGAGACGCAATGGTATGGGATGGTCTGGCATGCGGATGGCAACCGTCGGCAGCCCCGCCGTAACAATATCCAGCACCTCCGGGCGCTTCGGCAGAATCAGTGCAAGCGGTCCCGGCCAGAACCGTTCCATCAGCCGATGGGCATCCTCGGAAATCTCTGCCGCCAGCGTTCCGGCCATTTCGATAGAATTGACATGCACGATGAGAGGATTGTCGGGCGGACGTCCCTTGAGTTCGAAAATGCGTGCCACCGCGTCGGCGTTCCAGGCGTCAGCGCCCAGGCCATACACGGTTTCGGTCGGGAAAGCCACAACTTTCCCCTGCCGGATCTCTTCGGCGTAACGGCTCAGTGAAATATCGGGTTTGGTATCAATCATATTCGTATAAACACATCAGATCGTAAAGGTACTCATTTGTTGCATCAAAATTTTTGGCATGTTCCGGCCTGTTTCTTCATTTGGATGCGAATAAGGTTGTTTTTTTATTTCTGGTGGATGGCGCGGGTCCTGTGCGCCCGTTCGTCCGCTGTTTTACGGGCACCGGCGGACTCAGGGTCCGGAGTGTTCGGGGTTTCAGAGCCGGTTGTGCCGGTCCTACTGCCGGAACCGGGAGAAGGATCGGGCTGGAGGCCTCGCAGCAGTTCCAGCGCCGCCTGCGGATCAGCAATATCCATGATTACAAAACGGATAGCCTTGTCTTTCTGCAGCAGTTGATAGCGGCCGGGGAACTCCGATTCCAACCGCGTCATCAGATGCTGAAGTCCGCCTTCCTCGTAGAACCGCGCGCCGGTATCGGTGGCATGGTCCGGGCATTGCAGCCACATTCTTCCGGAACGGATCGTCACTTTCTCCAGCCAGAGCTGCGCCGCCAGGATCTTTATCCGCGTTGCCGAAACCAGGTTCCGGGCGGACTCTGGCAGCGGTCCGAACCGGTCGGCCACCTCGTCGCGCCAGTCATCGAGCTCTTGCTCATCGGCGGTGCCGGACAGGCGCCGGTACAGGTTGAGCCGCTCCACGCTGTCGGTGACGTAATCGGAGGGCAGCAGTGCCGAATAGTCGAATTCCACGGTGGTTTCCGGCAGATCCGGAGCGAATTTCGTATCCCGGAACAGGTCGGAAAACTCGGTCTCTTTCAGCTCCCGCACGGCCTCATTGAGTATTTTGTTGTACATCTCGAAGCCGACCTCGTTCACGAATCCGCTCTGCTCGGCACCCAGGATGTCCCCGGCCCCGCGGATGTCCAGATCGCGCATGGCAATGTTGAATCCCGACCCAAGATCCGAGTACTCCTCGAGCGCCAGCAGCCGGCGCCGTGATTCCAGCGTCAGCGATTCCATCGGCGGTGTGATCAGGTAGCAATAGGCCTTGCGGTTGGACCGGCCCACGCGTCCGCGCAGCTGATGCAGCTCCGACAGCCCGAAATGGTTGGCATGGTTGATGATAATGGTGTTCGCATTGGCAATATCTATGCCATTTTCCACGATATTTGTGGAAACCAGGACGTCAAACTTGTGATCGTAGAAGTCCAGGATGATCTTTTCCAGCCGGCTTCCGGGCATCTGACCGTGTGCGAACTGCACGCGGATATTAGGCACCAGAGACCGCACCATGTCGGCGATCTCCTCGATATTCTGCACCCGGTTGTGGATGAAGAAGACCTGTCCGCCCCGGCTTACTTCCTGCATGATGGCATCGCGGATCAAACGGGAATTGAAACTGTGGATTTCGGTGAGCACCGGCTGGCGGTTGGGCGGCGGGGTGTTGATCACACTCAGGTCGCGCGCGCCCATCAGTGAAAACTGTAGTGTCCGCGGGATGGGCGTGGCGGTCAGTGTAAGCACATCCACCGTGGTCCGAATCTCCTTGAGCTTCTCCTTCATGCTCACTCCAAAGCGCTGTTCCTCATCCACTATGAGCAGACCCAGATCACGGAACTCCACGTCTTTGGATGCGATGCGGTGGGTACCGATGAGAATGTCCACTTCGCCTTTTTTGGTTCGCTTGAGGATGTCGGTCTGGCGCGCTTTGCTCCGGAAGCGCGAGATTACCTCGATGTTGACGGCAAAATCCTTCATCCGTTCGCGAAACGTTTTCCAGTGCTGATCGGCCAGGATGGTGGTCGGCACCATGACGGCCACCTGTTTGCCGTCGAGCACGGCCTTGAACGCGGCACGCACGGCCACCTCGGTCTTGCCAAAGCCGACATCCCCGCAGACCAGGCGGTCCATAGGCGTCTCGTTCATCATGTCCGCTTTCACATCCTCGATGGTTTTGGCCTGGTCGGGCGTTTCCTCGTACATGAATGAGGCCTCAAGCTCAGTCTGCATGGTGGTATCGGGCGAAAAAGCCCAGGCCTTCTGTGCTTTTCGCTTCGCGTAAAGTGCGATCAGGTCGCGGGCGATGTCCTTGACACGCTTGCGGGTTTTGGCTTTCTTGCGGGCCCATTCGCCCGAGCCCAGTTTGGTGATTTTGGGAGCGGTGCCGTCCTTGCCGGAGTACTTTTGCAGCTTGTGGAGACTCGAGACGTTGACGTAAAGGATGGAGTCGTCCTGGTAACGCAACACGACCGATTCCTGTTCCACGTCGCGGACCGTAATCTTTCTGAAGCCGGCGAACCTGCCGATACCGTGATCGATGTGTACGACGTAGTCTCCGACATTCAGGTCCTTGAGTTCCTTGAAAGAGATGCCGCCGCGGCGTACCGCACCCCGGGTTCTGGGACGGTGGTACCGGTTGAATATCTGATGGTCGGTGTAGACGGCAATGCCCGCATCCGGCAGGATGAATCCGCGATGAAGCGTCTCGACAATCAGACGATGGCGCAGGGCTGGCCCCGGCTCCCCCAGCAATTCTTCGAACCGGGTGCGCTGCCCCTCGTTGTCGCACAGGATCCAGGTGTCGATGGACTGGTTGCTGAGATCCGCCAGATTCCGCCGAAGCAGCTTAACAGAGCTGTTGAAATCGGGCTGGGGCCGTGCACCCAGAGCGAATTCATGATCGGCGTCCAGGTCCGATGGCAGGGCTCCGAACAGCACGCGAGGAAGCCGGCGCACCTCACCGGAAAACTCCTCGGGGGAGAGGTAGCGTTCCACAGGCGAACCAAAGCCATGCTCTCCGGACTCCCGGTTCTTCAGCGGGCTGTTATCGTCATGGCCGGATGGCTTCGGATTCGATAAACCATTGTTATTCAATGCATTGAATCGCTCTCCGGCCTCATGAAACAGCCGGTTCAGTTCGGACAGGATGCCGGGATAGTCGACAGCGGCAATCACCGCATTTGTGGAGAAAAACGAAATCAGCGACTGGCGTCCGTCCCCGTCAAACGACTCCAGGTTAGGGATCAGGCGGATCTGGTCCAGAAAAGCGACCGATCGCTGTGAATCGGGATCAAATTCGCGAATAGAGTCAATTTCATTTCCAAAAAACTCAAGCCGGACCGGATAACCGCCGGCGAATGGGAAAATGTCGATGATGCCGCCGCGCCGTGAGAATTCACCTGGTTCATTGACGAAGGAGACGGACTGGTAGTGCTGGTCGATGAGTCTGGCGGCCAGGACCTCCGGATCCGATTCACTCCCTTTGCGAAGGGTGAGTGCCGCCTGTGAGAACCGCTCAGGCGAGGCCATTTTTTCGAAGAGTGCTTCGGCCGGAGTGACGACCACGTACTGGTCCGATTCGCGGATCCGGTCGATCACATCGGAGCGCTGTGCGGAGACGGCCGTATCCCGCACCCGTCCGGTGTCGTAGGGTTTCATTCCGCTGGGCGGAAAATAGAGCGAGTTTTCGATGCCTAGCGCCTCCAGGTCCGATTTCAGGAACTGTGCGCGTTCGGTGTCGGATGTGATCACGATCAGCGGCAGATGCTTTTTTACCAGTTCGCTTAGTGCCAGTGACGCCGCCGACCCGACGAATTGCTGCAATCTCAGCACCCTGCCCGGCGCGAGCATTTGGGAAAGCTCGCCCAATGGCAAGTGCTTTGAAAAAATTTGCGCTACCTGCTTCAGCGACATTCGTTAATATCTTTCAGATTTAAAAATGGCACAACCAAATAAAGTACGGGAATCGCACGGATTTAACCAGCCAAACATGCGGCTGGCAAAAGCTGTGGTGTGAGGCAGTGTGAGGGGTGCCTGTCTGGCGCCTGTCAGCTGCCAGTCAGTTGAGTCCCATCCGGAAGAACATCCGGTCACATGCAAACGACAGCAGCAGGAACACCATTCCCCAGCCAAGCAGTCCGCGATACAGGTCGGTGAATTCCTGGTAGCTGAGTTCCTCAAACGGGGTGCGCTCAAGTTCATCGATTTCGCGGTAGACCATTTCAAGGGATTGGTTGTCGGTTGCCCGGAAATAACGTCCGCCGGTGCGATTGGCAATGGTTTGCATCATCTCCTCGTCAATGTCGACCCGGATCTCGTGGTAACGGGTACCGCGGATGGGGTCATGGACGGGATAGGGGGCCGTGCGTGCATCGGTGCTGGCCCCTACGGTATAGACTTTTATGCCGAAGGTGACCGCCAGCTCGCCGGCGGTGAGCGGATCGATCTCACCGGCGTTGTTCTCCCCGTCGGTCAGCAGTATGACCACGCGGCTCTCGGCAGTGCTGTTGCGCAGCCGGTTCACAGCCGTGGCCAGTCCCATGCCGATGGCCGTGCCGTCCCGAACCATACCCAGATCCACGTGTTGCAGCTGATTCTGCAAAAGGGCATAGTCCAGTGTGGGGGGGACCAGGGTAAAGCTTTCACGTGCAAACACCACAATGCCGATGCGGTCCGATTCCCGCCGGTCGATGAACCGGGACGCCACATCTTTCATGGCCAGAAGCCGGTTGGGTTTCATGTCTTCGGCCAGCATGGATGACGAGATATCCAGCACCAGCATGATGTCGATCCCCTCCACCTGCCGTTCATGGTAGGTTCGTTCGGCCTGCGGACGTGCCAGGGCAAGGATGATCAGAATGACGGCGACAACCTGCAGCCCGAACCCGGCATAGATGCCGTAAACGCGCCAGTTTCCGGGCAGATAGTCCAGATCCGAGGTGTCAGAATAGGTCAGATAGGGGATCTGCTTTTTTTTGTAATAGCGGTACTGCATCCACAGTAACACCGGGACCAGCAGCAGCGCCAGGAACCATGCGGGGTTATCCCAGATCATAATCGTTGTCTTCTGAAACTTTCTCTTTCTGCACCTCGTCGTGCTTTTTGCGAAGGACGGCTATGCGGTATCGGTCGCTCTCGGAAATACGCGCAAAGAGCGACCTTGCGGAATTCATAACGTTATTACAGTCGGCTTCATTGGGTTCGTATTTCGCAAATTTCACCAGGTCCGCTTCCTGGAGGATCAGTGAGGTCAGTTCCACCACTTCCTCGTCGGCCCGGTTCGATTTGAGATCACGGATCAGTTCCCATGTGGTCGATTCCAGCGCCGGGAAATGGTAGGCCCGCTCGAAATAGGAACGGAACGCATCGCCAAGCTCGGTGTAGAATTGCTTTGGAAGCCGGTGGGGCTCGCCATAGGCGTACTGGATGCGGTCCAGCTCGCGGCGCAGATCGTCAATCGGGTTGCGGAACGGCTCCATGCGCACTACGGGTTTGGCGACCGGTTTCGTCTCCGGGGTAAGCATGCGCCTGTAACGGTACATCAGCCAGGCGGCAATGGCGGCCAGCACCAACCCTGGCAGGATAAATGGCCACCAACTCCGGAAAAACGGGAAAATCGGTTTGAGCGGACGCATGTCGGCATCGGGGTCCTCAACCCGGCTCCGGTATCCGAAAGGCACTTCGGGTATGGCCACCCACAGCGTGTCGGATCCCCGCACGAGTCCGGCCTGCAACTCAGGAACAGCCTCGCCATCCACACCGAAATAGACCAGTTCGTAGGTCAGCGTATCGCCCCGCCCGTCGCGGTCCACCTGCCGGGTACGGATCAGAAAATCGGGTGCAAAGTCGGCGCTGTCGGGGTAAACCACGGCATTAAAACGCTCCACGCCTTCAATGCGCACATGGTAGGTGAGCCGGTCGCCGGTGCGCAGGGTGTCGCGGTCGATTGCGCTGACGGCCCGTTGTGCCGCTGCCGTGCCTGCGCCGGCCCATACGCTTGCCACGCTGAACGCAATCAGCATCAGCAGCAGGCGAGGGGATGAAAACGGGCGGTTTGGCATGGGATCGGATAAATCAGATGATGCGCAGTGTCTTGAGGTCGGGGCTGGCTCAGTGCCGTCGGACCCGTCTTTCGAAAAAGCTCATTACCGGCTCGATGTAGGATTCGTTGGTCTGGAGGGTGATGGAGTCAATGCGATGCTTCAGGAACAGCTTGTTCAGCCGCTCCATCCGGTTGCGCCGCCGGCGGAAATACTGGCTGCGGACCGCCGTGCTGGAGGTGTCTATGACACGGTACATGCCGGTCTCCGCGTCGCGCAGCGGGATGAGTCCCAGGTCGGGCAGCTCCCGCTCAAGCGGATCGTCGATGACAATGCTGACAAAATCGTGTTTTCGGTTGGTGATACGGAGCTGCTTTTCGTAACCGGAAGACTGGAAATCGCTGATCAGGATGAAGATGGACCGCCGGCGCAGGATCTTTGTGAGGTATCCCGTCGCGTTGCCGATGTCGGTTCCCTGTCCCTGGGGCTCGGTGGTGAGCAGTTCCTGGATGAGCCGAAGCACGTGAGCCCGTCCCTTGCGAGGCGTGACCACCTTCTCGATACGGTCGGTGAACAGCAGCAGGCCCACCTTGTCGTTGTTCTTGATAGCGCTGAAGGCCAGCACCGCCGAAAGCTCGGTCACCAGGTCCAGTTTGCGCTGCGTGCCGCTGCCGAACTGGCCGCTGGGGGAAATATCCACACAGAGCATGAGCGTCTGCTCGCGCTCTTCCTCATAGATTTTGATGTATGGCTCTTCGTTTCGTGCCGTCACGTTCCAGTCGATCTGGCGCACATCATCGCCGAACTGGTAGGGACGCACCTCCGAGAAGGTCATGCCGCGCCCCTTGAAAGCGGATTGATACTCGCCCCCGAAGACCTCGTTGACCAGGCCTTTGGTACGGATCTCAATCCGACGGATCTTCCGGAATATTTCTTTCGATAACATGGGGTCTATAATACGGAAGTCCACGGTCGTATTTCAATGCGAAAGCCAAAAAAACGGTGATATTTCCGATTTTCCACGATGTTTTTTTTGTATATTTCGGGCGTTATTCAGGGATGTAATGGCTATTTGCCTTCCCATACAATTATTATCATTAATAGTTTGCTCTTTCTATCATTGCAACCATTAAACAAGCGGGGATTGTATTATGTTAATTGGAGTACCAAAGGAAATCAAATCACACGAAAGCAGGGTGGCGCTGCTGCCTTCCGGCGCGCTTAGCCTCACCCGAAAGGGACACAAGGTCATGGTGGAAGCCGGTGCCGGTGATGGCAGCGGATTCCCGGATGAAGCCTACGAGCTGAACGGGGCGCAGATTGTCGCCGACGTCGAAAAAATCTGGGCCGAAGCAGACATGATCATGAAGGTCAAGGAGCCGGTCGGACCCGAGTACAATCGCATGCGCGAGGGCCAGATCATCTTCACCTATTTCCATTTTGCCGCCAGCGAGGCGCTGACAAAGGCCGTCATGGATTCGGGCTGCATCGCTATCGCCTACGAGACGGTAGAGAGCCCCGACCGCTCCCTGCCGCTGCTCATTCCGATGAGCGAGGTGGCCGGACGCATGTCCGTGCAGCAGGGTGCCAAATACCTGGAAAAGGCGCAGGGTGGACGTGGTGTTCTTCTCGGGGGGATACCGGGCGTGAAGCCGGGCAACGTGCTGATCCTGGGCGGCGGTATCGTTGGTGTGAATGCTGCCAAAATGGCCGCGGGAATGGGCGCCAATGTTACCATCATGGACATCAGCCTGCCGCGTCTGCGCCAACTCGATGACTTCATGCCGCGCAATGTCACCACCATCTATTCCTCGGAAGCCAACATCCGCGAGATGCTCCCGCTTCTGGATCTGGTGGTCGGCGGTGTGCTTATCCCCGGAGCCAAGGCGCCAAAACTGATCACCCGTGACATGCTCAAACTGATGCGGCCGGGTTCGGTGATTGTGGATGTGGCCATCGACCAGGGCGGATGCATTGAGACCGCCAGGCCGACCACCCACGACGACCCGATCTACATCGTCGAAGATGTCATCCACTACTGCGTGGCCAACATGCCAGGCGCAGTGCCCTACACCTCCACGGTCGGACTCACCAATGCAACCATGCCTTATGCCCTTCAGATTGCCGACAAGGGATGGAAGAAGGCGCTGAAGGATAACCGGGATCTAGTGCCCGGACTCAACGTTGCCTACGGAGAAATCACCCACAAAGACGTGGCCGCTGCATTCGACTTGGAATGGAAACCGGTGGAAGGATTCATCAACTGATATTCCGCAGGCAGGAGAGGCATCCAGCGCATCCTGCCTGCAAGTCCAAAATCGAGAAGGCCGGGGCCAACTAGCTCCGGCCTTATATTTTATCCAGGCCTGTCGAAACAGGCAATGCCCCATGCATACCTGTTTGATTCAGGGAAAACAGCAGGCACAAAAGGGCGAACCTTGCCGATTGCGATAAGCTGCTGTATTGCGTATTTTGTGTATTACAATATGTAATACAAATTCCATGAGAACTGTCAGGCTCACAGAGGAACAGGAACGCCAGCTGGATTACCTGGCCCGGAAAAAAAATGCATCACGATCACAGGTGATCAAGGATGCATTGGTGGCATACTATGAGCAGCATGCAACGGAAA
>SKNT01000194.1 GCA_007120385.1 Balneolales bacterium
AGACATGCTGCAGACTATCGGACATCCGGGACTCCCGGATTTGCTTCCAGGCATTATCCATATAGTTCACAAACGCTGAATCGACAGCTTCTGTGGATGTTTGACCATGTGCCGGAGACAGGTAGCCAACGAGCAAGAGAAGTATTGCAGCAATTTGAAAATATTTCATACGCCACGGGATTTTTTACGTTAAGTGCTATGCAAGCCTCTTCCTTCCATTTGTCATTCAGTGGAAGATTGGATTCACGTCACTGCCGAATAACCCCGGCAATGCATTATCACCCTAGTACTATTGTCATAGTAATAAACAAAAACACAGTTGTCAAGAACTTTTTTCAACGCGGCAAGTCTGACAATCTCACCTTATCGTATGCTCCTCTTTTGCCTTCATCCGGATGCGTCTTAGCAGATCATCCCAAAAGAGCTCCATATCCGGAACCCCCATTCTTATCCGAAACATCTATTCATCCTCAGATAAAAGCCGGTTAAGCTCCTCCATGTCAACAGGCTTGGAAGCCTTCCCCTCTTCGAGATACTTCACCGCTTCATCCATCACAGCCAATGTCTTCCTTGATATCTCATCCGGATGAGCCATTTCACATACCCCTACGTCGTATACACCGAATTGAACAGCACGTAATCGGTCGTCAGATCCGATCCCCAGGCCACCGCCGACGACTCGCCCTTGCACATATCCAGCTTGATACTCAGGTGCGACTCCCGCAGCAGTTTCTTCATGAAATTGCGGTCATAATTCAACGGTTTGCCCTTTTCCAGCACCTTTACCCGCTCCTTTTCGTTGCCCAGGTAGAGGTCGGATTCTGTGTATTCAAACGGCACACCGGCATTACCCGCAGCCGACAAAATGCGCCCCCAGTTCGGATCCCGTCCAAACATCGCCGTTTTCACCAGATTGGAATCCGAAATACTCCGGGCAATGGTCCGCGCCGTCTGCTTGTCGGGGGCCCCTTCCACCCGGTACTCCACGAACTTGGACGAGCCCTCACCATCGGAAACAATCAGCTTGGCCAGGTGCTGCGTCATCTCCCTGAGCTTGTTCCGGAACACATTGCAGTCCTTGGATTTCTCGTCGGTGATCCGCTCGTTGCCGGCCTTGCCGTTGGCCAGCACCGCCACCATGTCGTTGGTCGACGTGTCGCCGTCCACCGTGATCATGTTGAACGAATCGTCAACCGACTCTTTCACCACTTTCTGCAGCAGCTCCGGGGCAATGTCCACGTCCGTCACGATGAACGCCAGCATGGTGGCCATGTTCGGGTGGATCATGCCCGAGCCCTTGGCAATACCCGCCAGATTGACCTCGCGCCCGTCCAGCGAAAACTCCAGGAACCCCTCCTTGGCAAAGGTGTCGGTGGTCAGGATCGCGTTGGCGGCAAAGGATCCGGCCGACGAGCGGTTGCTCAGCTTGGGAACATTCTCCCTGATGCTCTCGACAATGTCATCGGTCGGAAACGGCTGCCCGATCACCCCGGTGGATGCGACCAGCACCAGATCCTCGTCAATGCCCAGTGATTCGGCCATGGCGCGCACCATCGCCAGAGCCCCCTCGCGCCCCTGCTCCCCGGTGCACGCATTGGCGTTTCCGGCATTGATCACCAGCGACTGCGCGATGCCGTTTCTGGCATGCTCCCTGGATATTTTGATCGGCTCGGCAACTACCTGATTTTGCGTAAAAACCGAGCCCAGGCTCGCCGGCACTTCAGAATGGATGATGGCCAGATCCCTGCGAAGGGACTTCACACCCGAATGGGCACCCCAGCAGGTGAATCCTCGTACATTGGTAATATTCTTGATCATGGTCTGTTCCGTTTTCTTTTTGTTATTCGGTTGGATGAAGCCGCATCAGGTTTCGGGTGGATGCGGTCAGATTTCGTATGGAAGCGGGTCAGGGTTGCAGCGGGATGTGGGCCAGCCCGGTGGTTTCATCCCATCCGAACATGACGTTCATATTCTGCACGGCAAGTCCGGCCGCCCCCTTGACCAGGTTGTCAATGGCGCTGATCACCACCACGTTGCCCGTTCGCTCGTCGAAATCGACATAGATATTGCAGTAGTTGCTTGCACGCACATCCTTGATCGACGGCGGCGCATCGCAGATCCGCACAAAGGGTTTGTCCCGGTAAAACCGGCGGTACAGGTCCTGCAACGCGGATGCGGTGGTCGGCTCATCCGGACGCACATAGGCGGTCGTCAAAATGCCGCGATCGACCGGCAGCAAGTGCGGTGTGAACTGGACCGGGGAAACTCCTTTCTGCGACGGCTTCTCCCCATTGCGAGCCACATCCTCCAGTATTTTCTGGATTTCGATCGTGTGCCGGTGCGTCTTGATCCCGTATGCCTTGAAGTTGTCGTGCACGTTGGAAAACATGTTGGTCGCCGAGGCCTTGACACCCGCCCCTGTCACCCCGGTTTTGGAATCGATGATAACGTGTTCGCCGGTGATCAGCCCGGATGCAAACAGCGGAGTCAGCGCCAGCAGTGCGCCGGTGGGAAAACAGCCGGGATTGGCGACCAGCGGAGCAAGGTGGATCCGTTCGGAATAGAGCTCGGGCAGGCCATAAGCAGCATCCCCGAATCCCTCCGGATAGATGTGCTTTTTGGAGTACCAGGCCTCGTAGACATCCGGTGTACCCAGCCGGAAATCGCCGGAAAAGTCCACGATCCTGAAACTGCGGCCCGCAAAACGCTTCACATAATCCATTGAGACCCCGTGCGGAAGCGCCAGGAAAACCAAGTCCACATCCTCTATCGTTTCGCGGGAATTGCCGGCCGTATCGGATTTCCCATCAGAGGTCACGCGCACGTTCGCCCCGGATGCAGCTCTGTCAAGCTCCGCCGCCGACTGAAGGACCTTGTCCACGATACCCTGGAAAAAGGGATGGACATCGGAAAATTTCTCGCCGGTGCGTGATTCGGAGGTGATCATGGCCAGCTCCACACCGGGATGCTGTGCAAGGATCCGGACAATTTCGGATCCGGTATATCCGGTTGCGCCGACAACGGCGACTTTTTTCTTTTCCATGATATTCAGATTGTCTGGCCGGTAAGCGCTCCGGGAAAAGCATGCGTATAGCCAAAACCATTCCCGCGCCGCAGCCGGCCGGTTCACATTTGTTAAAGGTCAGAGGAAGATGGTGGTGCCGACGGATTCACGTTTCCCGACAGCCAGCAGCTGTTCGGGCCTGGTGCCGTTGAGAATCACAGCGGATCCGGCGCCGTTATTGAGCGCGATCTCACATGCTTCCAGCTTCGGGATCATCCCGCCCTGGACGATCTGCTGCTCCCTGAGGGACGGGATATCGGAGAGGGCAAGTTCACGGATGAGGGTGGCTGGATCGTCCTTGTCCCGCATCAGGCCGTCCACATCAGTGAGCAGTAGAAATATTTCGGCCTTGAGGGCGCCGGCCAGGTGTCCGGAGAACATATCACCGTTCACATTGTATTCGTTGCTGTCGACATCCGCGGCAAGGCAGGCCAGCACCGGGATGTATTCATGATCAAGCAGAAGTTCCAGCAGACCGGTATCCATGCTTACCACATCACCGACCCACCCCAGGTCGTGTTCTTCCACATGACCGTCCACCTCTTTGCGATGCATCCGCTTGACCGCCGTGGCGATTTTCCCGTCCTTTCCGGAAAGACCCACGGCCTTGTACCCCAGCTGGTTGACCAGTTTGACCAGGGACCCGTTCACCTGCCCCTTCAGGGCGGTTTCAACATGCTCGATGGCTTCGGGCGTGGTCACCCGGTGTCCGTCAATGAATTCCGATTTGATTTTGGCTCGCAACAGGGCCTGTTTGATGAAGGGTCCGCCCCCATGCACAATGACCACCCTGTATCCATAATTCTGAAGCAGGCAGACATTTTTGATGACCTCGCGTTTCAGGTCATTGTCAGTCATGGCGTTGCCGCCGTACTTAACTACGCAAACCGGTAAACCAGATGGCATCGGACAGTCCTTACTTTGTTGAAATCTAATCCTGCAAGATACCGATTTGCAGGGACGATGTCACATCGAATATACCCGGTTGCGGTCAATCGTTTCCGAACGAACTGCCGCTACATGGATGCCCGGCCTGATTATCGAGGAACGAATCGAATCAGAAAAAGGCGAAATAGAAGAAGCCTACGGCAACGGTCAGGAAGACCACGGTCATTCCCCCGCCGGCCTTGAAGTAGTCGCGGGTGCGGTAGCCGCCTGCCGTCATCAGCAGGGCGTTGACCTGGTGGGTGGGCAGCACAAACGAATTTCCGGCACAGACAGCGGCCAGCAGCACGAGCGGACGCGGATCCACATCGGCCAGAATCCCGATGCTTGCCACCAGCGGTGCCAGTACCACCACGGCCCCCACGTTCGACATCACCAGGGAAAAAACGGTCGCCAGCACACCCACGGTGACCAGCAGCACCAGGATGTGGCTGTCCTCTACGACACCCATCACGTTTTGTGCCAGAAACTCGGCGGCCCCGCTGTTTTGCATGGCCACACCGAGTGGTATGAGCCCGACAAGCAGAAACACCACTTTCCATTCAATGGCCCTGTAGGCATCCTGGATGGACATGACCCTGGTGAGCACCATGGCCATGGCTCCGGTCAGGAAGGCGATGGCGATGGAAAAGCCACTGAGCGCCAGTGCAATGGCCAGTGCGAAACTGCCAGCGGCAACCCAGGTCTTGGAGCGGTCGCGCGGCTCGGCTTCAAACGGTGTGGCCACCACGAACGGCTCGCTGTTCTGGAGTTCCTTGATGTGCGACCAGGGCCCGTATACAATAAAGGTATCCCCTGCAAGGACTTCGTGATCGGAAATATCGCCCTCGATTTTCTTGCCCTGGCTGAATACCATCAGAGGCTCCACCGCATACCTCTTGCGCATGGAGAACTTCCGGATGCTCTGTCCAACCAGCTCCGAGCGTGGCGGGATGATCACCTCAACAAATCCCGATTCCGTCGGATCGTCAATGCCATGGAACATCGGAGCATAGGTCACCTTTTCCAATTTGTAATCGGAGGCATACTGGTCGATGCGGTCGGAATCCCCGTACAAAGCCACAACCTGGTCGGCTTCGAACCGGGTTTCCCGCCAGGGGGCATATTTTATATACTTTTTCCCGGTCAGGGCCAAAACGTTCAGATGATAGTCCCGCCAGATTCCCGAATCTTCAAGGGTGGTGTCCACAAGCGGGCTGACAGCCGGAATCCGGAAGTACCGGATGTTACGGTACAGTTCAAAGGCTTCCATCACCTTCTCCTGCTCGGTAAGCTCCTGCCGTCCGCCAACGGTATCCTGAGGCAATATGAACTTGCCGAACACCAGGAAGAACAATATGGCGGCAACCAGAAGGGCAATTCCCACCGGTGTTACTGCGAACAGTCCGTATGGTTCAAGGCCGGCGCTGATAAGAAGATCGTTGGTCAGGATCAGGTGTCCGGATCCAACCATGGTGAGCGTGCCGCCGATAATGGCTGCGAAGCCGATGGGCATGATGAGCGCCGAGGCGGAAATCTTGACGCGGCGCGATATGTCCAGAATGCTCGGCAGGAACAACGCCGCCGCCCCGATGTTCTGGATCACACCGGATATGGTCCCCACGGAAAGCGACATCACACCCAGAATCCCGGTCTTGTTGCTCCCGACTTTTGCTATCACCGTTTTCGAAAAGCGGGCCATCATCCCGGTGCGCGAAATTCCTTCCCCCATGATCATTACGGCAATCATGGCCACCACCGCGTTGCTGGAAAAGCCGGAAAGCGCCTCGCTGGTGGAGAGGATGCCGGTCCAGCTCAGGGCCAGCATGGCCAGCAGGGCGGTGACATCAATGCGCACAATTTCGGTAACCAGCATGACCACCGTTATGCCCAGTATGGTCAGAACAATCAGAATTTGAGGATCCATAAATTATATTATCTCCTTGATCGGAAGTCCAGGTGAAACGTAGCAAGAAATCGGGAAAATCGGAAACTGAACAGAAACGGACTCTCAGCTATGTCGGGCACCGGGTTCAGTCAGAATCAACCGGCACCCCGGGCGACCGGAAACCTTACAAGCAGAATGACCGTTATCCACGATTGCAGAACGGCCGGTACCCATGCAAGCACAACGAACGGCACGGATGCAATCAGGACGACCAACATTGCGGAGTCCGGTCAGACAAATAACAGCACCGTCACGGCATAGCTGATGATGGCAAGTATGCCGGCGCATATGGCCAGCGGAAACTGGGTGTATACGTGGTCCATCAGATCGCATCCGGTGGCCAGCGAGGACAAAATGGTCGTATCGGATATCGGGGAACACTGGTCGCCGAATACACTGCCGCCGATCACCGCTGAGAAGCAGAGCGTCAGGAAAAAGGGATCCGGCAGCACCGCCCAGGCCAACGGTATGGCTACGGGAAAGACAACGGCATAGGTGCCCCAGGACGTTCCGGTTGAAAAGGCAATGATCATGCACAGCACCATCAGCACACCCGGAAGCATGAATGGCAGAATCAGGTCCCCGATCATGGCAACCACATAGTCTGCCGTCCCCACGGCGTCGGCCACTTCTTTCAGCGACACGGCCAGCGCCAGGATGATCGCACCAATGGTCACACCCTTGCATCCATCCACAAAGCCGCCAACCGCATCCTTCAGACGCATTCCTTTCATAATGGCGATGCCCATGCCAACCAGCACGGCGATCACGAATGCCTCCGCTATCAGAAGCAGCGGATCATCCCTCCTGCCCATCACAAAGAAGGTGATAAGATATGGCAGGATGGCCACCCCGAGCAGTGCGCCGATCGGACCGAAAAAGTCGATCAGACCGGGGTTGTAGTCCTTCGGCACCCTGCTTCGCGTCAGCTCTTTGGCAGCCATGGGGGTGGCGTCTTCGTGATTGAGTTCTCCGCTATCCCTGGCGCGCCGGATGGCGGCCCGCATTTTTTTGCCCGGAACGAACGGAAGCAGCTCCAGGGCAAAGAGCAGGGTCAGGATCAGCGCGAATATCGCATAGAAATTGAACGGAAGCGCACTGAAGAAGAAGCGGACGCCGTCTTGTGTGGTGGCAAACATGGGGAGGGTCCCGATGATCAGTCCGCTTACATAGAACGGCCAGACATTGAACGGGATGATGGTGGCGGCCGGAGATGCGGTAGAATCCACCATGTAGGCCAGTTCCTCGTGCGAAACGCGTTTTTTGTCGGCAACCGGGCGGACCGTCGCTCCGGTGAGCACCGTGCTTATGGTCCCGCCCTGGTGAAAGATCAGTCCCATGATCCAGGTGAAAAACTTGGCGGACCGGGGGCCGCGCACCATCCACTGTCCCGCTCGTCTGGCGAATACTTCCGCGCCACCGGTACGGGTCCAGATGCCAATGAGTCCCCCAAGCGCCCAGAGATAGACCAGCAGGATCATGGCAAAGCTTTCGGTGCCAATGGACGGGATCAGGAAATCCGCGATGATGTTGGGCTTGCCGGAGATGATACCGCCCAGCAGGATGCCGGCGAACAGCGAACTGATCACCTCGCGGGTCCAGAACGCCAGCAGGATGGCCACCAGCGGCGGCATCACCGACCAGAACCCGAAGTGTCCGTTCTGTTCCGGAATATTTCCGGCCATAAGCAGTCCGGATATCATGATCACCCCGAACAGGCTCACATAGACGCGGCGCAGGCGCTTTTCATCGTTAAAGAGGCGGGAGAAATAGCTGGAAAAGCCGGTCATGGACTTCCCCCTTCTGGTATCTTGATACGTTCGATGCGGTCAGATTGCATTTCAGCATTGTAATGTGACAGATTAGCTGTTAATATGTAACCGGTTCATCAAAAAAACAAACACCTGAAATCACGACTGCCATGAATCGCCAGGAAGCAGAATCCCTTCTTGCACAATGGATTGAGAACGAAAATCTTCAACTGCACTGCCGTATGGTTGCAAATGCCATGGAAGCTTATGCAAGGAAACTTGGGAAGGATGAGCATACCGCGCATCAGTGGTGGCTGGCCGGACTGTTGCACGACCTCGACTGGGAAAAGCAGCCCGACGCCCATCCCAATCATGCCCTCGAACACGTCTTCCCGCAAACCGATCTGCCGGAGTCGGTCATCGGTGCCATCCGCGCCCACGCTCCGGAGCGTACCGGCGTGGAACCTGACACCGAAATCGAGCGATTCCTTTTCGCATGTGATGAGTTAAGCGGTTTCATGCACGCGGTTTCACTAATGCGGCCGGACGGTTTCAGCGGCATGAAAGCCAAATCGGTTACCAAGAAGCTCAAGGACAAGCGGTTTGCAGCGAATGTAAACCGGGAGGATATCCGTAAGGGGGCCGAACTGATCGATACCGATCTCAACGACCACATTCTATTCCTGGCGGGCGTGTTTGAGAAAAGTGGTTAGTGCGCGGAACTTTCACTATATCATGATCATGATATCAAAATTTCCCCCCTGACAATGCGTTATCATAGAAGGTTGAAATTCTTGTTGTAGCAGATAAACCGCCACAAAGCAGCGAGGTAACAACCATGATGAAGCGCGTCGTCCCATTTCTTTTTTGTTTCATGTTTCTGGGTTGCGAATTCGATGTGCCCCTGACCGATGATATTCCCGACCGGGTGCGCTTGATGCAGGTCCGTGATGTCGACTATCCTGAACCCGTCACCGAAGCGGAGGTCATGGCCTATGCATATGTCCAGATGCTCATGCGACAGCATGATGCATTTTGTACATTGGATGACCGGATCGAATACTTTATTTCCCATTATTTCTGTCAGGATTGCGACTTCGACATCAAAAGATACCGGGAGGTGGGGGAGGCCATCGAGAGAAGCTACCGCATGAGGAACATGATGTTCAATGTCCATCAGGACATGGCAGTTGCCCTGATCGACTGATCCGGCCGGCAGTCACACATGCCTGGTGACTTGGCGACGGTCATGGACATTTCATGGAATAACAGCATCCAGGCATATCCGGTTTCCGGCATTCCGGGGATTTACTGAAATGCAGCCAGATCGCCGCATTACATGGTTAACATCCATGTAAGTAAGATTGGAATGCGAACGTTCAGTCATCATGACACGTTTATAATTATACATGATATGAACGCCAATGAACTTCTGCATGAGATTCATGAGACAATCATTGGCAACCAACCTGTTGTAGACATGTTGAAATTACTAATCATCATCTCCCTCGTAATTGGACTCGCAGCCTGTAAAGCGGATCAGGCAGAACCCGAAGATACCGGTGCGCTTCCCGAACCGCCCATGGAAGAAGTTCCCTCTCCCATGGATGAAGAAGATACCGTGGAAGTTCCCCTCCATGTGCCGCCCGTCGACGGTGATAACGGCCAGGAAGAGCGGCTGGAAGAATAACCTGTTACCACAAGCGTTATTATTTGAGTAGCTCTTAAAGCATTTGCGGTTTTTGGAAAGCTTTTTCTCTGCAACATCCGCCTGACCCAAAGGGATATGGCCATGCTGAGATGTCTTCCCATCATCTGTTTGCTGCTCATGCTCGCCGCCTGTAAAATGGAGCAGCATGACCGGGATTCGTTGCCTGTGTCCCCGGATCACGAAATCTTTGACGTCCCTTCTATTGTCATTTCGGGGATAAGCGATGCGGAATTGCAGATGTATGCCGGGGCGACCCATTTGGCCGGACAGCTCGAGATCGACCCGGCTACCGAAGCCGGGTCCATGAAGCCGATCGTCGAGTCATGCGGACTCACCCTTGAGCGTTACCATGAAATCCGAATGGTTGTCGAGGAAAATGCACGATTGCGAAAGAAGAATGAGCAGCTCTTGAAAAAACTGCGGGATTGAACCGGTTTCAGTGCTGACACCCGGCCGTGCTGTCACCCGGCCAGTTGCCAAGAAACGGTTGGCAGAAGAAATGCACAGCGTTTTCTATCGATCCGTGCGTTCCCAATATGATTGCATATGCCATTTGCCCGCATGAATTCTATGGTCCGTAGTGACCCCCTGCACGATTTGCTCACCGTGGACTGCATGATCGTCCTGGACTGAATAATCCCGGGTGATGAAGGC
>SKNT01000128.1 GCA_007120385.1 Balneolales bacterium
GCCTTGAATTCCCTGCCGACGACCGAGTCGACCGGCAGCATGATCTCGATGTTGTTGGCTTTGGCTTTTTTGAGCAGCGATCCGGCCAGTTCCACCTTGTCCTCTTCCAGCAGCGAATTGCCGATGGGCAGGCCCATGGCCTTGAAGAAGGTGTAGGTCATTCCGCCGCCGATGATGATGGTGTCGACCTTGGTGATCAGGTTCTCGATGACGCCGATCTTGTCGGAGACCTTGGCCCCGCCCAGCACGGCCACGAACGGCCGCTTCGGCTTTTCGACACTCTCCTGGAGGTAGTCGATCTCCTTGCGGAGCAGGTATCCGGCCGCTGCCGGCTGCAGGAATTCGGTGATACCGGCCACGGAGCTGTGCGCGCGGTGGCTGCTTCCGAAAGCGTCGTTCACGAAGGCGTCGCCATGGGCGGCCAGCGCTTTGGAGAAATCAGGGTCGTTTTTGGTTTCCTGTGGATGGAAACGGACGTTCTCGAGCAGCACGATCTCGCCTGCGGAAGCTTTGCCCACGGCCTCTTCGGCCTTCGGCCCGATGCAGTCCTCACCGAACCAGACCTTGCAGGATACGAGCGATTCCAGGTGTTTGGCAACCGGTTTCAGACTGAATTCGGGCTTGGGCTCCCCTTTCGGCCGGCCAAGATGGCTAAGCAGCACCAGTTTGGCTCCGGCATCGATGACATGGTTGATACTCGGAAGGGCCTGGCGGATGCGGTTATCGTCACCGATCACGCCGTCTTTCAGCGGGACATTGAAATCCACGCGCATTACGACCGTTTTACCTTTCAGGTCAAGATCTTTCAAAGATAATTTTGCCATTGTAAATGTTTCCTTTAGAATTAACCTTTATTTTAACACCAAACTGTTTGAAAAATTTGATAACTGTTACGCAATGATAACCGTTTGAAATGTATTTAGTGTGAAAAATCACGGGGCTTGCATCAAGCTTGCAGCGCCTCGGGATACCACTTCAGACGGATATCCTTCGTGATGTAACTGATACTTTCCAAAGTTGACTTTTTGATGCAAACCGTATACCTCGATAACGCCGCAACATCACCTATCGATCCCGGAGTAGTGGAGGCCATGATCCCCTACCTGAATGAGGATTTTGGCAATGCCTCATCCATACACCACATGGGACGCAAAACCAGCGTGGCCGTTGAGTCATGGCGTGGACGGATCGCCCGGTTCATCGGTGCCGAGGGATCGGAAATCATCTTCACCAGCGGCGGTACCGAAAGCAACAACGCCGCCATATTCGGCGCTCTGGGGCAAAACAGCCGCAAGCAGATCATCACGGCGCGCACCGAGCACAATGCGGTGCTCTATCCGCTGGAGCAGGCGGCCCGGATGGGCTATGAGGTCATTTACGCAGAACTTGACAAAAAAGGCCTCGTACAGCCCCGGGTGCTTGAGAAGCTGCTCGGCAAGGACACCGCCCTGGTCTCCCTGATGCATGTGAATAACGAAACCGGCGCCATCAACCCGATTCCGGAGTTGACGGCGCTGTGCCGCAGCCGTGGCATCCCCTTCCACTGCGACACGGTGCAGGCCATCGGCAAGATTCCTGTGGATGTGGAAGAGCTGGGGGTTGACTTCCTGAGCATGAGCGCTCACAAGTTCCACGGACCCAAGGGCTCCGGTGCCCTGTACGTGCGGTCGGGCACGCCATGGACGCCCTGGATGCACGGCGGATCCCAGGAGCGCGGGCGCCGGGGCGGCACGCTGAATGTGGCGGGGATTGTCGGGCTCGGCAAAGCTCTGGAGCTGGCCCACGAGCAGATGGAGCGGAACACGGAGCACATCACAGGTTTGCGCAATCGTCTGAGGGATGGACTCCGGGAGGTGCTCGGAACGCAGGTTCGCTTCAACGGCGACCCGGATGGCGGCATTCCTCATATCCTCAGCGTGACGGTCACCGATAACCGGATGCAGCCGCTGGATGGTGAGATGCTGCTGCTGAATCTCGATATAGAAGGCGTTTGCTGTTCCAACGGCTCGGCCTGCACCTCCGGAACCATCAAACCGTCGCATGTCATGCTGGCACTGGGATACGATGAGGCCATGGCCAAATCCACCCTGAGGTTCAGCATCAGCAAGATGAACAGCGAAGAGGAAATTGACAAGGCCGTTCGCACCCTGTCCGAGGTGGTCACTCGTCACTCTCCTTCTGATACCGCTCCCGGCATTCCCGGATGATCTTTTCGGCCACATCGCGTCCGTACCATCCGTCGGTGCCTGTTTTCTTGTCCTCCAGATCCTTGTAGACCTGGAAGAAGTGCTCAATCTCATGCAGCAGATGCGGCGGTACGTCGTCCCGCGTTTCGATGTGATTCCAGAGAGGATCGCGCACCGGCACGCAGAGGATTTTTTCATCCGGCCCTTTTTCATCCCACATCTTGAACAGGCCGATCGGCTTGGATTCGATCATGCAGCCCGGAAAGGTTGGTTCGGTCACAAGCACAAGCGCATCCAGCGGATCCCCGTCCAGCGCCAGGGTTTCCGGAATGAAGCCGTAGTCGCTGGGATAATGCACGGCCGAAAAGAGCATGCGGTCAAAAATGATCCGTTTTGTCTTTTTGTCGAACTCGTACTTGTTGCGGCTTCCTTTGGGGATTTCGATCATTACGGTGATGCTTTTGATTTCGAACGTCATGATGGTATCTCCTTGTGATGGTTTTCGATGCGGATTTTCGGGAATCTGTCTCTTTTTTGTGATAAATTCGGGACAGTGGCCGCCGCGTGAACAATCGCTGATCCAATCCGGGTACAAATTACGGAATCTGTTCCGTTAGTACATAAATATCATTCATTAATCGAAGACTATGGCCGGACCTGCAAACGAAGATCTGATCACCGAGGTGAAGGAGATTTTCCGAAATTATCTGAAAGACAAGAAACACCGTCAGACACCGGAGCGTCTGATGGTTCTGGAGGAGATATACCGGGCCGACGGGCACTTTGATGCCGACGACATGTACTTCCGGATGAAGAACATTGGCTACCGCGTCTCGCGCGCAACGGTGTATAACACCCTTGACCTGCTTCTGGAGTGCGGCCTGGTCCAGCGCCACCAGTTCGGCAAGAACCAGTCGATCTACGAGCGGGCCTATGCCTACCGTCAGCATGACCACATGATCTGCAACAAGTGCGGCAAAGTCATTGAGTTTTGCGACCCGCGCCTGCAGGAGATAAAGAACATGATGGAGAAAATCCACGGCTTCCGGATCGAGGGTCACTCGCTCCAGCTGTACGGCATGTGCGACAATCCCGAGGAGTGCGAGCCGGAGGAAAAACCGGTTCCGCAAAGATCCGCGGCGGCAGCCTCCAAAAAGAGCTGAGGCACGACACGGCCGTCCCCGTCTGTTTCCGTTTTTTCAGCTGATGGATGTCTGGCTGATGAATTTGCGGGCAGCCCACCGGCTTCCCCAGAGGCCCATCACAATGGAAAGAAGCGTCATTATGCCGGTCAGGTAGTACCATCGTTCAAAGGGCCATGCCAGCACGCCGAACTGCGGCAGGTAGAACGGTATAATCAGCTCGAAGATCAGCCAGTGCAGGCCGGCTGCGATCATTGCAGCCAGCATGCCCTGGAGGAAACCTTCCATCAGAAATGGGCGACGGATGAAGGAGTTGGTGGCGCCGACCAGCTTCATGGTCCGGATGATATTGCGTTTTGCGTAGATGGTTAGCCGGATGGTGTTGAACACCAGCACGATGGCCGTGAAGAGAATCAGCAGGCCGATACCTGCACCGGCAAGGACCAGCAGCTCCAGCCGCTCTTCCAGCGTTTCCAGCAGCTGCTGGTTGAAAACCACCTCATCGACCCCCTGAAACTGTTCGATTTCCGTGATGATGTTTCGGATTTCGGCCGCGCTGGCTTCCGGTGCGAACTGGAGCCGGAAAGACGCAGGAAGGAAGTTGAGGTCGGCCAGCGACTCCCCTTCGGTCCCGAATTCCTCGCGGAAGATGCGTCCGGCCTCCTCCTTGCTGATGTATTCGGCTTCCGTTACAAACGGATAGGCGCGCAGGTCCGCGGCAATTCGGTTTGTTCGCTGCTGATTCACATCAAGCAGAAACACCTCCACCTCTATGGACTGCTTAAGGGCATGCACCACCTGGTAGGCGTTGTAGCCCACCCGCGCCAGAAGTCCCACCAGCAGCACTGCGAATACCAGGGCCGTGACAGAGGTAAAACTGGCCAGTTTGGTGCGCCGGAACCCCGAAACACCTTCTTTTACAACGTACGTTATACTCATAATCGGGACTTCTGCTCCGTCTGTCTGTATGGCTGATTAGTTGCGCAGCACCCATCGAATGCCGAACCGCAGCCGGTTGGCGGGCATCGGCTGCCAGGCTGTTTCAAAATAGCCCGGAAGCAGCCAATTATCCAGCGCATTTTCCACCCGGAACAGGAAAATTGCAGAACGGACCCGGGCGGTCACGTCAAAGTCCAGCCGGACGAATTCGGGCAGGGGCTGTGCCTCGGTGATGTCGGGCGACGGGTGCCAGGAATTGGGGTCCCAGTAGTCCATGGACGGATAATATTGCTGGGATCGGTACAGGGTGGGTGAGGCCTGTACGTAGAAACCGGCTTTCAGGAAAGCCGCCTGGTTGTAGATATAGTTTTTGTAAAACATGGAAGCCCGGGCCCACATGCGCTGCCCGCTCCGGTCCAGCAGTTGATTTTCCGTCCCGGGATCGTCTGAAAAATACTGAAGGAAGGTGCCGGAGACAGATAACTCCATGCGGTTACCGTCGTAGCTGATCCACGCGGTGCCGCCGGCGGCCAGGTAGGGGTCGGGCTGGACAAACACGCTGTCCATGCCAACCAGAATGGGATTTCTGTGATGGCTGGCGTGCAGTTCGGCACCTGCATTCCAGGATGTGGTTTCCAGCCGGACACCCGCAACCCCGCGATGAACGGTTTCATTGGTCAGGTCCGCATCTCCGGAAATAGTCAATTGGATGCGGTAAAGGTGTCCCGGGCGGGGCATCTGCTCGCCGAAGGAATAGGACCCGTACAGGGAAAGGCCGCGGATCAGCCGCCAGTCGATCCCGGCCCCGATCTCCGCATCGGCGAAGCCATCGGTGCGCCATCCCGACTGCAACCAGCTGTACAGACGCGAACGATTTGGCAGCGGCAGTAAAAGGGTGCCCCTTGCCTCAGTATAGAGCCAGGAGGTGATATCCATGGTTTCGAACCGGTCCTTGTCAATCACCGACCACTCTGAGTAGATATCCCCCTGCAGTTCAATGGGCCCGATCAGAAGATGCTGGCGTCCCGCCACTCCGGTGGTGAGTGTGCGCACAAAAGAGCTGTCGACGCTGTCATAGTGGAAGCGCCTGTAGCGGTCGTGGTAAAGGGAAACGCGCGTGGTGGCCGGCCGGTCGGGTCCAGTACGGTGGTAAGCGGTTACACGAAACATGGAATTGCGCAAGGAAGACCGGCCCTGGGGCTCATCCGGTACCGCCTCGAAGCGGTTGAACAGGAAGTTGAACATGTCATACGGGCGATAGTTTTCCGGCTCGCCCAGCTGGATGCCGCTGTAGTGGAACCCGCCCTCCAGCATCCAGGAGTCGTTCAGGAAGTGATACAGGGTGACTTCGGCGTTGCGCCCGCCCATGGTCCGGTTTGTGTAGCTTTGGCCCTCGTTTTTGCCCCAGTAGGCAATGGAGAGATTGGTGGATGGGGTGATGTTCCGCGCCAGGAAACCTTCCGTGCTCCGGTATTCGAAGCTGGTCTGTTCGTAGTTGATGAAGGTGAGCGGACGGGTTACGTGATATCTGACCGTACTGAGCTCGGATTGGTAGCGGATTGGCGACGTGTTCTCGTGGACTGCGGCGATGCGGCTGTAATGCGGCAATCGCTTGCGGTTGGCGGAGCCGAAAATGCGTTCGTTCATCGGGATGCCTTCACGCAGCAGCCGCTGGTGACGGAAGTCATGTCCCCGGATCAGGAAACCGTCGTTGCGGCCGAGTCCGCCCAGCTGGGCGGATATGACACCGGGCTGACGCGAGAGCCACTCGCCCTGGTCGGACCAAAGCTGCCAGCGGCTGAGGCTGTCGTGGCTGACCAGCCGGAACGACAGGGGCTCGCGCATGGTCAGTGGCGTAATCGGATCGTGACGCCGGACGGGGTCGGGCTGATCCGGAGTGGCGGCCAGCGTGTCCAACCCTGCCGCATCGGGCGGGTCAACAGCCAGTGTGTCCGGAGCCGCCGTATCCAAATCTATCGTGTCCGGAGCCGTCCTTTCCACTTCATCAGCATCCGGCACGGCAACATCCGCATCCACCCTGACCGGCGCCGGTACGCCAACGGTCAGTGTATCCCGCCGATGCCCCATATCTTCGAGAGCGTCTCCCGGACTGCCGGCCATGGCTGCCTGAACAACGATAAAGATGGATATCAGGGTAATCACAAAGATTTTTAAGATTTATTGCCGAACCTGGCGGTAAATAATGGATAACGGATGCTATCCCGGGTTCCGGGTTTTGCTGTCCGCCGCGTGGACGACTTCCGGATGATACGGAAATCCGGGAACGTCTGTGACATGCCGTCTGAGCAGATCCATTGCGGCAGCGTGACTGCGTTCCTTGTTGACCAGGCGCTCGGTGGTGAAATGGAACCGGCATGCATGGTGCGCACCACCAGCCGACCAGAATCCGATCCAGACTGTGCCTACCGGTTTTTCCGGGGTGCCACCTGATGGACCTGCGATGCCCGTGGTGCTGATACCGTAGTCCGCCCCCAGCCGTTCAGCGGCGCCCTGTGCCATGGCCAGCGCCACCGGAGCGCTAACAGCGCCATGTTTCTCCAGGATGGCCGGATCCACCCCGAGCTGCCGGGCCTTGACCTCATTGCTGTATGCCACTACACCCCCGGCAAAACAGCGGCTGCTGCCCGGCACGTCCGTCAGGGCATCCGCCAGATAGCCGCCGCTGCAGCTCTCGGCCAGTGCGAGTGTCTGGCTTCGTTCGGTCAGAAGTTCCACAACCCGGGCGGCCAGGGACTGGCGATAGTCCTCTGAATAAATAAAGACTCCGGCCGTATACCTGATCCAGTCTGCGAACCGGACAAATGTATCGTCCGACTCTCCGTTGACCTGGCTGATCCGGATATCCACACCCTGCGGGTGGGGAAGAAAGGCAATGTCCACATCCGGGGGGATGCGGTTTTCCAGCTCAGCAAGAGCACGGTCGCTCAGATCGCTTTCGCCAATACCCGTGGTGCGGAAGTAGTGTTGAAGCACGCGCCGCTCCGATTTTTTCCAGCGCTTTTCAAGCTCCGGGATCAGCCGCTTCAGGGTGATGTGATGCAGCTCATAGGGCACGCCGGGCATGGCCGCCATGAGCCTGCCGTCCACCTCGAAAAGAAGTCCGGGAGCCGTCCCCAGGTCATTGAAAAGCACCGTGGCGCGCGAAGGCACATCGGCCTGCGCCCGGTTGACTTCGCTGACGGCGCGTCCGCGCTTCAGGAAATAGTCTGAAACGTGGTTCATGACGGCGGCATCTCTGACCAACGTATCGTTAAAAAAATCCAGAAGCGCCAGTTTGGTCACATCGTCGCGGGTAGGCCCCAATCCACCCGAAATAATCACCAGGTCGTGTTCCGCCCACAACAACTCAAGCGCCTTGACAATCCGGTCCAGGTGATCGGTAACCGTCAGCATGGTATTGCAAGGCACGCCCACGCCGCGCAAGGTGCGGCCAAGCCAGGAGGAGTTGGTATTCACGACATCGCCGTTAAGCAGTTCATTGCCGACCGTAAGTATGGCAGCGGCATGGATGGATGGGTTGGCGGATGGCATGGCGATAACTATCTCGGATCGGGTTGGTGTAAAAATAGGACTTCTGATGCATTCCTTCGCAAAGAAATATGCTTTCAGAGTGACGCAACTTTTTTATCTTTGACTCTGTGAAACGAGTACCGAATATATTAAGTGCCTCCCGCATCTTCCTTGCGCCGCTATTTTTCTACCTTTACATTCAGGAATCTCTGATTCTGGCTGTTTTGGGGCTGGTTGTATTCATTTTTGCGGCCATCACGGATTATCTGGACGGGTATTATGCACGGCGATACAACTCATCGTCCAAGTTTGGATTATTTCTGGATCCGCTCGCCGACAAGATCCTGACCTTTGCAGGATTCATCTGCCTGCCTTTCATTGATGCGGCGCAGTTTCCCTGGTGGATCATCGGGGTCATCGTTTTCCGTGATATTTTTGTTACGGGATTGCGGGTCTGGGCCGATCACATGCGCATGCCGGTGCAGACCCGCTACTCGGCCAAGGTAAAAACCCTTGTTCAGATGGTTTTTCTGTATCTTGCACTGTTCGTCGGAATTCTGGTTAAAGCGGACGGCACCATCGGCGAGCTGGCAGGAATGCTTCTGCAGTCGGGTGTGCTTGGATGGCTTTTTATTTTCGTGATGATCGTAACCGTCTATACCGGATTGGAATACATTTGGATTAACAGGAGGCTTTTCGTCCGTGAGTCAAAAAAAGTTTAATCTGGCAGTACTGGCCGGCAGTGTGTTCTACATCGGTTTCCTGCCCAAGTTCCCTGGCACCTGGGGAAGTCTGGCCGCGCTGCCGCTTATCTATCTGGCCTCGGCATACATCCATCCGCTGTTTGGACCGTTGCTGCTGGTGGTCCTGTTTTCCCTCACAACCCTGCTGGCGGCTTACGGCATGGAAAAGGCCTATGGCCCCGACCCCGCCCAGTGTGTTTCCGATGAATTTGCCGGACAGGCCGTGGTCTTCATGTTCATTCCGATATACACCAGCTGGGAGTATAACCTGCTCGTTTTTATCACCGGTTTTGTGCTCTTCCGTTTCTTCGATATCCTGAAACCGCTCGGCATTGGCGCCATCCAGAATACCGAGGGTGGATGGGGGGTCCTGCTGGATGACATTCTGGCAGGCATGTATGCGCAAATGTGTCTGTTATTTATTATATTTGTAGTCTTATAAATTTTTCTGTTCCATACTGGCAGCACACCGGAGAGACCAGAAGCAACAGAACCTGACTGCTGATTTTACACGCACGTTATATGATTACAGACCAACAATTTGCCCGGGAACTGGCATCCGATCTTCTCGACATCAACGCCGTTCTGCTGCGGCCCGACAATCCGTTTGTCTGGTCGTCGGGATGGAATTCACCCATTTACTGTGACAACCGGCTCACCATCCTCTATCCTGAAATCAGAAAAAAGATAGCACTGAAATTGACAGAGATTATCACGGGTCATGTCGGGAACGTGGATGTGATCACCGGTACGGCCACGGCCGGCATCCCCCATGCCGCCTGGGTATCTGACAATCTCAACAAGCCCATGGCCTATGTGCGCGCCAAGGCCAAGGCCTACGGAATGGGCAACCAGATCGAAGGCGGGGTGCGCAAGGGTGAATCCACGGTTGTCATTGAAGATCTCATATCCACCGGAACCTCGGCTATCTCCGTTGTGGAGGCGCTGCAGTTCATCGGAGCCGATGTGAGGGGGCTTCTGACCATTTTTACCTACGGATTTGATATCTCCAATCAGAGTATTGCCGATCACAATATTCCCTTTTACACGTTAACGGACTATGCCACGCTGGTGGATGTGGCACTTGAAAAAGGAACCATCCGCAAAAGCGATGTCTCCTTCCTGAACCAGTGGCGGCAGCATCCGGAAACCTGGCCGAGCACAACCGGTTGATCATGCCGGCGCCTGCCGTACCAATTGCGCTTGCCATTCACAATGGCAGGCATTGTATTGCAGGGAATCCGGGTATCACCGCCGGAACCAACCCGCTAAAATTCATCCACTAAGAAAAATCAACTAAGGAAGCACTGTTTTGGCTGACCGAACCCACAACGCTGACCGAAAATTCTACATCGAAACCTACGGCTGCCAGATGAACTTCGCCGACTCGGAGATCGTCAACGCGATCATGGTCGAGCGCGGCATGAGGCCGGTCGACCAGCCCGAGCAGGCATCCCACATCTTCA
>SKNT01000209.1 GCA_007120385.1 Balneolales bacterium
ACCATGCCCCTGGAGGGAAAACCGGATCCGCAGAAAGTCATCATCACTTTCGACGATGGCCATGTGAGCCAGCTGCAGGCGGCCGATTTGCTGGAAGAATACGGCATGCGCGGCATTTTCTTCGTCATACCGTCCCTGATCGATGTTCCCCGATACCCACATATGTCCGGCTCTCAACTGGCTGATCTGATCGAGCGCGGTCATTTGATCGGAGTTCACGGCCACCGCCACGTCAGCATGCCGGTATCCGGGCCGGAGATCATCGCGACGCTGGACACCGTGCCGGAGTTGTTGATGGAAATACACGGGATCACGGACCGCAATCTCCATTCCCTTGCCTTTCCCTACGGTCATTTTACACCTGCGGTGATGCGTGCCATGCGCGCCCGCTACCCTATGCAGTACACGGTGAATCCGGGGTACTGGGATGGTCTTTCCACCCTGATCCCCCGCATTCTGATCACGAGAGAAACGGACAGGCAATTTTATTTTGATTACCTGACCGGCGCATTGGCGGGTCCGCGGTCTCTCTCCATGCATGAGCCGGACGGATCACGTCAGTCTGTCATCCATTTTGCAAATCCGGAAGGGCTGGATCCGGCCACCCTGTACATCCGGGCCTCTAGTCCGGACTATGAAGGGAGGCATTATGCCATCCACTCTGCCAGGCCTTTTTTGACCGTGGATTCCGGGCATGACAGCGGGAACGTGCTTGTTTTTGACATCACTGCCTATCTGGAGACCCATCATTCTGTTGATCACCGGGCCTTGTCATTTGCCGTGACGCAAAAGGAAAGGGATATCTACCGTTTTGTGTCAGATGGCTATCTGATCTGGGTGAAGAGGAGGGATCCGAACGGATAGCTGAAATACCGGCACGCAGAATCCGTTGACTGACAATTCATCCCTGTGCATTGCAGCGGATGGAATGGGCGGTTGTCAGACCGCACCCTGGTCCATCATCGCATCAGCCACCTTGACGAAGCCGGCCAGGTTTGCGCCTTTAACATAATCCACCTTGCCATCTTTGTCCTTGCCGAATTTGACGCACTGCTCGTGGATGTTCCTCATGATGTACAGGAGTTTTTCCTCTACTTTCCCGCGTTCCCAGCTAAGCCGGAGAGCGTTCTGCGCCATTTCGAGTCCGGATGCGGCCACACCGCCGGCATTGGCCGCCTTGCCGGGCGCAAATATGACCCGGTGTTTCTGGAACACGTGAACGGCTTCGGTGGTGCAGGGCATGTTGGCTCCTTCACCGATGTACTTCACGCCCTTTTCAACGAGTGATTTCGCATCCTCCTCATCAAGCTCGTTCTGCGTGGCGCATGGCAGCGCAATCTCCACCTCACCAGGCATGCTCCAGGCCTTCTCCCCTTCATGGAAGGTTACTTCATCAAACTTTTCAGCCATATCGCTTACCCTTCCACGCTCTTCATTCTTCAGTTTCATCAGAAATTTCAGGTGCTTTTTCGTGAAACCGTTTTTGGCATAGACATAGCCCCCGGAGTCGGACAAGGTCACCACTTTCCCGTCCAGCTCCAGAACCTTCTCGGCGGCATACTGCGCCACGTTGCCGGATCCCGATATGGCCACACGCTTTCCTTTGAATTCTTCCCCGTAGGTCTTCAGCACTTCATTCATGAAATACATTAAGCCGTAGCCGGTTGCCTCCGGCCGGACCAGGGAGCCGCCCCAGTTCATGTCCTTTCCGGTGAGGACGCCCGTGAATTCATTTTCAAGTCGCTTGTACTGACCGAACAGAAAGCCGATTTCACGCTTCCCGACGCCGATATCGCCGGCGGGTATGTCAGTGTACTTGCTGATATGACGGTGCAGCTCGGTCATAAAGCTCTGGCAGAAGCGCATCACCTCCAGGTCGGTCTTCCCCTTCGGATCAAAATCGGCGCCGCCCTTGGCCCCGCCAAGCGGCAGAGTGGTGAGGGCGTTTTTGAAAATCTGCTCAAATCCCAGAAATTTGAGGATGCTCAGGTTTACGGACGGGTGAAAACGCAGGCCGCCCTTGTAGGGACCGATGGATGAGCTGAACTGGACACGGTAACCGCGGTTGACCTGGACGTTGCCGTCGCGGTCGACCCACGGCACTCGGAACATGATGACCCGCTCCGGTTCCACCATGCGGTGCAGGATATTGGCCTTTTTATACTTCGGATTGGCCTCCATGTAGGGGATCGTTATCTCGGCTACTTCGCGAACGGACTGGAGGAATTCGATTTCATTGGGGTTCTTGGCTTTCACATCATCCATGAAAGCCTGAATTTGAGATTCATGAGAAGTACTCATAAGAAAAGTAAGTTTGAATGGTACAGTCCGTAAATATTCTTTTTGCCGGGTAACAGACCCGTGGCATTACGGGACATAAATCGGGTGACAGTTGCCGGTCCGACATCAGGAGATGTCCTGCATGTTTCTTACATAAAAGGAACTTTATATTTTAAAACGATTTACACCAACACATTGCAGGTTTCATTCCCTGTTCAATATAGGAAACGAGTTTCTACGTTCAAATTGTACGGATCGACTGGTGACACAAAAACCCGGCCGCCGCCGGTGGAAGCCGGTCTTTGCACGCCTGGCAGGGCGTATTCGTTCGTTTTTCATAACAAAGACATAGACGTATCATGGAAATAACAACCAGAGACATCCATATTGAAACCCGGGGATTTTCCGACATACACGACCTTACCCCCAGGGTTGAAGCCATCATTGATGAATCCGGGATCAGAGAGGGTTTCTGCCATGTGTTTGCCGTCGGATCTACGGCGTCCATATCCACCATGGAGTTTGAGCCGGCGCTGGTCAGGGATATCAAGGAAAAGCTTGAGGAGTTCGCATCCGAAAACATGCGGTCACATCACTCTCAGACCTGGGGGGACGATAACGGCTTCTCCCACATCCGGTCCACGTTCATGGGTCCGGGGATAACGGTGCCTGTGCGTGACGGACGCTGCATCCTCGGCACATGGCAGCAGGTTGTACTGCTGGATCACGACAACCGCCCAAGGGACCGGCATGTTGTGGTGCAGGTAATTGGAAAAGTATGATTCCGGTTTTTGTGGAAGCGCGTATATTGACGTGTATATTGAGCAGTTGCCGGTGCGCTTGACCTGGATCACATCAAATACGAACACACCATGACCGAGAAACCCTGGCTCATTGCCGAAACAAACTGGAAAACCGTAAGGGAGCACACCTACGAAGTTGCCGTGCTTCCGTGGGGGGCAACCGAGCCTCACAACTATCATCTGCCCTATGCCACCGACAATATCGAATGCGGATATGTGGCAGCCGAAGCCGGACGACTGGCCTGGGAGAAGGGGGCCCGTGTCGCCATCCTCCCGACAGTACCCTTTGGCGTGCAGACCGGGATGCTGGACCTGCCGTTTTCGGTCAACATGAATCCGTCCACACAGGAGGCCGTTTTGGGTGACATAGCGCGGTCCCTGGAAGGGCAGGGTGTCAGAAAGCTGCTGGTGCTCAACGGCCATGGGGGCAACAATTTCAGGCAGATGATCCGGGAGCTTCAGCCGGGGCTTGATTTGTTCCTGCTGGCTGCCGACTGGTACCGTGCGGCGGACTGGGATGAATACTTTACGGAACCCGGTGATCATGCCGGCGAGTTTGAGACCAGTGCGGTAATGCACATCCGTCCCGACCTGGTCCGGCCGCTGTCTGAAGCCGGAGACGGACACGAGCGCAAATTCCGGCTGCAGGCCATGAAGGAGGGTTGGGTCTGGGCTCCGCGCGAATGGAGCGAAATCACCGATGACACCGGTGTCGGCAACCCGAAGCTTGCCAGTGCGGAAAAAGGGGCCCGGTTCCTGGAGGCCTGTGCGCAAAACCTGGCTGATTTTCTGGTGGAGCTGGCGGATGCGGATCTGGATGATCTCTACGAACCGGAATGAAAAAGCCGCTTGAAAATGGGAGTGCAAATCTGACTGGCACAAATTCCAGCCAAAAAATCAGTAATCCTTCGAAATATGCGATATTACACACTGAGAGTCCCGCTGTTCGCTTTAGCGATACTTGTTTTTCATATTTGTGCCCCGGCCGGTCAGGCGCGGTCTGCCGGGTCAAACCATGCCGATGAGTTGGAATGTGAATCCGGCCGGTCTGCTGGCTTCACCACCTGCTCCGAAACGGCATGGAGCCATTACGATAAAGCGGCAGACCAGCAAGGTGCTGCAAACGTAATGCCGGAGCGCCCGCTGCCGCGGGAGGTGGTTCCCCCGCGCGGATATCAGCTGTCTGTGATGCGTGGCAACCGTACTCCGGATGGCCGTCCCGGCGAGGACTACTGGCAACAGTTCACCGAATATGACATTGAAGCCAAGCTCGACACGGATACCCGGACGCTTTCGGCCGCAGCCCGGATCACCTGGCACAACAACTCGCCTGATACCCTGAGACGTGTGCATCTTGAGCTGGTGCAGAACCATCATGCCGAAGGAACCGTGCGCAATCGTCCGGCCGAGATAACCGGTGGCATCCAATTGCAGCGGGTCATGGTAAACGACACCCGATACACCGATGAGCGTATTTCCCGCAACCGGTATTCCATTAACGGCACGCGCATGTCCCTTTGGCTCCCGGAGCCGGTCGGGCCCGGTGAATCGGCAAAAATCGAAATTGACTACCATTTTGAGATTCCGCAGCAGGGTGCAGGCGGACGGATGGGGCACAGCCGCGACAACCTGTTCTACCTGGGCTACTGGTATCCACATATGGTGGTTTTTGATGATGTTGTGGGGTGGCACCCGGACCTCTATCTGGGTCAGGCTGAATTCTACCACGGCTTTGGCAACTACAATCTGACCATTCATGCCCCGGAAGAGTGGATCGTTATGGCTACGGGCGAACTGCTGAACCCCGAAGAGGTGCTGGATTCCGGAGTTCTTTCGCGCTGGAATGATGCAAGGCAAAGTGACGATCCTGTTCGTGTATTCACGGCCGGTTCAGATGAAAGGGCCACGCTGCCTGCAGGGAACTCCCCCCGTTCCGGGACGGATCGCGTAACCGGATTGGCCGCCGGCTCCGATAGTCTGCTGACCTGGCAATTCTCGGCCCGCAATGTACGCGATGTTGCATTCAGCGCCACCCGGGATTCGCACTGGGATGCCGCCCGGACCCCGGTAGGTGATCTCACCGGCGACGGGCGGACCGATTTCACGCTCATCAATACCTTTTGGCGGGAAGAAGCCCCGCTATGGGCGGAAGTTACGGCCTACCAGCAGCATGCCATCACGTTTTTGTCGAAGATGACCGGGTACCCGTATCCATGGCCCCACATGACGGCCGTGGAAGGTGCCGGTATCATCGGCGGCGGCATGGAGTACCCGATGATGACTGTTATGGGTGACTACAATCTTCGGGGTGAAGAGGCTCTGTACGGTGTCACAGCCCACGAACTGGCCCACATGTGGATTCCGCTGATCGTCAGCACGGATGAGCGCCGTTACAGCTGGCTGGATGAAGGCAATACCGTATTCAGTACGGCAGAAGCCATTCTGGAATACCATCCACATCGCCGCCCCCACCGGCAGGCACAGCTTTCGTATGTCAGTGCCGCTCGCCGGGGAGAGGAGGGACCCATGATGCGCCGCTCGGATTACCACTACTCGCCGGACCATTTCCTGATCGCATCCTACCGGAAGCCGGCAACCGTTCTGGTGGCACTCAGAAAAGTGCTGGGAGAAGACACTTTCTGGGAGGCCTACCGCACCTTTGTCAACGACTGGGCCTTCAAGCAGGCCTATCCCTGGGATTTTTTCCGCACGTTCGAGCGAATCAGCGGCAGGGATCTGAACTGGTTCTGGCACAGCTGGTACTACGAAACCTGGGTCCTGAACCAGACCATCGAATCGGTCGAAAAAGTGACGGATGGGACCCGCATTCTCATCCGCGACGAAGGCGAGGTGCCCATGCCGGTATTCCTTACGGTTACCCGGGAGGATGGGGCCGTATCGGAACACAAAATACCCGTGCACACGTGGCTCAAGGGCACGCGCAATGCTGAAATTTTCCTGCCATACCGGGATGTGCGGAAGGTGCTGATTGATGCCGGTGAATACTTCCCTGACGTAAACAGAAACAACATGTCATGGGAATGGGAAAAGCCTTCCAGGTAAATTTTGACATTCAGGCGATCACTTCTCTATTTTAAGGAATCATGAGCGACCTTCATCCCGATCAATATAACATCGCAGGAAAAAAACTGGATTGCCCGATTTGCAACCATGACTGTTTCACTATTCGTCATGCACTCTTGAATACCCGGGCGACTACGTTTCTTGGATTTGATTTTCTCAACAAAAAAGCGGATAACTATGTGTGTCAGAAGTGCGGTCACATCATGTGGTTTCTTCCACCGGAAAGGTGATGTGCCCTCGCGTATGCACGATTCCATTTTGACCTTGTCTTCAGATTTGCAGATCTGTTTTTTCAGTACATACCTGATGAATCAAATACACACGCACAACCTGGTAAAGGTTAACAGAGCATAGCGTTGAACAAAAAAACGGAAATTCCCTGGTATATCAAGCTGACCATCGTACTGGCCGGGCTTACCCTTTTTGTGTTCTTCCTGATCCAGGCCAGATCCATTCTGATTCCCTTTCTCTTTGCCGTATTTCTCTCCATTCTGCTTGCGCCGCTTTCATCTTTCATTGAGCGATACCGCATCTACCGGGTTTTTGCATCCCTTTTCAGCGTGCTGATCGGCATTACCTTTCTCGCGGGTATCATCTTCTTTTTCTACATTCAGATTGTCAGTTTTGCCCAGGATCTGGGAATGTTGGAAAAGCGCATCAATGAGCTGTTTGGTCAGTTTTCCGGATTCTTCAATGCCTATCTGGATGTGGAGCCCGATGCCCAACTGGAATCAGCGCAGGATGCGATCATCTCATTCCTCAGAGATAATGTGGAACCGTTGACTCGCGGGGTGATGACGGCCGCCACAACGGTCACCATGTTCTTCCTGATCCCGATCTATGTTTTCCTGCTGCTGCTGTACCGGGATTTCCTGAAAGATTTCTTCCTGATGGCACTGGCCCGGACCGAGCGCGACAACAAGGTGGAGAACATCCTGAACAAAGTGAGAAGCGTAGTTCAGAATTATACCATCGGAATGTTTATCGTGATCTGTATCCTGGCGGTGCTGAACAGCCTGGCACTGACCATCATCGGGGTGGATCATGCCTTTTTCTTCGGCGTGTTTGCGGCCATGCTCAACGTAATCCCGTTCCTGGGCCCCATCATCGGATCCATCCTCCCGATCACCTACGCCCTGCTGACCATGGATTCACTGTGGGCTCCGGTGGCGGTCCTGGCATCTTTCTACGTGATCCAGCTTTTTGAAAGCAACCTTTTCACTCCCATGATTGTCGGACAGCGGGTCAGCCTGAATCCACTGGTGACGCTGCTGGCCATTTTCATTGGCGGGCAAATATGGGGGCTGGCGGGCATGATCCTGTTTATTCCGGCACTTGCCATGCTCAAGGAAGTGTGCGACGAAGTGGAATCGCTCCGGCCTTACGGTTATCTGTTCGGGAAGGTGAAAACCCGTGAAACGACGAGAAAGGAGTACTTTTTACGGCGTTTGCCGGAATTCGTCAAGGGTAATGTCAAGAAGGACGGCAAAGACAGCGTCAAAAAAGTCGGCAAAGACAGCGCCGAGTAGGACGACCAGGACAGCTTCATTCACCGCTGGCGTATAGATAGCGCTTGATCTTCTGAGTGGGAGTTTTCTCAAATGGCTCCGGTTGTTCAATGACTTCGGAAAGCCGCGAAAATGAAGAGACATTGGCATTGGTTTCCTCCCGTATCGAAACCAGCAGTGTTTTGATGTGTTCACGCACCTGGGACTGGTTGAGATTCTGTCCGGTCAACTCTTCGTCCAGCTTTTCATAGTTAAGATGCACCCGGGCCACAAGCCGGCCATTCTGCTGAAACACAAGTGACTCAAGGACATATTCGGATCGATGCAGCACCGATTCGATGGCTTCCGGATAGATGTTCTCCCCGCTCGGACCCAGAATCATGTTCTTGAGGCGGCCCCGGATGTAGAGATATCCATCCTTGTCGATATGGCCCAGGTCACCGGTATGCAGCCAATCGTCTTCCGTAATGGTTTCAGCTGTGAGATCCGGGTCTTTGTAATATTCTTTCATGATTCCGGGACTTTTAACCAGTATTTCACCGTCATCGCCGCGTCTGTTTTCATTATCAATTCGAACCATCACATCATGGAGCGGCTTGCCGGCCGAGTACAGCCGCGCCGTGGAAGGCGGAGTACCCGTGACAAGCGGAGATGTTTCGGTCAGGCCATACCCGATGGCATACGGGAAACGGGCCTCCCTGAGGAATTTCTCCACATCGGGAGCAATTCCAGCTCCGCCAATGCAGAAAGTATGGAGTGAGCCGCCAAATGTCTGCTTCAATTTCTCCCCCGCCTTGCGGTTGATCGCCTTACGAAGCAATGGCACTTTGTAGGCGGTCCTCAGTACGAATTTCTTGCGGATTTCCGGCAAAATCCGGGCTTTGTACATCTTCTCAATGATCAGGGGGACCGAAAGCATGACCGTAGGGCGCACCTCTTTAAGAGCGGGCACCAGGACTGCTGCCGTCGGGGGTTTCCTTACATAAAAAACACTTGCTCCGATCATCAGGGGCAATAC
Source organism: Balneolales bacterium (assembly GCA_007120385.1). Classification (GTDB taxonomy): domain Bacteria; phylum Bacteroidota; class Rhodothermia; order Balneolales; family Natronogracilivirgulaceae; genus SKNL01. Next base: position 8,694 of record SKNT01000209.1, read on the forward strand.
AAGTCCCAGCGTACATTCATAAACATGCGGAAGAGGCAGGATGGACAGCATCCGGTCATTATGATTGATTTGTATCATCCGGTTGGTGGACAAAGCATTGCCAGTAATATTGCCATGTGTGAGCACTACTGCTTTGGAATGTCCGGTGGTGCCGGAAGTGTAAATGATGGATGCCGGATCATCTTCATCGGCAGTTGCAGACGACAAGCCGGCTTTCTGAAGTGCCATGTGCTTGATCCGCTTCAGTTCGCGACTGCCCTCTGCATAGAGGCGGCGCAGCCGATCCCTGGACCAGTCCGGGGATATGACGGAGAGATTGTCAATCAGTATGACAGCACTGAGACTGTTGAGATCAAACTCCTCCACTTTGTGATAGAGTCGCTCGGAAACAAATAACGCACCAGCGCCGGAATGGCGAAGGATGTGGTGAATCTCCGATGGATGAAAATCGTTGAGAATCGGCACCACGATGGACTTTATGGATGTAATGGCAAAGTAGGCCGCGCCCCAGTTCGGTCCGTTTTCGCTGAGAATGGCTACCCTGTCTCCCTGGCCGACCCCCTTGTTCTGAAGATAGGTTGCAATACGATCAATTTTTTCACCCAGTTCCTTATATGTGGCAGTTTTCTCCCCGGCAAAGCCGAGTGACGGAAGGTCTGGAAAAGTGGAGAGGCTTCTGCTGAGTAATGCCGGGAGCGTTTTTTTTGTTAATGGCGATAAATCCATGCCGAAATAATTAATAATATTTTAAGGGTCCGGGAGTCCGGGGGTCCGGGGGATGCTAATAATTACAGAAAGCCACGATTCACAAAGAAGAATATGTTTCCGGAAGCCTGCCGTATTTAAGGAAGAAATCCGCGAGTCCGGCGACAATTTTTTCTGCCATTTTATCCTGGGAATCCGGATCCAGCAGCTTCATTTCATCCACCGGATGGGAGATGAAGGCGGTTTCCACCAGGACATTGGGCATTTCGGTCAGGGCGTTGAGTGTGAAGTTGAAACTTCCGATAAGGCCGAAGTCCCGGAGGGGCAGCTCCAGCATGCGGTGATGGATCATGCGGGCAAGTGGCTGGAAAGCATCATGGCGGTAATAGGAGCTGGTTCCGTGGATGGCATCGGGATTGGTGGCGCTGCCGATGGAGTTGGCATGAATGCTGACGAGGACCCTGGCGTCCGAGGCGATCACCATATCGCTGCGTTCCATCATGGAGACATTGATGTCGCGGTCACGCGTCATCATAACCCGCGCCCCTTCCAGCTCAAGCCGGTCCCGGAGTTTTTGCGAGATATCCAGCACGATG
>SKNT01000202.1 GCA_007120385.1 Balneolales bacterium
CCGTCTCCCAGGCCGGCATGATGACCAACTTCAAGGACGGTATGGCATGGGGAGCCTTCCCCATGTTCCTGGCGGCGGCCGGACTCTCACTGGGCCAGATCGGGGTGGTGGCGGCCGTTTATCCCGCATTCTGGGGAATGCTGCAGGTCGCCACCGGCAAACTCTCCGACTACACCGGCAGAAAAAACATGCTCTGGATGGGCATGCTCCTCCAGGGCTTAAGCCTGCTGCTATTTGCCCAACTGGATAGCTATAGTGCCTTCATTGCGGCCGCGGCGCTGCTGGGTACCGGCACCGCCATGGTTTACCCGACTTTCCTGGCCGCCATTGCCGATCTCACCCACCCCAAAGACCGTGCTGAAAGCGTTGGCGTCTTCCGGCTATGGCGGGACGGGGGCTATGCCTTCGGCGCCATTTTTTCCGGCATCATCGCGGACCTGTTCGACCTGAATCTGGCCATTACCCTCACCGGCATGCTGAGTGCCGGATCGGCCATCTGGATTCTGGCCGGGATGAACAAACTGGGCCGGCCGGCTCCCAGCAAGAGCAAACCGGCGTAGAGGCCGGACAGCAATCCCGCTGCCGCTCCGGCCATCAGCAATCCAAACAGCAGATTCAATGACAGCAGCTTCTTCAAAACCATGACGACTCCCTGCTCCTCCCTGAAAACGGGAGAATAATTACAACTCAGCCTGGCCAGTCTTGCCAATGCGTATCCGGCAGATTTGCGGTCCCAGTTCCAGGTATTCCCAGCTTACACCGTGCGAAGATTCCATGGCCAGCTTGTTCCTCAGCGGCTTGGGATCAAATTTGTTCACAAGGACGAATGACTCACCCGGCTCAAGAGCCTTAAAGGTCTCCGATACCAGCGGACAGCGGTTTTCACATTCCATGTCCCGGACATCCAAAATTTTTTCTTTTACCAGCATCGATCGATCAATTTTTTTGTTGGATATGACACCAGGCAAATCGATCCACCCGGAAAGAACGGAACGGATTGCCAAATTTTAATATTGATTTAAGACTCTTCTATCTTAAATAGATTTTCGATTAATTGCAACGATGTCCAGCCGCTTTCTTCAGAGCAAATTCCGGAAATCCCGGATGCTTTTACCGCCCTCCTCGGATTCTGATGGAAGTGCAAATCTCAGATTCAGCTCATCGATACGCTTTGCCGTTTCGGCCAGCGATTTCCCCCGAAACGTATGAAACAGGTCGGCGCGGATTCCCGCCCATTCATCATGGACCGGACAGGGTTTCTCCTCCCCGCATCCGGGCAGGCCGAGCAGGCAATCGGTGAACAGGCCCATTCCGTCAATAGCAACTACAATATCGACCAGGCTGATCTCCTGCGGATTGCGCTTGAGCGCCACTCCGCCTTTCGGACCTTTCATGGAGCTCAGGATACCGGCCGAAGTGAGCTGCTGCAGAATTTTTGTGAGGAAATGGAAGGATATGTTCAACTCCTTGCTCATTCGGCCTATGGAGACATAGCCCTTGGACCGGTTTGCTTCCCTGGTAACATACAAAGAAGCCAGAATACCATATGTGCACGCTTTGGAGAGTACCATGTAAAAATAATTACTGCGGTTGGATTATCTGCTTTAAAACCAATGATTCCCAGGATGTGTAAAGGCAATACTTTCCTGATACCACACTTCAAAATAAGAGAAACTTGTCTCAAAATAAAATACGTATCGGTTCGGATACCGAAAAAATTCTGTTATATTTCCGAATTATAAAATCCCGACGGCTATGTTTAAATACTATTCCCGATTCCGGAAATATTTCCTCTTGACCAGTTGAAATCACAATGTGGCAGATCAGACTGCCAGAAATTTACCCTCTGCAGGCATGAAGCAAATTATTATTGTTGAAGATGACTTGATTCTCTCCCTGCTGCTTGAAAAGCAGGTTCGGAGAATGGGATATCATGTTGCAGCAAAGGTCAGCAGCGGTGAAGAAGCTGTTGGAAAAATCAGGGAGCACAGCCCGGATCTGGTCCTGATGGATATCAAGCTTATCGGTGAAATGGACGGGGTGGAAGCGATTGCCAAGGTGCGGGATTTCACGGATGTACCCGTGCTTTATCTAACCGGCAATTCCGATGAAACCACCCGCCGCCGGGCGAGTGCCACAAATCCCATCGCTTACATGGTGAAGCCCGTGGATATGGGTGTGCTTAAAAAAACCATCCGCGAAATTCTCGGCAACTGACCTTCGGGACGTCTTGCTTCATCTTGCATTCTGTATCGGTGTTGAATTGGCGGCTCGCGACAACTCAATCAGGCCGGCCTGCCTACTTCCCGTGACAGTGCTTGTATTTCTTCCCGGAACCGCATGGACACGGATCGTTGCGTCCGACTCGGTCTTCTACTACAACCGGCTGACGTTTGGCTTTTTCACCACGTCCTGCCGCTGCAGCCGCCTGCTGTGCGGCACCCTGCTCCGGTCCGCCCCCAAAGCGCAGACCCATGTTTTCTGCCGAATCATGCTGCGTCTTGAGCTTGCCCAGATCCACTCGGCTCTTGACCGGCTGGCGGGCACGCTGAAGTTGCTGCGGATCGGCAGTAACTTCCGGCACGGCGCGCCAGACAAGTGAAATAACGTCGTTGTTGATGTCCTCCAGCAGCTGGGTGAACATGTTGAACGCCTCGCGCTTGTATTCGAGCAGCGGATCTTTCTGCCCGAAGGCGCGCAGTCCGACCCCCTGCTTGACCGAATCCAGGTCGCGCAAATGCTCCATCCAACGCTCGTCGATCACAGCCAGCACGGCGGAGCGTTCCAGTGCGCGGACCACCTCGCGGCCCTCGTTCGCAACGGCATCCTCGATACTGACCACAACACGCATCCGCTTCACGCCGTCGGTGAACAGGATTTGCACATTTGTCGGTTTGTTGGGTGTATCGTTCTCATGCACCTGCCTGATCACCTTGTAAAAGGGGCCGGCCAGCCGCTTTTCCTTCTCCTGATAAGTTTTCACGGCCTCATCGAAAATCTGGTCGATGACCCCGTCCTCACGCAGATTGGACCATCGCTCACGGTCCACTTCCACATCAACGGCCAGTTGCCGCAGCACCCGCTCCCGGATACCGTCATAATCGCCTTCAGGGTAGAGTTCGTTGACAATCGTGGAAATCATGTCCTCAAGCATGTTGAGAAGCATGCTGCTGAGGCCTTCCCCAAGCAGTGCCTTGCGGCGGTACCCGTAGACCACGTTGCGCTGGTTGTTCAGCACATCGTCGTATTCAAGCTGTCGCTTGCGGATGCTGAAGTTGTTCTGCTCCACTTTCTTCTGGGCGCGCTCGAGCGTTTTGGAAACCCATGGATGCTGGATTACCTCTCCGTCCTCGAACTTGAGCCGGTCCATGACATTGGCCACCCTTTCAGAGCCGAACAGGCGCATGAGGTCATCTTCCAGTGAGACGAAAAACTGCGATTCACCCGGATCGCCCTGGCGGCCGGAACGCCCCCTGAGCTGCAGGTCAATGCGCCGCGACTCGTGCCGCTCGGTACCGACTATGGCAAGTCCACCCTGTTCCCGGACACCCTCGCCCAGCTTGATATCGGTCCCGCGTCCCGCCATATTGGTGGCGATGGTGACCGCACCCTTCTGTCCGGCATCGCGGACGATCTCGCTCTCACGCTGGTGCTGCTTGGCGTTAAGTACATTATGGCGGATTCCGGCTCGCTTGAACATGCGGCTGAGCATTTCGGAGACCTCCACACTGGTGGTGCCGACCAGCACGGGCTGCCCGCGTTCATGGTACTCGCGAACCCGGTCCACAACGGCGTTGTACCGTTCCCGCTTGGTGCGGTAGACCAGATCTTCATGATCCTTTCGCAGTATTGGAACGTTTGTCGGTATCTCGATTACTTCCAGTTTGTAGATCTCGAAAAACTCACCCTCTTCGGTGATGGCCGTACCGGTCATGCCGGCCAGCTTGTGATACATCCGGAAGTAGTTCTGCAGGGTGATGGTGGCATAGGTCTGTGTGGCCGCTTCCACCTTGACATCCTCCTTGGCTTCAATGGCCTGATGGAGACCGTCTGAGTAACGTCGTCCGGCAAGCACCCGGCCGGTATGCTCGTCCACGATCTGCACTTTTCCATCGGAAACGATGTATTCATCGTCCCGCTCAAAAAGGGTATAGGCCTTGAGCAGCTGGTTGACCGAATGGATGCGTTCACTGCGCTCCGAGAAGACGCGGTAGAGATCGGACATGCGGTCCGACCGCTCTTTTTTGATCTCTTCGCGGACTTTTTCGACCTGCTGCAGCTTGTAATCCTCGCTGAAATCCTGATTGTTCTCTATTTCTGAAATTTGTTCCCGTTCCTTGTTATCCAGCTCTTCTTCAATAATGGAGGTTTCCGTTCCCATATCCGGAATCACGAAGAAGTCTTTGTCCTCGCTGGACGGGGTGATCAGTTCGCGGCCCATTTCGGTAAGTTCGATGGTATTCTGCTTCATATCCACCGCATAGTACATGGCCTCATCCACCAGATGCATGTTCTTTCCCTGGTCCTGCAGATAGAGGTATTCGGTCTGCTGGGTCAGCTTCTGCAGCCTGGGTTCCTGCATCATCTTCATAAACTTCTTGCTCTTCGGGAATCCGCGGCGGGCGCGGAACAGGGCAAGCCCGGCTTTCTGCTCATCGCCCTGCTCCAGCGCTTCTTCGGCCTCCTGCAGGAATTTGGCGATCAGTTTTTTCTGGGTTTCCACCAGCCGCTGAACCCGCGGTTTGAGCTCGGAATATTTCTGGTTCTGATTGTCCTGCGGAACGGGACCGGAAATGATGAGCGGGGTACGTGCTTCATCGATCAGGACAGAGTCGACCTCATCCACAATGGTGAAATGGTGTCCGCGCTGAACCAGCTGGTCCTTGCTCACAACCATGTTGTCGCGCAGATAGTCGAACCCGAATTCGTTGTTGGTGCCGTATGTGATATCCGCGAGGTAAGCTCTCCTGCGTTCTTCGGAGTTGGGCTCGTACCGGTCCACACAATCCACCCTGAGCCCGTGGAAATTGAAGATCGGTTCGTTCCACTCGGCATCACGCTGTGCCAGATAGCTGTTGACCGTCACGATATGCACCCCCCGTCCGACCAGTGCATTTAGATAGGTCGGGAAAATGGCGACAAGCGTCTTTCCCTCACCGGTTTTCATTTCGGCGATTTTCCCCTGATGCAGGGCAACGGCGCCAACCAGCTGCACATCGTATGGAATCATGTTCCACTCATTCTCGGTTCCGGCCACTTTCCAGCTTTTCCCGACAAATCGGCGGCAGGTATCCTTGAGTACGGCAAATGCTTCCGGGAGAATGTCGTCAAGCACCTCCTCGACAATATCCAGCCACTCCTTGTCCAGCGCTTCGAGCTCGGATTCCAGTTCGCTTCTTTTTTCTATCTCACCAGGGGCCCCGGTATGGATGACATTCAACTCTTGCTTGATTTCATCGATTCTTTTCTGGGTCGGGGCCGTGGCTTCCCTTATCTCCTGCTTGAATTCCTCGGTTTTGGCCTTCAGCTCATCGTCCGAGAGCATTCTGACCTCATCCTCATAGGACTTGATCTCATCGACGATCGGTTGGATTTTCTTAATGTCCCGCTCACTCTTGGAGCCCATCAATTTTGAAATGCCCGCAAAAATTTTATCTATCATATCAGCCTTCTGGCGTGTTTTTCAATGTTGTCACAATCTTTAAAAATACGGCTAAATCATTGCTCGTTCAACTTTGCATTCTGGATGTTCATTACAGGAAACGAACAAGCGGTAAAATTCGCCTGTATTTCATTGTTCAATGTTTCATGAAAAACTTGTATTTTAAAGGTCTTTGTTAAATTTGACAGTTAGAATGATAAAATTTCCACCCAGATGACAAAACGAACATATCAACCGAGCCGGCGCAGCCGCAGTAACGTTCACGGTTTCCGTTCCCGAATGGAGGATGCAAACGGTCGTAAAGTATTGAAGCGACGCCGTGCAAAAGGTCGACACAAGTTGACCGTCAGTGATGAAAAGTTCCGCAAATAGCAGCGAACGGAAGTACAAATTACCTCGCTCCCGCATTATGCGCGGACGCGATTCCGTACAACGTCTGTTCCGGAACGGCAGGGTTGTACGGGAGCGCCACATGGACCTGCGCTATTTATTCTTTCCCGGCCGGAACGACATGTGCCTGGCCGGATTCATTGCAGGCAAACGACTGGGCAAAGCTCACGAACGCAATCTGATCAAACGCCGTATGAGGGAAGCTTACCGGCAGCACCAACATCTTGTGCGAGACATCGCCGAAACCGGACCCGTCGGATTCCAGGGGCTTTTTATAGCAAAAAGGGCCGGGGTACCGTACAGGGTGCTTGAACAGGAGTGCATCCGTCTGCTTACGGCCGTTCAACAAAAAATGCAAGAGGCCGAACCGTCATCACAATGAACGCCTGGAATGCAATTACATATCTGTTTCACCGCCTGGTTTCGTTTCTGCGGAAAACCGTTCGTACCCTGCTCGTGATGCTTATTCGCGGTTATCAGTTTTTCATCTCGCCCTATTTTCCAACCAGCTGCCGGTATCATCCCACTTGCAGCCATTATGCGCTGGAAGCCATAAAGATTCACGGGGCCCTGAGGGGAAGCGCCCTGGCGGCATGGCGCATCTTGCGCTGCCATCCATGGAGTGCCGGCGGGGAGGATCCGGTACCATCCACCACATCCAACGACCTTTAAACAGCTACTATTTTGGATCGCAACACTGTAATTGGATTTGTACTGATTTTCGGGCTGATGCTTGCCTGGATGTATACAACCATGCCCTCCCAGGAGGAACTGGAACGACAGCGGCAGGAGCGCATCGCGCGCGATACCATACCCGAAACGGAAGACCGGAGGGACCTCCGGTGGGAAGAGGACCGTGATCCGGCGGTGCGTGAGGCGGAAGATGTCGCCGACCGGCCGTCTCTTGGGATTTTCGGCCATCAGGAGGTCACGGACACCGTATCAACCTGGGTTGAAACCCCCAAATACCGGGCGCGTTTCACCAGCCTCGGCGGCGGTCCGGCCAGCTTTCATCTGAAAAGACATAACCGGTGGGATGACGGATTGGTGCAGCTCATGTCCGACACAACCCGCTCGGCCTATTCCGTGGAATTTCTTTCCATCGAGAATTACAACATTGAGACCGATCAGCTGCTGTTCCGCCCGCTTACCGCAGACCCGGCCATCAACGTTGCACGCGGGGAGCAGGCCACCCTGCAGTATGAACTGCTTCTCGAAGACGGCAGCCGGTTGATCTACACCTACACCATTGATGCCGACACCTACCAGATCCTGCTCAGCATCACCTTTGACGGTTCGGAGCAGCATATCAGCGGACGCAGTTTTGAGGTTGTGTGGAAGCCGGCCATTCCTCCGACCGAACGGGATGTCGCTTCGGAAAAACAGTACACTGCGGCCTACAGCTATGCCGGCGGGGTGCTGGAACAGTTCCAGCCATCCAGCCAGGGGTACACCGAAAGCATCATTACCGGCAATGTCACCTGGGTGGCCAGCAAGTCGAAGTTCTTCACGCAGGTCATGAAGGCCCAGGAGCCAACCGACGGGGCCATTCTCTCAGCCGAGCTTTCAACCGATCCGGATAACGGCGAGACGATTCATGATTTCAACACGGCGCTGCGCACCCGGCTCTCCGGTACGGACACCTACTCCTACCAGCTCTATCTGGGACCGCTGGATTACCGGCACCTGAGAAATTTTGATTCCAAGACCTATGACATGGTCGACACCGGCTTCCGTTTCATTCGCTGGTTCTCCGATCCGTTCGTCAAGTACATTATTCTGCCTTTCTTCTGGTTTGTGGGAGGATTTACTGGCAACATGGGTGTCACCATCATCCTGTTTGCCGTACTGGTAAAAATTGTCCTCTATCCGCTTACCAAGAAGAGTTTTGAGAGCATGGCCGCCATGCGCGAGCTGCAGCCCGAGATGGAAGCGATCAAGGAGAAATACAAGGACGAGCCGCAGAAACAGCAGCAGGCCACCATGAAGCTGTTCAAGACCGCCAAGGTGAACCCGCTGGGAAGCTGCCTGCCCAACCTGCTGCAGATCCCGGTTCTGATCACATTCTGGCGCTTCTTCCAGAACTCCATTGAGGTCCGTCAGGAGCGTTTCCTCTGGGCGGAAGACCTCTCGGCGCCGGATATCCTGTTCAACCTGCCGTTCTCCATCCCGCTCATGGGCGATCACATTGCCGGATTTGTACTGCTGATGACCGCGTCCATGGTGATACAGATGAGGGTATCGGGACAGGGCGCCACGGCTCCGAATCCTACACTGAAAATGATGCAGTACGTACTGCCCGTGATGCTTCTGTTTATTTTCAACCGCCTGTCGTCGGGGCTCAGTCTCTACTACCTGATCTACAACGCGCTTTCCATCGCCCAGCAGATGCTGATCAACAAGAGGATCGATCACGTCAAGCTGATGGAGACCGTGGACAAGAAAAAGGCAAAGGAGATGCGCAAGGAGCAGCTTCTCGAGAAGAAAAAGGCACTAAAGGAGAAAAACAGCAAAAAATAAGGACAATCGCCCTTTCGCAGTTCCGGAAAAATGATATTTTGAGTAGCATATATTGAAACTCAGACTGCTTTTCCCATATCTTGCATGTTTTCCTCATTCCGGCACATCCTTTCCTTGCTGATTCTTTCTGTCTGCTCGTTTGCGCTGACCAGCCATCATCTTGCCGATGATGCAATGCAACGGGATCGAAGCGGCGCTACAGACCGTGAAGACGTCCGCCTGAACATCATCGTCCCCGGAAGTGACACTACGGCGGTATCGCTTAGCCGCCATCGTATAGCCGCAAACACCGACCCGGAAAACCGTGCCTTCATCAATGACCGGCAGGTGACCGTCTACCCGAGCGGTGCATTTGTGGGACTGACCGACCTGCCGGTGGGCCACAGCACCACAGAGATTCGCGTCCGGACGCCCGAAGGGGACACTCGGACAAGGAAGCTCCATTTCTACCGTCCGGACCCCGACAAAGCCGCACCGGCTCCTCCGGCAGAAGCACCAGTGCGGTATCCCGATGACCATCCACCTGTCATTGCCGAAATCGATGCCCGGCACGCCTTTCTCAATTCCGGATCCGGCACCGATCGTCTTGGCGGCGCCCGTCTGGGATATCTGGAGCGCGGTGTACAGCTTGAAGTTGTCGGCGAGCATGGCACGTTCTACATTGTCAGACTCTCTGAGAACATGGAGGCCTACCTCCCCAGGCGCTTTGCCAGTCTCCTTCCGGAAGGCACCCCGCCGCCCCGTTCACTCACAGGTTCGGCGACGGCCTCCGGAACGGACACCTTCGACATGGTCACGCTCACACTGGGCCAGCGCCTGCCCTACATCTCCACTATGCGTACGCATCCCAATGTCATTGAAGTGGATATCTACGGAGCCGATTCCAATACCAACTGGATCACACATCACCAGAGTGCCGAGGGGATCCGAAGTGTGAGCTGGGAACAGGTCGGCACCAACCACTTCCGGCTCCATATCCATCTGGAACATGAGATGCACTGGGGATATCATATCGGCTACGGTGTCGGTTCCAGCCTCAGGATCCAGGTTCAGCGACCGCCACGCCTTGCATCCGCCGCCCGGCCACTGGAAGGCATGAGTATTGCCGTGGATGCCGGACATGGCGGGAGCAACCGCGGTGCCCTGGGCGCCACCGGGGCTGCCGAAAAAGACATCGTGCTGGATATCTCGCAAAAACTCCGGGACCGGCTTGAGCTGGAAGGGGCGCGGGTTATGATGACGCGTGACCGCGACATCAATGTCTCCATGATGGAACGCAGCGATATGGTGATC
>SKNT01000118.1 GCA_007120385.1 Balneolales bacterium
AAATTCAGCAGCATCTTTTTCGCCTATGACCTGTCGTTCCGGTTCCTGGGCATCGACTTCACCTCCGAGGAGGCGTACGGCCTGATTTTTATGGGCATCACCACGCTCTATGTGATCAAGGGCGGGATCTACAGTGTGGTCGGGACCGAGGTGATCCAGTTCCTGATTATGACCTTCTCGTGCATCGTGATCGGGATCATCGCCATGACGGCCATCAGTCCCGAGCAGGTCTATGCATATGTCCCGGAGGGGTGGGGCGATTTCCTGTTTGGATGGCGGCTGGACATGGACTGGTCCGGTATCATGAACTCGGTCAACTACCGCATTGAACAGGACGGATTCGAGCTGTTCGGATACGCGCTGATGATCATGATCCTCAAAGGCATTATGGTGAGTATCGCCGGTCCCGTGCCCAGCTACGACATGCAGCGCGTGCTGGCCACCGGCACCCCGAAAGAAGCCGCCAAGATGAGCGGACTGGTGATCCTGGTCCTCTATTTCCCGCGTTATTTCATGGTTGCCGGCCTCACCGTGCTGGCCATCGTGTTTTTCAGCCCGGAGCTCAATGCCATGGGCGCCGACCTGGACTTCGAGATGATCCTGCCCTATGCCATCAGCAACTTCGTCCCGATCGGGTTCATGGGGATTCTGCTGGCGGGACTCATTGCCGCGTTCATGTCCACCTTCGCCGCGTTTGTGAACGCTGCCCCCGCGTATATCGTCAACGACATCTACAAAAAGTACATCAATCCGAATGCCGAAGACCGCACGTATGTCCGGTTGAGCTACGCCGCTTCGCTGACGGTGGTCATCGTCGGCATCCTGTTCGGTTTCGTTGTGGATACGATTCACGCCCTTACCGTCTGGATTGTGGGTGGTCTCTATGGCGGATACATCGCGGCCAACCTGCTGAAATGGATCTGGTGGCGGCTGAACGGGTACGGTTATTTCTGGGGGATGCTGGCCGGAATCGTGGCGGCGCTGACCACCCCGGCGCTGTTCCCTGACCTGACCGCGCTGTTCGCCTTCCCGATCGTTTTCGGCTTCTCGCTCGGCGGGACGATCATCGGGACGCTGCTGACCAGTCCGACCGAGCCGCACGTCCTGAAGAAATTCTACACCGAAGTGCGTCCATGGGGATGGTGGAAGCCGGTCCAGGAGGCGTGCACGGCTGAAAACCCCGCCATCACGCCCAATACTGATTTCCGTCGCGACATGTTCAACTGTGCGACCGGAATTGCCTGGCAGATGTCGCTGGTGGTCATGCCCATCTACCTGGTGCTGGGAGAATATCCCAAAATGGGTGTGAGTATTGCCGTTTTTGTGCTCACGAGCGTCATCCTCAAATTCAACTGGCTCGACAAGATCGAGGACTATCCGGCCGGCACCGAACTGAGTGAGAGGGACATCCGCGGCCGGCTGAAGACGGATGGGCCGAAATGATCCGAGGATGAACAAAAACCAACCGGATGAATTTTAAAGCAAAATACCATGATCGCGGTTCTGAAGTGCATGATTCTCCATTTGAAGCTGACCATGCCTGCTCTGTTTGTTGGCACCGTTATATTGTTTGCCCAGGCCTGTGCAGAGGGCGCCGGTGCATCTGATCCGGAGGTATCTGGTGTGCAATCGGCTGCCGATGTATCAGAACCGGCAGTGCAGGTGCTTTTCAATCCCGCGCTGGAAGGCGGAGTGCCCGAGTTGATGCTCTTTCCGCGTCCCGAAACGGGGCATCCCGTGCCAGTCTGGGTGCGTGCCTATGTGCTGGATGAAGACGACCGGCCTGTGACCCGCGCCGAGCAGGTGCTGACCGTCGATGATACGCTTCGGTACGTGCTTCCGGTGGAGGAGGGCCGTGAGTTTGTGGGAGTGGCTGTGCTGCCGGACCGGGACGCTGCCAGGCCATGGTTTGAGTTCCGCGCGCTGTATCTAGGCGGGGCGCCGGTGTTGGAATATGACGCTGCGGGCGTGACCGTACCGCCGGATGATTTCCAGGAGTACTGGGACGAGGCTCGCGAACGGCTGGCCGGCATTCCGGTCAATCCCCGCATCGAGCCGGTGCCGGACTTCGAGTCGGAGACCGGCCGCCTGTACCGCGTCACCCTGCAGTCGTGGGACAATATTGACATTGTTGGATGGTATGTGGTGCCTGCGGAACTGAGTCCATCCGATCTGGAGTCGGGATCCGATGCGCCAGACGATCAGAGTGGTTCCGTGACCGGGACAAGCTCCACGGATGCAGCGGGGATGCGCTATCCCGCCATCCAGATCATGCCGGGCTGGGGCGCCGAGCAGCCGCCGATGGACCGCACGGCGGACGGGTACATCACCTTCTCGCTGAACCCGCGCAGCCATGGTCCGAGCAAGGCCTATTTCGAAACACCGGTGGCGCATCATCTGTGGAACATCGACCGGCCGGAGGAGTTCTACTACCGGGCGGCGTACATGGACGGGGTGCGCGGACTTGATTTCCTCAGTGATCGACCTGAGGTCGATCCGCAGCGTATTGCCGTAGAGGGCGGCAGTCAGGGCGG
>SKNT01000151.1 GCA_007120385.1 Balneolales bacterium
ATTGATCCCATCACCGGTTTTTTTGAGCATGACGGCGGGTTCGTCAATAGCGACGACTACAGGGAGATCATGCGGAAACATCTTGGCGAGGGCATGATGGATGTGCTGGGTGATTAAACACATTTGCTTGTTATGCATCATCCCTGAAAATTCATTCTGATCATCCTGTTGATGGCAAAGTATGATGCGCAGCAGGGGGAGATGTTTGTGGCGCGCAGGTCTGCTCGGGGGGATTGCCGGTCAAAGCTGAATTTTCCAACGGAAATGCCAAGTTCGAGGACGCCCATGTGGGAAAATCCGGCACCACCGGAGTAGCCGGAGAGGTCCTTGTTTGTGGTGTAGCTGCCACTGATCGCGAATGCGTCCTGACCTTTTTCCAAAAAGGAGCCTTGTGAGAGTGCCGGGGCGACGGGTATTATCGACAAAAACGGGAAGGTCAGGAAGCCTTACGATAAAATCTACGTTTCAGTTGGTAAGTAAGTATGATGAATAATGTATTCAACGAGACCCAATCTGCTGCTTGTGAAAGCGTTCCCTAATTAGTGATATTTACAGAGTGTGTTGTTATTGTTTCGGCTTGTGGCATATGGATCACTCTGTTTTTTTCTTTTATTAAACGCACAAAACCTCACATATCCGCAATCACCTTAACAGATTGCAGTACTTCTTCTTCATTGTTGATCAGGCTCGGGGCCAGGCGGGCATGAGATTCCCGGTAGGGCGTGGTACTGGCAGTAATTTTGTGACGGTGATACTCTTCCACGACCTGGGTTGGTGTATATCCATCCACATCAAAACAGACCATCCCGGAGGAAAGCTCTGCACTCATTGGAGTATGGAGCTGAACATGCGGCATCTCCGCCAGGGCCTCTTTGCACATCGTGTTCAGTAAATGGATTCTCTCCTGTACCCTCGCCTTCCCGATATCGAGATGGAACCGGAACGCTTCGGCCAGTGCCCAGCGATGTTCAAATGAATGGAAACCTCCGGGAGTGAAGTAGTTACCCGGTGTAATATATGGTGTATCGGGCGGCAGCATGCCGATCCAGACACCCACACTCGGACCAAAATTCGGAATGACAGGATCGAGCGCTTCCCACGCTTCAGCCCGCCCCCAGATAATCCCCGTACCGCGCGGTCCGAAAAGCCATTTGTGCGTGCCTGCGATAAAAAAATCGCAGGCCAGGTCGTCGACTGTCACATCTTCAATTCCGAGGCCGTGTACGCCATCCACGCAGAAAAGCACCCGGTCTTCCATCTCACGGGAACGGTTCAGTTCCTGAAGAGCATCTGACATCTTTTTGATGGGCAACTTAACCCCCGTAGAGGAATGAACCCATGTCACAGCAAAAACCCGTGTCTTTTCTGTGATAGCATTTTGCATCCGGGAGATAATCTCATCAACCGAGGCTTCCGCCGGATTGTCATATAGGGAGATCTGGCGAAATTTGGCCCCGGTACGATCAGCACGGTGTTTGATTGACATCTCAGTGGCATAGTGGTCATGCGTGGTGGTAAGGATCTCCTGTTCCGGCCGGAGTTTCAGTGCTCCGTATACAAGGCCAAGCCCCATGGTAGTGCTGTCGGTCAGAGCAATGTGATCGGGGCTGGCGCCAAGATATTCTCCCGCCGCAGCCTGCTGCTCCGGTTCAGCTGTCATAAAATGCTCCCCCCAATAGTGCGCCGGGTCTTCATCCAGGCCTTGGCGGTGCCGTTCAATTGCCTCCGCCACTGGCTTCGGATGGCTTGAAAGCAAAAAAGTAGACATATGGATATGAGAACGTCTGAGTGCAAACTGATTGCGCACATCCGTCCAATTCATTGGATTAAAAGTTGTTGGAATCCTGGACCCGGAGACGGCGGGAAGCGATGCCGCTCCCAAAGTTGGCAGTGCCCCGAGCATCAGACTGGTTTGTTTGATAAATTCTTTTCGTTTCATGACAATCACTTTTAATTATTGGTTGGTGATTTTGTATTTAGTAAAGGAACCCGAACACCTTTGCGAACAGGGCCATAACCCGTGAAATGGATTCACCTAATGCTGTTCCGGCTGTGGCCAGGCCGAACCCGTGCAGGGCCAGCAGAATCAAGAGACCAATGAAATAGACACGGTGTACCGATCCTTTGACAACGCGATCGTGAGCCATGCCGATCAGGATAAACAATGCCGGTAGAAAGAACGCTGCCGGCATCACCCATCCGGGTGTTGCCAGCCAGTAGAAATCACCAACGGCAACAATAATCCGGAATATGGCCGCCGGCAGCACGCTGGCGGTGGCGATCACGATCATTCGTTTATGGATGTCCGGCTGCTTGCGCTTTGCGATCGCTGCCCCGTAAAAAAGAATAAACAGAAGCAGGTTGTACATGATAAGCTGTCCGAAGTAAGCCCAGAATGCGACAAATTCGTTGACTTCGGCGGCTGTCAGCCCGTGTTCAATGCGCACCGAAGCAACCAGGATCCCGGTGAACACCATCACAGCGGCCAGAACCATGCTTGCACTGCCGAGCGTCATATGC
>SKNT01000010.1 GCA_007120385.1 Balneolales bacterium
CCCTGCTCATGGCGCACCAGTATGTGACGCAGCTGCGGCGTCTTGAAAAGCGAGTCGTAGATCCCCAGAACCACTCCGCCTGGATAACCGAAAATGGTGTCCACGCCCTGGTCCAGGAGGCCCTGGATGAGGATTTCACCGCCGTTAAGCTCTTTTTTTACCGTGACAGTGGTGTCGACGGTGCCCATTTTGGCCGTGCCGTTGGCAGAGGGCGTCTGTGTGATCGTTCTTGTTGCAGCTGAAGGGGTCGGTTCGGAGTGTTTCATGTGTTTAAAATGTTGGATTCATAAGGTCAGATAGAATGTCCATGACAATTATAATCATGCTCCTGTGTGTCCGGTCGACGGTCATGGACATTTCATGTGTTTAAAATTTTATGATTCATATCGTCACACAGAATGTCCATGACGCTTTTAATCATGCTCCTGTGTGAAGGGTTGCCGTCATGGACATTTCACTTCGTGACTTTCAGTTCATCTGTGTATTTCTTTTTTATTCGGCAGAAACAGACGGAATATCCATATATAAAACAGGAGCATGCTTTGTGGATGCTGGCGCTTTTGTTTTCGAATGGCTGATTCATGAGTAATGACGTTTTGGGATTTTGGAGTACAGTCCGGTTTCCCAGAGGTCATTACCTTGTTTCCGGATTCAGCGTTTTATTCTAAAAAGATGGGATGTAAGGACGACCTCTGGCAATTTTTATAGAATGCCAATTAGTAGGTCAATAATTAGAATAATAATGCCGCTGACCAAAGTAGTTCTGAGCACGGAGGTGAGATAGCCGGAAGGAATTTCCGATGTGATGGACGCGACAACCGCTGCAACCTGAGCCGTTGGCCCTGGAAGAGGAAGTGCTGCTGCAACTGGTTGATTTCGTTTCATCACGATGTGTACTCGTTACTTTCGTTATGCATCTACCGCTAAAGCTAATGATTTTATTGCTTATGTCAACAGCTGCGTGCAGGAAAAAATAAAAAAAATCAAAACAGAGAGATTGAGGGAGTTAAATATTCATATTAAAATGACAAAAAGATTAAAAAAATAAGGTAAAACACGTCTTTTGACGTTAATTATAGCTTCATTGGAAGCGCTTTTCGGGTAATTTCTGCTGAAATTTCATAAAAACTGTTTTGGCCGCATCCATGTCTGTGTTGTTTTGCCATCCGGCATCAGTCATACCGCTTTCGTGTAATTCATCTAAAATTCGTCTGGCACCGGTTAAATTTGTCTTGTGAAAAAGCCGTGAATGTGGTAGCATGGCATGGTGCGGCCGGGAAAACCATTAAAGTCCGCCAGAAACTTTCGGCCACAAGACCAGGAACTGTATCAAACGATTATCATTATGCAATTGAACAAATACAGCAGCCGCCTTACGCAGGTACGCTCACAGGTCGGCTCTCAGGCCATGCTCTACGCTACGGGACTGAAACAGGAGGATTTCGACAAGCCCCAGATCGGGATTGCCAGCATGGGGTGGGACGGCAACCCGTGCAACATGCATCTCAACGAACTGGCGGCGCTGGTCAGGGACGGGGTCAACAAGGAGTCGATGATCGGCTTCGTATTCCACACCATCGGCGTGAGCGACGGCATCTCAATGGGCACGGCCGGCATGAAATATTCGCTGCAGTCACGCGACATCATCGCCGACTCCATCGAGACGGTGGTGGCCGCGCAGTGGTACGACGGGGTGATAGCCCTGCCCGGATGCGACAAGAACATGCCCGGATCGGTCATGGCCATGGCCCGGCTAAACCGTCCATCCATCATGGTTTACGGCGGAACCATCCGTCCCGGCAGCCTGTCCAATCGGAAACTGGATGTGGTATCGGCGTTCGAGGCTTGGGGACAGTATGTGACCAAACAGATCGACGAAGAGGGGCTGGATAACGTGCTGAAGAATGCCTGTCCGGGCGCCGGAGCCTGCGGGGGCATGTACACGGCCAATACCATGGCTTCGGCCATCGAGACGATCGGGCTCAGCCTGCCGTACAGCTCGTCGATCCCCGCCACCTCCGACGACAAGCGAGAGGAGTGCCTGCGGGCCGGCGCGGCCATGAAGCTGCTGCTGGAGCAGGACATCACCCCGGACAAGATCCTCACGCGCAAATCGTTCGAGAACGCGATCACCGTGGTGATTGCCCTGGGCGGATCCACCAACGCCGTGTTGCATCTGCTGGCCATGGCGCACGCGGCCGGCGTGGAGCTGACCATCGACGATTTCCAGCGCATCTCCGGCAAGACCCCGTTCCTGGCGGACCTCAAGCCCAGCGGCAAGTACGTGATGGAGGACCTGTACGACGTCGGCGGCGTGCCGGCCGTTCAGAAGTTGCTGCTGCGCGAGGGTTTCCTGCACGGCGACTGCCTCACCGTCACCGGCAAAACGCTCGAGGAAAACCTGGAGGAGCTGCCCGGGTTGAAGGAAGGGCAGGGCATCATCGCACCGCTCTCGGCCCCCATCAAGAAGACCGGACACCTCTCCATATTATATGGCAACCTGGCGGAGGAGGGATCCGTCGCCAAGATCACCGGAAAGGAGGGGACCCGTTTCCAGGGCACCGCGCGCGTATTCGATTCCGAGGAAGAGTGCCTGAAGGGCATCAACGAAGGAAAAGTGAAGGCAGGCGATGTGGTGATCATCCGGTATGAGGGTCCCAAAGGCGGACCCGGAATGCGGGAGATGCTCTCGGTCACCTCGGCCATCATGGGAGCCGGGCTCGGCAAGGAGGTGGCGCTGATCACGGATGGACGTTTTTCGGGCGGTACGCATGGATTTGTTGTCGGACACATCACACCCGAAGCGCAGGAGGGCGGGGTGATTGCCCTGGTCCGCGACGGCGACAAGGTGACCATTGATGCCGAAACCAACCGGCTGGATGTGGACCTGGATGATGACACGGTTGTGCGCCGACGCAAGGAATGGACAGCGCCGCCGTACAAAGCGACCAGGGGCACGCTGCTCAAATATCTGCGGAATGTATCGTCAGCGTCCACCGGCTGCGTGACGGATGGGTGAGTCGTCGCCGGGGGACCTGTTGGATGTTCGGCCAGGTGACGGCTGCGTGACGAACGGGTGACGAACGGGTGAAATGCCGTCACGGGTTCTCGAAATGCCGCATTTCCCGCTGATAGTCCTCTTCGGAGATCAGGCCCTGCTGCCACAGGCCAACCAGCTCGTTTTTCCTCTCCAGCGTGCCGGAGGGATGCCTCGGCCGGGACTTCTCGATCTCCTCGCGCATTTTCATGCGGTCACGCTCCGATTCCGCCGCTCGCTCGATGAGCACCGCTACCGGCTCGGGGTCGGGAATGCCCGGCAGCTCCTGCGTGCCGCCGGTGTGCCGGATGTGGATGGTCCCAAGACCGAACCGCGCCGCCAGACCGTCAAAACGCACCTCGCAGGCGGTGATATCGTGCAGAGGCATCCGCGTTTCCAGTCCGTCCGACTCGTGAATGACCTCGGAGTTGGTCACCACATAGCGCATCCCGAGCCATTTTTTCCGGTAGCGGTAGATGATCCAGATACCCACAAGCAGGGGCGCCAGCAGGCCGCCGATGACATAGGCCGGCAAATAGATGCGCCAGTCGGGACGGAGTTCGTAACTCTGCCCTCCGGTCTGTGCAACTTGGCCCGGGTCGTCCCGGGTGGACTTCTCCATTTCCCCCTGGCCGTGCCCGGTCGGCCTGTGCATGTCCGCAGTGCGTTGGTCCGGGTTCTGGCTGGTCTGGATATTCTGATTTTTCGGGATGTTCTGACTGTTCTGTTGGTCGCTTACTGTCATCGATTCGCTTTTTCGTAGTCCGCAATTGGTTTTTTTTGTAATTTAGCGTCTTCATGAAATATTCAAAATTCGCAGCCAAATAATCGGGGACCCCATAAGATGTTGCGGGTGAATCCGGTAACGCATATGCCGAAATTATCTGTTTGGAAGTATCTGTTGATTTTGTGGATGACGGCGGTGCTCGTGGCCGGTTTCCTCATCCGTGTGCCTGAAATCCCGATCCTGTACGAGACCTCGCGGAACCTGTTTTTCCACGTGCCGATGTGGTTCACCATGTCGATCGTCTTTGCCGCCGGACTGGTCTTCAGTATCCGGTACCTGATCAGCAGCCGGATGCGCTTTGACGCCCTGGCCGAATCGGCCACCCTGATCGGCATCCTGTTTGGGCTGTGCGGACTGCTGACCGGCTCGCTCTGGGCGCGATTCACCTGGGGCACCTGGTGGACCTTTGCCGAGCCCAAGATGAACCTGTCGGCCATGGCGCTGATGATCTACGTGGCCTATTTCATTCTGAGGTCGGCCTTCGACGATCCCGAAAAGCGGGCCAAGGTCGCGGCCGTGTACAATGTCTTTGCCGCCACGACGGTTCCATTCCTGTTGTATATCGTCCCGCGCCAGCTTCCGAGCCTGCATCCAGGCGCCGACGGCAACCCGGCCTTCAGCGACCTCACCGCCCCCGAACTGCGGCTGGTTTTCTATCCCGCCGTGATCGGCTTCATCGGCCTGGCGGTGTGGATCATCCAGCTGCGCTACCGGTACGTCATGCTCGGCAAGCGGCTGGAGCGGCACGAGTCCGGCTGACGTGAAACCGCCAAGTGCATCCACCAGGAAATAATCCCAATTCAACCGACGTTAAAACCTGATCAGAATGACCATGATTTTCAGTATCATAACACTGCTTGTTGCTTCGGCAACCGACACGCTCACATCGGCCTACAGCGATTTGTGGCAGGGGGTGCAGGATCCGGAACACGGCAATGTGATCATGCAGGCCATGGCATCACAAGGTCTGATTTACGTGGTGCTGGGAGTGAGCCTGATCATCTGGTTCGTGCTCATCGGCTATCTTGTGCGGCTGGATAAAAAAATCACGAACCTGGAACAGAAACTGCCGGAATAGCGGTTATACAAGTCACACCATCTAAACCTGTTTTTGCCTCATGCGTCCACGTCTCATTTTCGGCATTGCCGGTATCGTCGTTTTTACCTCCCTGGTGATGTACAATTTCAGCCAGAGCATCTCGTCCTATGTGGATTTTGAGCAGGCGGCTACGATGGATGGCGACCGGATCCACGTGATCGGCATCTGGGACAGCACGCAGCCGGCCGGTTTCTCCACCGAGACCATGACCTTTTCGTTCTTCATGACCGATGAGAGCGGGAATACGCGCCGGGTCGTCTATCCGCGTCCGAAACCGAACAATTTCGAACAGGCCGACCAGATCGTCGTCATCGGCCAGATGCGCGGCGATACGTTCGTCTCGCGGGACATGCTGGTCAAATGCCCCTCCAAGTATAATGACGCCACCAACCCGGAACTCTCTGAACTGCAGTAAAAGCCCATGATCGGTATCCTTGGCCAGGCCGCCCTGTCCCTCGCCTTTGTCAGCGCCATTCTCTCTACCTGGTTCTACTACCGTGCCGCACAGAAGGGCGGGAGCGGCAGCGAATCCATTGCCAACGCGCTGTTCTTCCTGAAGGGAGCGTTCACCTTTTTCGCATCCGGGCTGCTGGTCTATCTCATCTTCACCCACCAGTTCCAGTACTATTACGTCTACAACTACACCAGCTCGGACCTGCAGAATGTCTATCTCTGGGCGGCGTTTTACAGCGGGCAGGAGGGGAGTTTGCTGCTGTGGGTGCTGTCGTCATTCCTGGTCGGGCTGGCCATCATCCGCTGGACCACGCCCGCGTATCGCGCTCCCGTGATGGTGTTTATGGGCATGACCCAGGTGTTTCTGCTCTCCATGGTTTCCGGTTTCCCGATTCCCGGATGGGGGGATCTGGGCGCCTCGCCGTTCCGAACGCTGGCTTCAGAGATGCCCGATTCGCCGGTCTTTCAGGCCAACCCCGATTTTGTGCCGGCGGAAGGCAGCGGGCTCAACGACCTGCTTCGCAGTCCCTGGATCATCATCCATCCGCCCGTGATCTTCCTCGGCTTTGCCATGATGACCGTGCCCTACGCCTTTGCCCTGGCCTCGCTCTGGAAGCGCAAGTACCATGAGTGGATCCATCCCGCACTGCCCTGGACGCTCGGGGCCAATCTGTGTCTGCTCACCGCCATCTTTCTGGGCGGATACTGGGCCTACGTCACGCTGTCGTTTGGCGGCTACTGGGCTTGGGATCCGGTTGAAAACGCCTCGCTGGTGCCATGGATCTTCGGCATGGCCGGTATCCACGCCATGCTCATACAGAAAAAGCACGCCAGCTCGCACAAGGCGTCCATCATCTTCGCCATTCTGGCCTACGTGACCATCGTCTACCAGACGTTCCTGACGCGTTCGGGCATCCTGGGCGACTCATCGGTGCACAGTTTTGTGGATCTGGGGCTGTACAACCACCTCTTGCTGTTCATTGTGGTCACTGGCGGCGTGGGTTTCGCACTGCTGGCCATCCGGTACCGCGAGCTGCCGGAGCCGAAAAAGGAGTCGCCGGTCCTGAGCCGCGAGTTCATGATGTTCTCCGGGGCCATGGTGCTGTTCCTGGCGGGACTGGTGATCATCCTGGGCACCAGCTCCCCGATCATCGGGCGGCTTTTCGTGGACAACCCGACGCCTCCGGACCAGCAGTTCTACAACAACTGGACGCTGCCCTTCGGGGTGCTGATCGGCCTCATGACCGTGGTGACGCAGGTTCTCTGGTGGAAGCGGCACAATGCGGAGTCGCTGGCCGCCGTGCTTATCGCGCCCACGCTCATCGCATCGGTGGTAACGCTGGCGGTGGTCATCTGGGTCGATATGAGGAACATCTGGTGGATGGTCTACCTGTTTGCCGCGGTGTTTGCGGTGGCCGGCAATGGCCTTGTGATGTACCAGATTTTCCGCAAGAATCCTAGGCGCGCCGGCGGAACGCTGACCCATGTCGGTTTTGCGATTCTGATGATTGGATTTCTGGGGTCGGGATTTGACCGGCCGATGGTCGACCAGCGCACCCGGGATTACAACCGCGCCGTGGCGGCCGGACAGGTATTCGATGACGACGGTTTTCGGGTCAACCAGCCCATCGAATTCGTCGAGCTGGAGAAGAATGAACCCAAACTGATCGACGGCCGGTACATGGTCACCTATCTCAGCGGTGCGATCACCGAAGATAACCGTCCCGGTGAGCAGGAATACGAAATTCTTTTCGAGGATGTGAATTCGGGCCGCTCTTTTGTGATGCGTCCGACCGTCTACCCGATGCTCTCCAACTCCTCGCCGGGGGCGGTGGAGTGGACCGTGGATCCGGATGTGCGCACCGGATGGTTCTCCGACATATTCATGTATGTGGCCGGATCGGCACTGGTGGACCGTGAAATCGAGCGCATGAACCGTGAAAATCCGGGGCATATGCAGACCATCGACCAGCTTGGCCCGCAGATGGCAGACCATGATCCCGAAAAAACCCTGGTGCGCGTACGCCGCGGCGGGACGGTACAAATCGGCGAATACACCGTCACGTTCAATAATTTTATTTATGTGGATGAGGCCGAGTTGCCGGAAAACAGCATCATCGGTGTGAAAGCCGACCTGCTGCTGGTGCACCGGGAGAGCGGGGAGTCCGTCCAGCTCCACCCGAGGTTTATCCTTGCATCGGACGATGAGGCGCAATACGCCTTCAATCCGCCTGTTTCATTTGCGCTTCCGGGAGTGCAGGACGCTCACGATGCAACAGAGGCCGGCGCAGATGAGGTGGGGCCATCCGGATCGGTGCGTTTCCGTGAGGTGCATCCCGACAGTGACGAGATCGAGCTGGCATTCCGGGGTGTGGAAGGGGAGCCCGAGCGTGAGTGGATCCTGCTGGCCGCTGAGCACAAACCGCTCATTTCGGTGGTGTGGCTTGGTACATTTTTGCTTATGTTCGGATTCAGTGTCTCCATCATGTATCGCTGGGCGGACCAGAAAAAGCGGGAAGCCCAGGAAAAGCAGAGCCGGGAGCCGGGATTGAGCGGCACGGAAAAGCGCGAGGATGAGGTCAGGGACGGTCAAGAAGAAGTTGACAATGAAGACCTTGCGGAATCCGATGGGCAATCCCGGGATAAGGACAAGAGTCCCCATCCAACAGAATTGAAATAATTAACAGCGAGCAGGCATGCGTAAATTCTCCGTGTGGTCCCTTTTACTGGTATTTTTAACGGTGCTGTTGGCCCCGGAGATCGTTTTTTCATGGAATCCCGGGCCGGGCTATGGCGGATCCGTGTATCCCGTGACGGTGAAATCCGGGCCTGTGCACCACACGTTTCAGGCCGGTCCGCAGAATGCCATGAACCCGATCCGTGCTGATTATGCGCTGCAGGGATCGGTGCCGGGCTCGTCGCCGGCCGGTTTTTCGGAGGCAGGTCGTGCGCCCTCGCCGCTGGGGGCCATGCTGCGCTCGTTTGTGATGCCGGGATGGGGCCATTACTATGCCAATCCGGACGGCTGGGGGCGCGGACAGGTTCATCTGGGCGCCGAGGTGGTGCTGATCGCTGCCTATCTGGGGATCAGCAGGCAGTCCTATGTGCTTGAGAAGAACATGTACACTCATGCCGCGGTCTATTCAGGGGCAGATATCCGGGCGCTGGACCGGCAGTTCGAACTTGCCGTTGGCAGCCACCGCTCCCTTTCAGACTACAACGATTTTCAGGAACGTCTCCGCAACCTGGACCGGCTTTTCCCCGATGAACCGCAGTACCGCTGGGAGTGGGAGAGTGACGAGCTGCGCCGGGAGTATCTGGATTTGCGCGGCCGCAGGGATGATCTGGATCAGCAGCTGCCGGCACTGGCGGCGCTTATGGTAGCCAACCGGCTGATCAGCGGTATCAGTGCCTACGGAAGGGCGAGGAGCATTGCGGAGGGACAGGCCTCCATCCACCTGGTTCCCGGTCCGGAGGGGCGGGGTTTCCTTACGGTGGTCTCCATACCATTTTGATATTTTCTGACCCTCTGACCGGTTTCTGCCACCTATGCCGCGCTATGTGATCCAACTTGCCTACGACGGAACGGACTACTTCGGATGGCAGAAGCAGCCGGATGCCCGGACGGTGCAGGGCACGCTGGAGCAAGCCATTCAGACGCTGCTTCAGGAGGAGATATCTCTTTACGGGTCGGGGCGGACCGACACCGGGGTTCATGCCGAAGAGCAGTACGCCCATTTTGACGCGCACATCCCTGTGGAACCGGACTGGCTGGTGGAGCGGTTGCGGCGCATGCTTCCGGGGGATATCCTGGTCCGGCGGGTGAAAGAGGTGCCCGAGCATTTCCATGCACGATTTGATGCGCATTGGCGGCAGTACCGTTACCAGGTGCTGGTTGAGCCGGATCCGTTTAGGCACCGCTTTGCCTGGTATCCCGGCGGGATATCCGATTGGGGTCAAATTAACCGGGGGTTGCAACTGCTTTCGGGCGAGCACGACTTTGCCGGGTTCTCGCGCAAGACCGAAGATTTGCCCCACTCCCGGTGCACGATTCTGCTTGCGGAGCGTGAGCTTGCGGAGGATGGACTGGTGGTTGTGCGGGTCCGGGCGAATCGTTTTCTTAGGGCCATGATGCGCGCGCTTGTGGGTGGACTGATTCAGGTTGCCCAGGGAAAAAAAGACGCGGACTGGTTCGAAAATCAGTTGATTAAGGGCATGGAATTGGATGACATTGCACTCGCTCCGGCGCAGGGACTGATTCTGGAGAAAGTTTTTTATCCGGAGTCCGTTTTGGACTTGACTTGATACACGAACGTTCTTTATCTTTAAAATCTGAATCAATAATCGATTTATTGATTCCATCTGCCACTCCTCCGTAGCTCAATGGCAGAGCATTCGGCTGTTAACCGAAGGGTTACTGGTTCGAATCCAGTCGGGGGAGC
>SKNT01000161.1 GCA_007120385.1 Balneolales bacterium
AAACCCTTATATTTGGAATCTCTCAGAATTTTGCGCACGTAGCTCAGCTGGATAGAGCGTCTGACTACGGATCAGAAGGTCGGGGGTTCGAATCCTCCCGTGCGTACGAAACCATAAAGCCTTGTATTGCAATTAATTAATGCGATGCGGGGCTTTTGTTTTTATAAGTGGGGCCACTACTCATCCAGAAGTTTGGAGAGAATGCTGCTGAGCCAAGCGAATAGTTGACCGTTCTTCAGGCAAAGGCCCTGAAGGACCGCTCAAAGCTTTACTTGCAGAACAGTAGCAGCGATAGTCTGGAAACAGGCAGGGTCAACATCACGGTCAAATCCAACGGGGGTATGCTGCTTGCGGCCTTGAATGAAGGGATCACCATGGAAAGCCATCCGATTGCCATTGTATCGTTACAGCGGCAGGATAGTGCCTGAAATATCTATTCTAAATTATCGGCGCATCAATCATCCATCTCCTTTTTCACCAGTACACGCAGATAATCACTCACGCGGTCCGTAGTACTCCTGTTATTCGTATTGTGCTCTGACTCCCAATCACCAAGGGGAATACCTTCATTGCCAGTTGAGTATCGCTTGTATTTTCTGTTGCTTTCTTCCTCTTCTGAAAGACTTCCTTCTTCACAGAGCTCATACCTGTCCGTGTCTTCATTTTTTTCTATTCCTTCGAACTTGTCAGGTGGCTCCTCCAGTTTTTTCATTTTATCTATGTAGTCATGATAGTCGTTCTGCATCTCGGTGGGCAGCCATGTAATGTCCCATTTGTTACCTTCGGCCCTGTGAAGCGCATCAACTTCGTAGTGAGTACAAAGATCATTGGGATCCTCAGGGTCCAGTTTAAAGCGTTTGCACAACTCAGCTACTTCGCGAATTCCGGCCTTCATCTGATCGTATGTTAACAAGCTATTATCCTTGTGATCTCCGCGTGGTTTGAAATTTGTATCTGATACATTTCCGATATTCATGCCGCAAAATGTGACGCCCAAAGAGTTGGTGTTGAATCCACCGGCATGAGTGAAATAGCCTGTTGGTGATATTGCAAATCTTCGTTCTTGAGGCTCACTCTCATTCGGATATTGTAGGGTTCTGTTGAAAAAAAATGGTATTCCAATTCGGTTAAGGTCAATTTTCACATCGCTTCTACGGTTTACTTCTGGAGCGCCTGCAATTACCAAATTATGCCACCACATACGCCAGCTCATAGTCCACAAATCAGGTGTTTCTCTGTCAGCACTGCTATTTATCGATCTTGGGCCATTATCCCCGGCACTTCTGAGATCCTGACTTGGCACCTCATAATCAGGGCCTCCGGTAACGTTATTCCATTCACTCGTAGCTTCAGAACCAAACCATCCCCCTGGCATCCAAACACCATCGCCATTGATAAGAAAATGATAACTGGTTCGCGCATAAGAGTTACCAGGATCATATCCCCCGGCTGTCCAATGCAGCACAATCGCCTTCGGTCGCAACCATATGCGAAAACGATACTCTCCGTGCCCTTTCACGTTGAAGGTGTTGCGCTTCCGAGGCTTGTTCAGGTCTTGTTCATTGACAATTTTTCCGTTAACGACCCAGCAGGTCAGGTCTGCAGAAGGCTCCTCTCCGGAAATCAGTGTCGGAAATTCCACTTTGTAGGTCTTCTCCGGATCGATGTTATCTTTTAACTGAAGTGTTGCCCCCTCATTATTGTCATCGTCACCCTCCGGTTTGAACGTCCATGATGCAACTTCTTCGTCATCGGAGTTTTTGATGACGCACTGAAGTCCTTCGGGCACCATCTCGAATTCGGAGCTGTCTTCACCGGTTTTTTTGTCATCATCAAGCTTGTCATCCCATTTCTTGTAAAGCCCGGCATGCGCCAGCGGATCATACAGGAAAATCTTGACATTCAGACCTTCCAGGTGAGGCATGGGCCTGCCAAATAGATCCATTGCCCGACGGGCAAATCTGCTGCGGTTGTATGCGGTCCGACCGATACCACGCAATTTGCGCTTTGTAGATTTAGTAAATTCACTCATCGTATCCTTTTTTAAGAGATGAACGCAGCTTATTGATCAATCCAGAGCGTGACGGAGTTACCGCGCCGCAGATATTCCTCCGTGCCCTGGTCCGGTTCCTGCCGGTCGACAACAGCATCGTCCGGGACTTCTGAAAGTGGAAGTTGTTCATCTTTTTTATCCCGGATTTCAAAGCGTAAACCCCAGTTCCGCAACAGATCCGCAGCATCGGTGATTTTCATGGATGCAAGGTCCGGGACCGGAACCAGGTCTTCCGCTTCTCCGGGTGCCGGGATCGGAACCACACGAAAAGAGATCTTGCTGGATGCTTCCACTTCATAATCAAATTTATTGCAGTAGCTTGCTTCAACAGGGGTCGCCCGTATCCGGATCCGGGGCAATGGTCTTTGAATCCGCAAAAGTGTCCGCCGGGCATGAGGACCTGTATCTTGCTCACTGGAAGGTGCTGATCCTGAATTGCTTTCGTGAACGCCTTCAATGCTCATGGCAATTTTTAACTCTGCGTTGACCTCGGGAATCTGGTACCAGGTAGGTCGGTATCCGATTTCTCTGAGTGCCCGCGCTGTCTTTCCCTCATCGCTGTAAATGTGGTCGATCGTTTCCAGAGCGGCCCGGTCAAGTTCCCTCTGGGCATCTGCCACTCCCCTTCCAACCGAAGCAATCATATCGCCGACGGGACTGGAAAGTGGTTCCAGTTTGAGTAGTTTTCTGCGGGTATTCATAATATTGACAGGATTTTGAGGGTTACATGCTCCGGCCGATCATGATAATTACCGTGGATCCGATGGGCATGGTGGATGTTTCACTATTATCAGGTATCTGACGAACTACCTGGCCTTCGAGTCGCTTATCTTTGACGGTCTTATATCGTACCTCTGCTTTCAGTCCAACCTGATCAAGCCGTTTTCGAGCCATTGTTTCGGTGGACCCTGTCAGGTCCGGAACGGGCAATTGTTCTCTTGCTCCGGTTTGTTCTTCTTCGGGACGAAGATCCATCTTGAAATCACTGAGGCCAGCCTGGCCGCTTTTCAATTCCCCGATAGTAGGAATCCGGTACCCGGTGCCTTCTTCATTGGGGACGAGTTTATAATTGAATGAAATATTTTCCAGGCGGAATCCTCCTCCGGAATCCCGGATGTGATCCTGAGCCCGCTTCAGCTGCTGCTGGCTGGACAGGATCAGTCGCTCCACATTCATTTCCCCCTTGTCTGCCTGTTCCGCTGCCTTTTTTAGTTCTTCAATTCGCCGGTCTTTTTCCTGGATAATTTGCTGAAACTCTGCCTGTTGTTTGGATATTTTTTCGTGCAGATCTTTTTCGAAGCGATCCCGGATACTCGAGATTTCTTTCTGCAACTTATCAAGTTGGTCTTTCAGCTGGTTCCTTTCATTCTCCAGGGAGCCGATCTTTTTTTCCAGCGGCCGGCGAATTTCACCAATCAGCTCCGGATCGATTTCCATCACAACATCTTCCAAATCGATTGCCGGGCCAAGATTGGCCAACTTTATCCGTTGACGCCTCTTTTCCTTAAGTTTTTCGAGCTGCTCCTGATTGCGAACTTCACTATGGGATGGTACGACAAGGTCTCCGAAGTTGATCTGATTCCTGGAAATTTGTTCAGGGGTGTCACTCAAATCGACTTCCTGAGTGCGAATGACGGCTTTCAGAAGCAAGCGGGGCTGATGGGTTGATCGTGACTCAAATTTCAGCTTGACGATGCCATCTCGAGCAGATTTTTGCTCGTCTTTGAGATCCGGTCGGCCATTCTGAAGAATGGCATATAGCTTAACATGCTGGCCCGCAGCCGGCTTTCCATTTGACGTTAGTAATCTTGCCTGTACGTGATATACCAAAATCTCCTCCTAATGGCTAATTTCGTGGATCAATGAAATCTCTTTGCCTTCTGCAAAAACCATCAGTGCGATATTGACTCCGGGGCCGGGCTCCGGGATGCTGAGTTTTACGGCAGCAACACCCTGATCATCGGTCTGCACCACAGCCGATTCAAGCCGGGGTGGTGGCTGGAGTTTTCCCTGCTTTTCCGTAATGATCCCGCTTTGCACGGCTTCCCTGTTTAGCAGTTCACTAAACTCCCGGTCAATATTGAACTCCACATTCGTTCCAGCAAGCGCCTCACCGGCAGCATTGCTCACCTCGGCTATGATGGTAACCTCTTTGCCGGAATCTCCGGGCTCAGCTGTAACTTCCAGTACAGGAAGCGGCGCTCCGCCATTTGCCGGAACCGAGACGAACCTCCCTTTCAGTGTGCTTGAAGCTCCGGCCTCAAATGAGCCGGATGGAGCGGTATTGGGATTGACCGGCCGGGCTTTGATCGTCGGAATCCGCCGAAACTTTTTCAGTGATTCGGGCAGTACACCTGTCAGTGCAAGTGGGTTGATTGCACTGGTTTCGGGTGATGAGTCCTGTTCTAGTTCAAAGGTGAGTTTCAGTTCAAATTCTACAGAAGGGATATGATATGTAAACGTCCCCTCGCCCGGACGGGTTACCTGCATTTGCGAAAGCTCTTCCTGAGCCTGCCTGAGGCCCTCCGCTATGTTCAGCAGGTATTGATCTATTGTTCCTGATAAAAAACGCTTCCCTTTTTCTATAGCCATAAGCCGGTCAGGTCAGCCGAAACGGGCTTCCTCTTTACGTTTTTGTTTCAATTTTTCCAAAGCTGCCGTACGCCGGTAGAAATCGGCTTCCTCCTCTTTACGGCTGGCCATAATCCGTTTGAGTACTTTGGTGCGGATTTCGTCAAGCTGCTTTGCTTCAAGTGTCTGCTGGTTGCGAATCCTGATAGCACGCTCCAGTCCACGAATC
Source organism: Balneolales bacterium (assembly GCA_007120385.1). Taxonomy (GTDB): domain Bacteria; phylum Bacteroidota; class Rhodothermia; order Balneolales; family Natronogracilivirgulaceae; genus SKNL01. The sequence goes on from SKNT01000161.1 coordinate 4,854, forward strand.
TTTTGTGCACGCAGGCGTCGTTCCAGTGCGCTTGACTCAACACGCTCACGATATTGTTTCTCATCATTCTTTTGCTGAAGCATACGATCATATCGTCGTTGCTCCCTTTTTTTTCTTTCCTGTTCCGCTTTGATGTCTCTGCGCCTGGATTCCCGTTTCTGTTCCAGTTTTTTTTCAGCAATGGCCTGTTCCAGTGCCCTCTTTCGGTATAGCTGTTTGCGTTCATCCAGACGACGCTGACGGCGTTGTTCAAGCCGGGTTTGCTTCGTATGAACAAACACCGGATAACAGAGTTTTTTTCGTTCCGCATCGGGGTCGTTATCATCAGCACTACCGGCACCGGTGAGAGTCTTAAGTTTATGCTCCAATTCAAGATGATGTCTCAGCAGTTTCCTCAGCTCTTCAGGTATTTGAGGATGATGCAGCAGATCGCGGATAGTGATCTCCCCTTCGGCAATATTGCGTTGAGCCGTTTGGCCATCATCTGATGTGCTTTGCCTGTCGTCAGGACTGATGAAATCTTCCCAGGAGCGATAACTGTTCATACAGCTGATTTCTGTGGTTTCTGTTTTACTTAATCCGATTCGACCAAAGCACGAATCCGCTCTTCAAGTACTGATGGAGTAGGAACCGTAACGAGTTTGGTGCGTAACAGGCTGGATCCCTCAGCCGTGTATTGGTATTTGGCGGCATAGGATGCACTGACCGAGCTGGCTTTCATTTTGGCACCGCCACCGATTCCCGGAATTCCGGCAAAACCACCGCTGGCTGCAAAGCTTTTTCTACTGGTTTCCCTTTCGGTTTCGGTTGTCATACTGATGGAGATTTTTACTTCAATGATGGAATCCACAAACTGGTAGAACGTAGGTGTAAACCCCAGTTCCATCATAGATAACTGCTCTCCGCCGAATTTGACACTGGTTCCCGATATTTTCATGGTATCATCGGGATTGTCAGGGTCAGGTATTTCCACATCCTCACCGGCCATGATCTGAGTCAGGCGTATACCCACCTCATCAAGCGCGTATTGCGCCTCGGCAATGGAAAGTCCGAGTTTTTGTATCATTTCCGGGAATGGAACATCCAGTAAATCTCGTCCAACGGTTGCCATATTATTCGCCGTTTAAATTGGAATTGGTGTATGAAGCTGAAAAAGTTTTTCTCAAGTACCTGGGAAACGGGCCCATCATTTCATTACTCATTTTCCAGCATGGTGCGAATGCGTTCTTCCAGAATGGCCGGAGGCGGCTTCGGCTGCAGCTTGGTTCGCAACAGACTTGACCCTTCAGCGCTATAGCTGTATTTGTTGGAATACTCAGCGTCCACAGTTGTCGTCCTGGTATTATTGCCGCCAAGAATTCGCCTCAGAAAACCGGAAGAAGAACCTTGTTCGGTAGATTCTGACTTTTCTTCGGTTACTTCCTCTGTAATTTTGATTGCAATCTTGACTTCAATGATAGTATCCACAAACTGATAGAAGGTGGGCGTAAAACCCAGCTCTATCATGCTAAGATTATTTGTGTTGCCGTCGTCGTTTTTGCCGAATGCCACCCTGGCGCCGGACATGTACTCGGCCGTTTTAACTCCGGCCTGATCCAAATCCACCTGGGCTTCCGCTATGCCTAGTGCCATATCGCGGATCATATCTCCCATAGGCACATTTAAAAGATCTCTTCCGATGTTTTCTGCAGCCATATGTAAACTCCGTTGTATGTTTGTTGATATGTTGAAACCGGTTTTTTCTTATTTACCGGGTTTGCTTAACTGCTGCTGAAGCAGACGTGACAAGTGGGCCGGTGGCGGAATCGCCACCAGATTGGCTTTTATTGAACTGGAAGCCGTAACGTCATAAGAGAATTTTGAGCTGTATGAGGCGTTCACGGATGCACTGAAAAAACCATATGCAGCCCCAACTTCCGCGCCTAAGGAAAACTTCGTGGATCTTCCCATTGTGAGGGAAACCTTAACATCAATGGTAGCATCGGTTATCTGATAGAATGTGGGTGTAAACCCCAGTTCCAGCAACGAACGCCTGGGAGCATCCTCGTCCGATGACAGCACGACCCCGTTTCCATTTTCCGTGCTTGCCATCATTTGGGCAATCTTCACCGAGTTTTTATCCATGCTGAACTGAGCACTGGCTACCGAATGGCCAAGTCGTTCAATCATTTCAGGCAGCGGCGCCTGCGTCAGGGTTTCAAGTTTATCCTGCATATGCTATTCCTGCCGGATTAATTGTCATCTCCACTGTCATTGTCAGAAAGTGCCATGGAGTGTTTTCTCAAAGCTTCGGTAAAAGAAGAGGGGGCCGGAGTTGAGACCATTTTGGCTGTAATTTTGGATGATCCTTCGTGCTCAAAACCGAACTTCCCGTGGACATCAAAGTTAAGCGCCGAGCCATATGGGACAAGCGTCCGGAACCCTTCATCCTGTTTGTCCTCCGATTCATCATCCTCTTCACCGCCACCCAGTCCGAACTCCAGACCGGCGGAAACTTCCATGGAGACCGTCATTTTCACCTCAAGGGTGACTTCCTGAAAGTGGTAGAAGGTCGGTGTGAAGCCCAGTTCGAGCAAAGAACGGCTTATCATATCTCCGTTTTCATCCTTCAAGTCCACCTTGGTACCGGCCAGTTTTTCACCGATCTCTACCCCGGTAGCATCCATTTCGAACTGTGCATGAGCAATAGATTTACCCAAACTGATAATTAGTGCGGGAACCGAAGAGTCGGTTATGCGCTGGCCAACCTGATATGATTTTAAATTTTCCATATGCGACAGGGTCTGAAGTTTATTTCGGTGTTAAAGACTGGCCCGGGCCAAAAATCTGATCATCAGTGATGGAGACGGCCAGGTCCGGCCGGAGGGTTTCTTTTCGAACAGAAAAGTAGCGGTGTTTGCTTTGCTCCTGTGCTATACGCTCCGGACTGATTGTCAATCGGGATTGCAACCACCGCAGCAAACTGGCGGCTAATGGCAGGTTGTTACCCGCCATCGATACGGCCTGCTGTAATGCGACTTCTGCCAGTGATGTCTGACCGGATTTAAGATAGACGATACCCCGTCGCTGGTGATTCGTAGCCCGATCCAACCGCTGAAGTTGCCCCGCATTGTCAAGCTGATCGTGCAACTGTTCAAGATGATCACAGAATACAAGTACCTCATCAAAATCGCCGTTGAGCTCAAGCCCCTCCACCAGACATTCCAGATAGTGACGAAAAAAGAGTTCCGGTCCCTTATTGTTAATGGTCAGGCGCATTGCGAGCCGATAGCATCCCAGAGCTCGTTCCAGGTCTCCATTGAGAGCGTATTTTTTCCCTGTTTCAGCGACACGAAAATGGTATGGAACGGATTGTTCTGCCATGAAGCTTTTTATCTGATAATCAGGTCTACTTGATTGCCGACAGTGCGCAGGTCTTTTTGCAGCCAGCGGGCTTGTAATGGTGAAAAAGGGCCATCAATCGTATATGGAGCGCGCATGTGCTGATACCGGTTTAACGGTACAGATCCCAGTCCAATCAGGCGGAGGATATCCCTGCTTCGTTCAGCATCTCCGGTTTCTTCAATTCTCAGATCAAACGTCTGAAGCGAGGTCAGCCGGGCATCCGCTTCAGCACCTGTTTGTGTCAGCTCACCGAGATGCTGTTGCATCTGGTTGAATGGAACCTCTCGTGCAATAACAACAGGAAGTGCCTTTAAAAGCTTATCAATAACAGATTCCGGGATGCCAAACCGGTTTCTCAGCACTTCCATCACAGTTTGAGGGTCATGTCCTCCTGACTTCAGCAAGATGTCAAATCGGCTGAAATCACGATTCAACACCTTGACTTTCCCGTCAAATACCCTCAGGTCACCACGAATACGGTCAACTTGGGCCCAGGTTAGTCCCGAAAGGGCAAAAAAGGATTTGCTCCACCCCGCGTCTCCGTTTCCCGATCTCCGGATTCCATTCCGGTTTAATGTGTCATTTAGCTTGTTAAGGTCAGGCAGGTCCAGGGTGGATACGAACAGGTCATACGTTGCCTCTTGATATCTGGAAAGATCCACTTCGGCGCCCGCCCGTCTCAAACGTCTGGCAAAAGCATCGGCAGCAGCCCGTGAAAGTTTGCCAACCATGACAGCCGGACTTTGAACCATCAGCCGGACAGCTTCCATGGGTTTAATTTGCATCATAACCAAGATTTCCTGAAAGATATGTCCGATATGACTGATATTCGGCACCACAATCGCCAATTCATATTCGTCTGTACCTTCTTCAACTTGCTCATCTGCAGCAGCTATCCGGGTCTCAGCACCTGCTTCATTGAGGACGGAAGATATCTGCCTGGCTTTGTCTGTTTCGAGACCGTCAAGTAAAACAGAAGGGGACTGGAACACCATTCGGGCGATTTCCTGTTCGTTTTGCGGACAAACAGTCTTAAGGGAGCTGATTAGCCGGGCGTCACTGTTACCGGGAGAATCAATGATGATTTTCGCATCCTGTTGCAGTTCTGAGCTGTCACTTGAATTCATGGGGAAGGGTGGTATGTAGCAATCAGGCGTGACACTTGAGCCTGATTCGGCATGGAGACTGCAAGGAGTTACGATTACTCCACCAATGCCATATGTGCATACTTAACAATTATTAATTGTTAAGTTTAATAAAACAAAAGCAGCAGTGTGATTCAAATTTTTTTTAAGTACGCATGGAATTATTATTTCACTGCACTTTGAGGCCATCAGAATTGCCATCCCCGAATTGCAAGTCGACCAAGACAAATCCAGGGACAGATGGAAGGCGCATGATATCCCTGTTGGCAGTTATTCTGCCGTATTCACACTCGGAAACAGGTCCAAAAAACATGAGTTTGTCATCTCAAACAATCAACAGACTCACTTGTTTGTCAACTTGATTGAGAACAGGGTCGATGACCTTGAAAGCACGCCGGTCAAAGAGCACTCCGACCCCA
>SKNT01000030.1 GCA_007120385.1 Balneolales bacterium
AGAACCTGGAGGCCTGTATTGATGCGATCGAGAAGTCGGACATCCACACCATCGACCTCACCGGCGGAGCGCCCGAAATGCACCCGGATTTCCAGTGGTTCGTGGAGCGGGTCAGCCGCCCGGACCGAAAGATCATCGTGCGGTCGAACCTGACCATCCTCACGACCAATAAAAAATACCAGGCCTTTCCGGAGTTTTTCAAGAAGCATGGTCTGGAAGTTACATGCTCGCTGCCGTTCTACAACAAGCACACCACCGACCGCCAGCGCGGCGAGGGCACCTACGACCGGTCCATTGAAGCGCTCAGGCAACTGAATGATCTGGGATACGGCATGCCCGGCACCGGTCTGGAGCTGAACCTGGTGTACAATCCCGCCGGGGCGTTTCTGCCGCCGGACCAGGCGGAGCTGGAGGCGGAATTCAAAAAAAACCTGCGTGAGAAGCACGGCGTGGAGTTCAACCGGCTCTTCACCATCACCAATCTGCCGATCAGCCGCTATTTGGAGTTCCTGGTGATGTCCGGCAATCTGGAGGAGTACATGGAGAAGCTGGTGAATGCCTACAATCCCGCCGCGGCCGAAGGGGTCATGTGCCGCAACACGATCTCGGTCAACTGGCAGGGATACCTGTTTGACTGCGACTTCAACCAGATGCTCGAATTACCCATTGATGAGCGAAGCGCCACGCACATCCGGAACTTTGACGTGCCGCGCCTCACCAACCGCGAGATCCGGGTCAACCAGCACTGTTTTGGCTGCACGGCCGGTGCGGGGAGCAGCTGCGGCGGTGCCACCACCTGACAGACGATGGAGGAGAAGTCCTTGCAAGAAAGCAAAACCACATCAAAGTCAGGAACCGGCACACCGCGGACTGAAGATGAGGCATCGCGTGGCACCGGCGGCAATGCGCGGAACGCCCTGATCATCTTTGTGAAAAATGCCGATCCCGGGCGCGTCAAGACCCGGCTGGCCGCCGACCTGGGGGAGTCCCGGACCCTGGAGGTCTACCTGCGCCTGGTGGCCCACACCTTGCAGCAGGCCGGCAGACTGGGCGGCCTGGCCGATATCTTCGTCTGTTTCAGTCGCGAGATACCCCGGCAATGGCCCGATATCAGCAGTACGGGATTTCCGGAAAGCGCATCCGGATTGAAGCTGTTTGACGGAACCGCCATGTGCATCCAGCAAGGAAAGGACCTCGGGGAACGCATGAACAGGGCCTTTCTGGATGTTTTTGAGGGTGGATACGGCCGTGCCGTTATCATCGGCAGCGATTGCCCGGAGCTGGAGACCGGCCATCTTCAGCAGGCCTTTGACGTCCTGACGGACCATGACACGGTGGTCGGGCCGGCCGCCGATGGCGGGTACTACCTGCTGGGCATGCGGGAGCCGCATCCTGAAGTATTCCGGAACAAATCCTGGAGCACCGACACCGTGTTCCGCCAGACGATGCAGGACTTCCGCCGGGCAGGCCTGCGCACGTTCCTGCTTCCGGAACTCAGGGATATGGATGTTGCGGAGGACTACCGTCGGCTGGGGCACCTGCTGCAAGACCCGGGACCGGAAGCGGGACCGGAGCAGCAAAAAACGAACCGGAGCCCGCAACGGCACCTTCACCCGCACCCGCACCAGCACCCGCATTCATCCACCCGGACAGACCCGCGGGTCAGCATCATCATCCCGGTTTACGAGGAAGAATCCGGTCTGGGCACGTTTCTGAGGGAGCTGGGGTCCGTGCTGGAGCCGCATCCACCGGAGCAAGTAATAACGGCGGCGGTGCAATCGGAGGCCGGGGCGGCTCAGTCTGGCAGGGAGCATCAGGTCCCGCCGGTACCGTTCGAAATCATCATTGTTGATGGGGGCAGTGCCGACAAAACTGTTGCGGTTGCCCGGGAAGCAGGTTTTCGGTGTGTCGTTTCACCGCGCAAGGGAAGGGCGGCGCAAATGAACCATGGGGCGGAGTTGGCAAAGGGAGAGATTATCTACTTCCTTCATGCCGACACGCTGCCTCCGCCCCGGGCGCTTCCCAAAATTCTGAAGGCGATGGAGGATGGCGTCCGCTCAGGCTGTTTTCGCCTTGCTTTTGACGAGCCGTCCCGGCTGATGCGGTTCTATGCGTGGTTCACCCGGTTCGATCTGCTGCCGTTCCGGTACGGCGACCAAAGCCTGTTCGTATGCGCACAGCTGTTCCGGCGTCTGGGCGGGTTTCGTGAGGATCATGTGGTGATGGAAGACAATGAATTCATGCGAAGGCTGCGCAAGCAAAGCTCGTTCACGGTGATGCCGGACCGGGTGGTCACATCGGCCAGGAAGTATCGCGAAAACGGATTTGTGCGGCTCCAGCTCATTTTCACGCTGATCTTTGTCATGTATTACCTGGGATTCGGACAGGATACACTGGTGTCCCTGTACCGCCGGCTGATTGCACGGTCAAAGCTGTGACCAGGCAGCGTGCGGCTGCGGGGGTTGTGTTTGCGAAGCGTGCGGCTGCGGTCATGTGGTTGCCGGGTGTGCGGCTCCAAAGCGTGTGACTCCGGAAAGGCCTGTTTCACGCGACAGCACCAATCCACCCGGATACACTTCCCGGAACTGTTCAAAAGAGATGATCTGGCTGGGCAATGTCTTCAGCCGGGTGCCGGTATAGCTGCCCACCACGGCCTCACCGGTGATCTGCTGCCAGAGGCTTTCCGTGGTGCGGTCGAACATGATCATGTCCGAATGGCGGAGAAATCCGGAGACGCCGAACTCCAGGGTTTCTCCATCCACCCGGCGGTCAAACACGAGTGCAGAGTAGCAAAGCGGACAGAAGGTGACCGCAACGGGGATGTCGCCGAAACGGGTGTTGGCAATTTCGTGCCACATGAGGATCTGCAGCGGATAGGCCCGCGCCTCTCCGGCAAACCGAAAGGCAATTACCGGTTCGCGGTCGCCCAGCCATGATGCGGCTTCCTCTGCGGTGATGTACACCGGCTGGTCAATAGATGGGATGCCGTCCTTTGGCGGTCCGCCGCTCCGGAGTTCCTCAAGGTCGATGCTTCGCTTTTCGGTATCGGTCTTCCAGTCCTGCCATATATCGTCCTGGGCGGATGCTGCCCTGTGGAGGGTTCCTGTCATGAGAAAAAGAGACAGCAGCGGGATAAAAAGCTTGACTGGTTTCATAAGTCTGAGTATTTAGAGGGGATTTGCAAAATCACTGTACCTGCCATTTATCCGCGAGGAATTTCAAACAGGCCTGATTGTATGCTGCACTGGTTTCGTAGACGCCGTCAGAAAACAAAATCTTACCGATCCAACAGCGAGTGGATGCGGCTGCTGTCCGATCCGCCTGACAACCAGGCCCTGGAAGAGCTCAGACAGATCCTGGTGCGTGGACTCCGGTCATCCCTAGCCCCTTATGTGGACCGTGAGCTTGATCAGTTTGTCGAAGACACGGTGCAGGATGCCCTTCTCCGGATCATGAAGAAACTGGACACGTTCAAGGGGGAGAGTGGTTTTGTGGCCTGGGCCTTGAAAGTTGCCGTGAGGGAGGGGTTGTCGGAGCTTCGCAGGAAGAAATGGAAGGATGTCTCACTGGAAGGTATGTCCGGCGGAGACGACGAGAACCGGCACGCCGACCGTTCCGTGGCCATGGCATCAACCTCGGCGGGGCCCGATGAGCAGGCCCACATGTCCATGGTGCTGGAAGCTGTAATGGAGATGATGGAAAAAGAGCTGACGAACAAGCAGAAAATGGCCATTGATGCCATCATGGTCCGGCAAATTCCCATGACCGTGGTTGCGGATTCCATGGAGATGAGCCGCAATGCGCTGTACAAGCTGATCCACGATGCGCGGATGAAACTCAGGAAAAAAATGATGGAGGCGGGGATGGATCCGGAGGAAATTTTGAGGGAACTGTAAGTTTTTTCATTCTGGAAACATCCTGATTGTGATTCTTATTTATATAGAACATGAAATTGAACAGAGATAATTTAAAACAGTTGATACGCATGGTCTCGATGACCACGCCGGAAGAGATTGGCTGCGACGAGTGTTTCGACAAGCTGAATGAATTTGCCGAAATGAAGCTTGAGGGGAAAAGTCCGGAGAAGGCCATGCCGCTGGTGGCGGAACATCTCGAAAAATGCGGGGAATGTCGCCAGGAATTCGAGGCGCTGCTGAATGCCCTGCGTGAACTGCAGGCGTAACGGCGTTAATTGGCAAACGGCAGGCAGAAAGCATGCCTGCCTGGTTCCGGGACCGAGGGCTCCCTGTTGCGTTTTTCCGTCAGTTCTGCACGCAGCGTACTGAAAAACCGTACCGCTTGTCGTAGTTCATCCGGTTGATGCTTTCCCGGTTGTTGAACAGCAGGCGGCGCCAGGCCGTGGTGGCGTCGGCTTCGGTGGCGGTCCACCAGTATCCGAAGAATGACAGGTAGGAGAACGAGCCGCTGGTGAAGCGATATCCGCCGGCCAGGGCCCTGAAGCCGCTTTCGTTGGTGGCTCCGCTGTTGGGACTGCGCCAGTACTCGGTGCCTTCGGCCTTGAGCTTGCCGCCGACATTGGCATTCTGTCCCCGCCAGCCGGTGGTTGCCAGTTCGTTTTGCGGCATGCCCAGATAGCGCTCCAGACGCTGCCAGTCCTGGTCGGTGGCCACGCGCCATCCGGTCGGACAAAGCCCGCGCGGATCGTTGACGGCGTACCAGTTGTAGAGCAGACCATAGGGCTCGTTGCCGGCATGGTTGTTGTAAAATGCCCATGCGCCGGATTCTTCCTGGTTAAGATCCTGCCATTCGCTGTTGGACATCACGTAGGTAATATCTCCGCCGTTGCGGTAACGTGAGGTTCGCAGGTTTTCCGCCATCCACAACTGGTTGCCGATTTCTATGGTACGATAGGTATTGCCGTCGATATCGGTGACAGAGCCGTAGAGCAACTCTGGAGGGGTGGAAAAGGAAACGGGTTCGCCATAGGAGATGCCGGAATGGTTAACGGCAAATGCCCGAACGTAATAGGTGTTTTCGGGATCCAGGCCGGAAATAGAGGCCATGAATGAGCCGCTGCCACTGCCTGAAAGGGTCATTCCGGAGTGATTTTCCAGTGTGGGCTGCCGGGATGTGCCCCAGACGATGCCTTTCTCGGTTACGGGAGATCCGCCTTCCCCGGCAATAGTCCCGCCGGCAACGGCACTCTTGGCGGAGATATCCGATACGGGATCGGTCACGACATCAGCCAGGGCCGGTTCGGCTGCAGGGTCATCGGTTGGAGGTGCATCACCCCGGACGCAGCGAACCGAGAATCCAAAATTTTTGTCGGCGTAGACCAGGTCGACATTCGGGCTGTCATGGGAGAGCATCCGCAACCACGCCATGCCGGATCCGGCCTCCGAGGAGGTCCACCACAGACCAATATGCCCGATGCCGTCAAACCCGCCCACTTCGGCGCGGTTTCCACCGGGAAGGCCGCCAAATCCGCTTTCATTGTTGGCGCCTTCATTCGGGCTGCGCCAGTGGTGGGTGCCGGTGTCTTTCAGCAATCCGCCGATCCGCTCTTCCCGACCGCGGATGCCGTTTCGTTCAAGGTCTGCTTCCGGCATGCCGAGAGACAGTTCCAGGGTCTTCCAGTCCTCGTGCGTTGGCACCCGCCATCCTGCCGGACAAAGTCCGCGGGGATCACTGACGGCGTACCAGTTGTACAGTTTGCCGAAGTGGGCGTCGAAATAATCGTCGTGGTTGTAGTGCGCCCATGCGCCGGTAGACAAGCCGGCCCACTCGCTGTCGGATGTCACATTTGGGATACTGTCGCCGTTGGCAAAGTGCGAGGTGCGCAGGTTCTCCGTCATCCACTGCTGCTCCCCGATGGTGATGGTGCCGTATTCATTCCCGTCACGGTCTATTGTCGTGTCACCGGCCGTGAAGAGGCCACTCCCGGCTTCCTGTCCCCGGGCGTGATTTGCAAGTAAAAATGAAATGCTTGTAAACAGGATAATGAACAGTACGCAATGCTTCATGGCTGCCTGTGAGGAATTACTTTTAATATTTACTAAGAATATGGTTTTTTACGTAAAGATTCCCGAAAATAAACAAGATACGAGGGCAGGCACAAGGTTTGCGCCTGAAAAGTCTAATGAGCATATTATTATATCGGTGGAAGCATGGTTGCCGTTCCTAAATGAGTAGGGTAAATTGGTCGCCAGGTTTCATATGAGGGGATGTTAAAACAGTTTTGGCCATGAATATTGAAGAATACCGCGACTTCTGTCTCACTCTGCCGGGTACCGAAGAACGGTTTCCTTTTGATGAGGACGCACTGGTTTTCTTTGTAAGGGACAAAATGTACAGCCTGACCAATGTCGATACGTTCAACTTCATCAACCTGAAATGCGATCCGGACAAGGCGCTGGAGCTCCGCGAGCAGTACGATTTTGTGCGCCCCGGCTACCACATGAACAAGAAGCACTGGAACAGTATCATGCTGGACAGGCCGGTGCCCGGGCAACTGATCAGAGAGTGGACGCGCCATTCCTACAACCTTGTTGTGGCAAATCTGCCGAAAAAAGACCAGGAAGCGCTCAGGCGCATGGACGGGCAGGACTGACGGACCGGAGAGGCCGGGACACGGCAAGGACGTCCGGGCGGATGTCCGGTTTGTTCTTTCCCGGTGGATGAGGTTTCACCCTTTAACTAATGGTTACTCCCATGGATTTGGAACACATACTGAGCGAACTAGACGGAATCCTGGAAAGATTCCGTGAGCTTTCCGGAATGGACAACGGACGTCCGGCAGACGGTTCGTCTGGTGATGATTTACGCGTTCTGATAAAAAAAGCCATCACGGCGGTCAGAAAGATTTCCGGCAGCGAATCCGACTACACAATGGCAATCGCGGCTGTCGCCGAAGAGAAGGAAGGTACGCCCGGTCGTGAAGGGCTGGTCTTCGGGGTGGTGAAGGCGCTCCGGGATGATATCCGCCACGGCCGGTTCCAGCCGGTATCGGATCCCGTTTTTTTTGATGCCGGCACCTTTGGCGGCTTTCTGAACGTGGCCATGCAGCAGCTTTCCAGGGGCGATTACAAGGCCGCTGCAGTGCTGGCGGGATCCACGCTGGAAACCCACCTTCGCAAGCTTGCATCACGCAACGGTCTTGATTTCGAGGACCCGGACGGCAAGCCCCTGCCGGTGGATCAGGTTGTCCAGGACCTGGTTGAAAGCGGTGTTATGGATGGCGAAGAACGGCGGCGCGTGGAGGACTGGCTGGCCTTGCGGGAAGCAGCTTCCGCGGATAAGACGGAGCAGATATCGGCGGATCAGATTGGCGCCATGATCGCCGGCGTGAAGGCTTTTCTGGTGCGCAATCCGGTATGACCGGGAAGACCCTTTCTTTTTGTGGCATCGTCTCTGACTGGTAAGCGGCAGCCAGCGCGGAAGTACCCGGCCAGTCCGCCATACTCCGCCCGTTGCGGCGCGGCTGTCAATGCGTTGCCGCTGCCGGGATAATGTCACTGTCAACTCAATGCCGCCGGACCTGATCCGATGCTGGAATAATGGAGGATCTTTTCAGTCGGCATGCTCTAATCTGAAAGAGACCTCAGCCGTTAACCAGCTCGAGCCTGGAGACTTTTCTGGGTCTGACGCATTCCATCATGATCCGTGCAAGCTGTTCTTCCATGCCATCGGGCAGCCGGGCGTTCACCTCAAGTGTCACGGTCACTTCAACACCTGCCTTCTCACTCAGGTGCTGTATGAGCAACTCGGTGATGAGACCGGCCTCATAGCCCGCCTGTTCCGGATCAAGAGTGACACGCTGATGGAAGTTGGGTGGTTCGGTTCCGTTCCGGTGGGAAGAACTGCCGTTTTTGGCACCGTTGCTGCTCGCGCCGTTTACGCCGTTGGTTTTGTTCGCATGCTGGATGGTTTCTTTCTGCAGGAACAGTTTTTGCAGTTCATTCACACCGTCAGCATCAGCTGCAACCTCCTCTGCGGATTCCGATGCTTCTGCTTCCTCCGTTGCATCTGTTTCCCCGGTTTCAGCCTCGGCAGTAGCTTCCGCTGCCGCAGTAACCGCGTCGGCAACAACTTCGTCAGCAATTTCCTCCACAGTATCAGTTACCGCGTCGGCTTCCTCATCTTCGGCAGTAGCTTCCGCTGCCGCAGTAACCGCGTCGGCAACAACTTCGTCAGCAATTTCCTCCGCAGTATCTGTTTCCGCAGCCGCAGTTTCCGCGTCGGCTTCCTCAGCCTCGGCATCAGTTTCCGCTGCCGCAGTAACCGCGTCGGCAACAACTTCGCCAGCAAATTCCTCCGCAGCATCAGTTTCCGCAGCCGCAGTTTCCGCAGCGTCAACTTCCGCTTCGGCAACCGCTGTTTCCTCCGCAACAGGCTCCGCTGCTTCGGTTTCTTCGACCGGCGTCAGCTGTGCGGCCGCCCTTTCGGCCCGTACCAGCACTCCTTCCGACACTTCCGTGACATCAACGGCTTCACCGGCCTTCAGCCCTTCAAATAGCCCGCTTTTCTGATCGTAACCATCTGCCCATGCATAGGAATCCTCATCCCATGTGGAAAGCGCGATGCCTTCACGAACCGCATCCAGCAGGACATGCGGACCGGCCACGCGCGGCAGGTGATTCATTCCGGCAAAATCCCGGACAAGCTGCTGAACCGGCACATGATCCTCATTCCAAAGGGAGAGTTCATCAAGGTACACCCGCAGTGTAGTGGCGTCAAGTGCCGAGAGCATGAGCATTTTGTCGCGCAGGGTGAGCGCTGCAGATTCAGCCAGCGTATCGGCGCGGTCAAGACCAACTGCCTTCCAGGTTTCGGGCTGTTCCGGATCGGTCCGGGTTGGCAGTAGAACCCATTTGTAGGAAGCATGTATTCTCTTGTTGATTTTGTTTTCGGTAGATCGGCGATACTCCTCGACCTGTTTCAGCTGTTCATCGTCCAGCTTCAGCTGCTTTTTCTCCTTGAGGATGGAATCCCAGGCCAGGAACATTCGTACTGACTCGTCCAGTTCGTCAATGCCGGATTCGTCCGCCGCCAGGAAGACAAGCGTATTGCGGTACTTTCGGGGTGATTCCCCGCAGTTTTCCAGGATACTTTTTGCGGTATAGACGGCCGGATTATCCGTATCGTTGCAGTAGGGCTGGTCCACGGGAAGCACTACAAGCTGGCACGACAGTTCGTCGGGAATGACCTCTGAGGGTCCGCTTGACAGATGGACTTCCGCGAAATCCTCATGGGTGCCCAGCTGTGCGAGCAGGCGTTTTTCCAGTTCTCCTGAAACCGTTTCGGACTCTTCAGACAGTGCCCCGGCACGCTCAATGGCCATCCTTAAGAGGGACGGGCGCGATGTGTACCAGAAATGCCCACCTTCTGTGTTCAGATAGGTGGATTCGTCCGCCAGATGGCGGATCGCATCATGGAAAATGGCCGGCGATTCGCCCGGCATAACACACCCGAGCATCACGTGCTGTTCGTCAACGCCCTGCTGCAACCCCTCAGCCACCGGTGTCGAGCCGATGCAAATGGTCCGCGCAACCCTTCTGGCAGCATACAGCTGACCCAGATGGGTGTTGGCCGCATCAATCTTGTGGGATACGGCCTCGGGTCCGTCCACATCGCGCTGGATGACTTCCGGCCAATCGTCCGGCTGGTAGCGGGTGAGTTCCGCCTGCACCCGCACATCGTTGACAGGCATGGTTGACGGGAGGATGAGAGGATTGCGGTCCTTTTTCTCCCACAGACAGTGGATAACCGTTGCCATCAGGCGAAGTACGCCACG
>SKNT01000206.1 GCA_007120385.1 Balneolales bacterium
CATGTAATAACGGGGGCATGGCCGTTTTTCTTGAGGATGGAGACCAGCGTTTCATTCAGTTTCACCGATGCGGCGATCATGGCCATGAACTGGCCCAGATCCGTCATCCTCTCCTGATATTCCCTGAGGCGGCAGTCGTGGAAGGGCGCCCGGATGGCCACCAGGTTGGCAGGAAACGCGTCCCTGGCCGTCACGAAAATATTGTAGAAGGAATTTTTCGCCTTGTTTCGGTAGTCGAACGGCCGTTCGTTGTTGCCGTGATGGTAGAGGATGGTGGGATGGTCCGCGCCGATCCATTTTTCGATCCGGAAGGCCGGATCCATGACGAGGTTGGATTGCGGCAGGTGCGCTTCGACCGGATAGGTTCCGGTGGCAAAAGGCGGACCGAAATCGGGCAGTGACACTTCCATTTGCCCGGTGAGTTCCCGGAATGGCCGGCTTTCCAGGCTGCGGGAAAAAAACTTCCGTTTTCCGGCAATGATGGCCGCCACCGAAGCGGTGGCATGGTCGATGAGGGTATGTCTGTTCATGGTTGAAGCAGAATGGAGCTGATGAACTGCACCTTCTGCTGGTTCCCTTTGGACAGGGTGGAGACTTTGTCGTTCATCCGGTCCCTGAGCCCGAACCGTTCTAACCATTCGACGCCCTTTTTGCGGGACCAGGTGGCATCTCTGCCACGAAGGGAGGCCAGATAGGCGATGGTCCGGATAACCGGGGTATCCTGGTACAACTCCCGGTCCTCCGGCAGGTAACCGAGCCTGGACCGGTCGACTGCCGTGACCTTGCTGTAGCGTTTGGTTACGTCCGAGAAAGTCAACATAAGTGAATATTATTCAGGATTTGGACACATTTTCTCACGGGCTTGCGGCGCTTTCACAGCTTACCCCTTTCCCATCCCGATGCAATACGATACGTGTCCGATTTGGTTGCATGGGAGTTTCAGAAATGGTCAGTTTGATTCGATCATTCCTGCGAAGATGGGAGTTGACATGCCCGGCGTTTCGGCTTTCAATTGACGTGCAACAGGTTCCCGTTTGTGATGAACAACCGGGATGAAAAGGGAATCCGGTGGGAATCCTGAACTATCCCCGTAGCTGTAAACTCCACGAAAAACCTTCAGCAACTCTTTGCCACTGTCCATTCGGTTGTGACGGGAAGGCTGTTTGAGGGGGAGCAAGTCAGAAGACCTGCCTGCTTGCTGTCAATTCAGGCTTTCGGAGGAAAGGCCGGGAATGTAGGACCGGTGCATCGCAGGTTGTCGGGCATCCGACCACCCGGAACACCGACTATATCGCCACTCTTTTTTTCCATCCGGCACCGGAGGGACATATGATCTGCGCTTGCTGCCGCTGAACAATGTGGAGAGGATCGAAATCCTCCAGGGGAGCCAGTCCACCCTCTACGACACCGATGCCATAGCCGGAGTGGTGAACATCCTGACCAGGAGCGGGGACGAGGGCCTTGTAAACGGCAGCGGTCAGCTCTCGTACGGTTCGTACCATTCCATACATGCCTCCGCGGCCGTGAACGGAACCATTGACCGGTAACACTCCTACACGCTCAATTTCAAGCGGGAGTCGAGTGACGGATTCAGCGCTGCTGCGGATCCGGACAATACCGGCACGTTTGGCGATGACGGAGCATACCAGGATGCCGACAATGCGTATTCGCTTAAAATGGTCAACACCGGATTCCAGACCGCGTTTCGCCAGGGAGGAGGTGACATTCGATCCGTATGCACTGGTCAATCTGTACACGGAGTACCGGCTGCCTGCGTTTCGTACAGCCGTTTTCGCCGATATCCGGAATCTGCTGGATACCGGATTCACCGAAGTGTACGGGTTCAGCACCGCGAGATTCAACATCAAAGGCGGAGTCCGGGTCGCATTGTAATGCCACGGATGGATTTGCAGCACGGGAATGGGTACCTTTTTGCATCCACCCACGAAACACCTTAACGTATTTCAAGCCATGCCGGATCGATTTGTGCTCCTTTCCCGACTTCTTGTTTTTGGCGTGCTGATCCTGTGGACCGGTACCGCTTCACTTCGCGCACAGCAGCTGAATCTTCCGTCCCGATCTGCCGATGCGCCGACAGGTTCGGAGTTCAAGGAGCAGGTCCGCAATCTTGCTCTCGCGGCCCGTGAGGAGGCCATTTTCGAGCAGGTGATGGCGGGCAATGTCCCCGTTTTCCTTCGGGATCTGGTCCCGGTTACGGTCAGCGGCACCGCCGGTGATGAAACCCTGGAGGTCACCTACTACGTGACGCCCGACTATCTGGCCGTGGGGCGCCACGATGACTATTTCCTGATCCCGACCACGCCCATCCTGGCGCAGCGCATCGCCAACGAAATCGGCTGCGGCATGCCCACCCGCCGGATGGTCGACCAGATCTGGCAGGCGGCCCCGCTCAAGCTCCCGCCCCGCACCATACCGCCGAGCGATCAGATGACCAGCATCACGGTGATGTACGAGCACCACCTGATGGTGTGGGAGCAGCGCGAGCCGGCGATGGATGAGCATCCGCCCGGATCCCTGGTGGGCGGACACAAAAAGGACGTGGTCGTATCCAACCGGATCTATAATCAGCCGCCACCGGGACGCGTGGTGATCTACGGCTGGCACTACCTCAATGGCACGCCCATCCAGCCGCTCTACAGCGGACACGCCGAAACGTACGCCGACTACAGCCACGGCATCCGCCTGGTGCAGGACAGCATCACGGTCAACGGCGAGCCCGGCCACATCCGCGACCTGCTGCAGCATCCCGCGCGGCACGCGCTGCTCAGCGACGAGGGTCAGATTGCGCTGCCGTACTACCCGACCGGCGACCTGTTCGAGGTGCCGGACGCCTGGGGGGTGTTTGGGGAGGATACGTCCGGCCTCCGCCTTGTGCTGGGCGAGGCACCCGGCGTGACCGAATACCTGGTCCACCTGAGTGCGGATGGACGGATTTTCTCGCCGCCAATACGTGTGTCCCCCGACGACCCGGTCATTGCCGGACTCACGCCCGACTCGCTCGTCTACCTTCGGCTCCAGGCCGTGGGCGATCAGCCCGGACCCTTTTCGGAGGTGCTGGCCGGGGTCCCGTCGGAAAAAAAAAGTCCGATCCTGATCGTCAACGGCTTCAACCGGCCGATTTCGGGCAATACGCGCGACTTCATCCGCCATTACGCGCCCGAACTGCGGCATCACGGGTACCTTTTTGACGCGGCAACCAACGAGGCGGTCGGCAGCGGACTGGTGGCACTGGACGATTACGAAATGGTCCTGTGGATCCTGGGCGCCGAGAGCACGGCCGACCGGACCTTCGACGAGGACGAGCGGCTGCTCGTCGGCAACTACCTGCACGGTGGCGGCGCCCTGTTTGTGAGCGGGTCGGAAATCGGCTACGACCTGGACCTGCACGGCAGCACCGCGGACCAGCAATTCCTGCGCAATTTCCTGAAATCCGAGTTCGTCGCCGATGCGCCCGACAACCGGCGCGACACATTCTACCAGGCCGACGGCGCCCCCGGCACGCTGTTCAGCGGGCTGTCCGAAATCCGGTTCGACAACGGCACGCAGGGCACCTGGAATGTGAGCTGGCCCGATGTGCTGCGTCCCGTCGAAGGCGGCACTGCCGTACTGCGTTACACCGGGGTTTCCGGGGAGGATGTGGCCGGAGTCGCCTATCGGGGCCCGTTCCCGAGAGGGGACCGTGCCGGCGCCGTCATCGTTCTTGGCTTCCCGTTCGAGACGGTCTATCCTGCCGGGACACGCGTGGAAATGATGGGACGGATCCTGGGTTTCCTCGGGGATCCGGAAGGCACCGACACCGGAAGCGAGGATCAGATTGGTGACGGATTTGGCCCGGACGATGCCGGTCGTCCCGGCGAATTCCAGCTCCACCAGAATTATCCGAACCCGTTCAACAACGCAACGGTCATCACCTACCAGCTGCCGGAGGCCTCGGAAGTGCGTCTGGCGATCTACACGGTCGAAGGGCGCGCCGTGGCCCGGCTTTTCGATGGAACGCAGCCGGCGGGACGCCATGTCGTAACCTGGAACGCCACCGGGATGGCCAGCGGGGTCTACGTGTACAAACTGTCGGCCGGAAATATGACACTGCGCCGGAAAATGACCCTGCTCAAATGAAATGACGTTTTTCAGATAATGTCATACTTTTCAGATAAAGCGGATCTTCTCAAAAAAGCACGCAACTCAACTGAAGGGATGTTTTTCAAATAATCGAACGCTTCTCAATCACGTTCACTCTCAGTGAGGATCTGCCCGGAGTTAATTTGCCGGAAAACCGGGATGCTGCGTGACACGGCGCGCCTGCTCCAGGTGCCTTTTTTCATGGGCAATGGTGACGGCAAACCATGCACCCAGACTCAGCCGCAACAGGCGTATGGCCGGCGATGCTACCCGGATACGCCTGAGATCCAGTCCGTCCGACCGTTTTACCTGCTCGATGAAATCATCCTGGAGCTGCATGAACGCCGTGACAACCGGTTCCTTTTCCAGCTTGGCAGCGGGTGCGGGCAGGTAAAGGCGCACTGATTTCATTTTCAACCGGGAGGATGGCTCCATGATCCTCGAAAAAAACCGGCTGAAAAAGCCGTAGGTGAATGGCGGCTCGGCTACGATCCCATTCCTGTGTCCACGGTCGATGGCCTGCCGGAGGGCAGACAGTACCAATCCTCCGCCTACATTCAGATGATCCAGGCATTCGGCCACCGACCATTTCTTCTCCGCCGGCTTCCAGGAGAACTGTTCGCCGGTAAGGTCCGCAGACAACTGCCGGACTTGCTCTTTCAGTGAGGAAAAATCATTGCAAAAACCCTGTAATTCCCGGCTTTTCAACTCATTTGGGATATGCGGAAAATTAGTCATGACCCGTCCTGTGCACGTGATTTCCCCCTAATCGTATAACATTATGAACCCGCTCGATATTATATGGCTTTAATGCTGTAAAAACAATTGCATGAAGCGAGTAAGTCCGGGTGGTGTGCAGGCAGGCTATGCGGTGGAGGTCTTTGTCACGAGGTATTTCAGTTCGACAAAGGCATTGCCGAAAGTGCGGGCCGACATCAGGGTCAGGGGCGGATGGGTGATGCGGCGCGGAAGCAGGGGGCGGCCGCTGCCCAGAGTCACCGCGGTCACCTGAACGATCACCTCATCCAGCAGGCCGTTGTCGTAAAACTGTCCGGCCAGATCGCCCCCGCCCACGATCCAGATGTTCTTGCCTTCGGCAGATTTGGCGATTTTGCGGAACAGGTGCCGCACATCACCCTGCACGAATTGAATATCCGCACCGGGGGCGGCCGGCAAGGGGCGCGTCGTGAAAACCCATGACGGCTGCCCGTACGGCCAGGGTTGCTTCGCGACGGTGTCGGGCCGGACGTGGTTGCGCAGTATCCATTCATACGTCTGCGATCCCATGACCAGCGCCCCAACCTGGCTCAGGAAATCCTCAAAATCGGAACTGCCCGTATCCCCGAACTGGAACAGCCAGTCCAGTGAATGATCCTCGGTTGCGATGTAGCCGTCCAGGCTGGATGCCGTGTAATATTGTGTTTTCATCTGTTTAAATCAATTTCGATTTATATGGTCAGAATGAATTCACATGACAGGATTTAATCATCCTCCTGTGTGTCAGCCAGTGGCTGTCATGTTCATTTCATGTGTTTAAAACTTTGGATTTCTAAGGTCACATAGAATGACCATGACACTTTTAATCGTGCTCATGTGTGACCGGGCTACGGTCATGGTCATTTCATCTGTTTGAAATTTTTGATTCATATTGTCAGATAGAATGTCCATGACAATTATAATCATGCTCCTGTGTGACCGGTAGATGTCCGGTCATGGACATTTCATGAGGAAATGGGATGAGGCGGTGAATTGACACAAGTGCTGGCGGAACGGCATCGATTGATTGGCTGCCAGGCTTATATTGCGGACTTCATATAAAAGTACACAAGGCCGCTGAAATAATCGAGTATTTGGAAAATCGGTCCATCGGGTCGGAATTGCCGGTCATTGATTTTTATGGATACTTTTATCCATTGACCATGACCATATAGGTGACATCATTTTGCCGGGTGTAGGACAGTTGAAATCAGCAAATCGCGCATCCAAAAATAGTAATTCCATGATTTCCAAGAAGTGTCCCATTGTGATCCTGGCAGTTGTTTCCATTGTTGCTGCGGGACTTTTTGCGTCGTGCGACCTGATGCAGACGGACAGCCGGCGGGTGGCCGATCCTGACCGGCTTGTCGGGGTGACCTGGGAACTCACAAAAACGATATACACCGACGGAAGCACATGGACAGTCCCGGAAAACGAGTTTTACACCATCGTGCTGACGGATCAGAACACGACGGGCGGCCGGGCCGCCT
This sequence comes from Balneolales bacterium, assembly GCA_007120385.1. GTDB lineage: Bacteria > Bacteroidota > Rhodothermia > Balneolales > Natronogracilivirgulaceae > SKNL01. Next base: position 6,387 of record SKNT01000206.1, read on the forward strand.
GCAACAGCTGCGGCGGGGAGTACACCTTGTCCGGTCCGGATTCCATATCCATCATGTGGTTTTGCACGGAAGCCATGTGCGCTGAAACCGAACGGTTCAAGCACCATGTCAGCCGCACGACCCGATACGAAACACCCGGAAGTGAGATGCGACTTAAGTTCACCGGGGATGACCGCTATCCTTCAGGTGTGATGTTTTTCAAAGAAGAGAATGACAAAGAGTTTTATTCAAACGATGAATGATAAATGCGAGGCATGACTATGAAAAAGACAACCGCCAAATCCGTCATGGGATTTTTTGCAGTTGCGTTGCTGTTGCTGGCCGCCTGCGACGATCAGCGCACCCAGACCATCACCTGGACTGAGTACGAGCCGGTGTACATGTCGCACCAGGAATTCATTTCCGCGGTTGGCGTGAGCGAGCCGCGCGACATGGTCGAACCCGGCAAGATCTACCTGTACGGGGACCATCTGTTCGTCAACGAGGTGAACAAGGGGGTGCATATCATCAACAACAGCAATCCGGCGGCCCCGTATTTTTCCGGATTTGTGACCATTCCGGGCAACAGGGACATTGCCGTGCGGGGCGATCTGCTCTATGCCGATTCGGCCGGCGACCTGCTGGTGTTCGACATCAACGATTTTGACAATCCGAAGCTCATTTCGCGTATCGAGGATGTGTTCAACCTGTCGCAGCACAACCTGCCCGGACCTGCATACCGCACACCCGATCCGTCGCGCGGCATTGTGGTGGATTGGGAGCCGGTAGAGGTGGAGGAGGTCTGCCACGGTGATTGCAACCGCTTCGGGAATCAGTGGGGATGGGGTTTCATGACGTTCAGCCGGGCGGCTTCGGATGCCGCAGGCGGGACCGGATCCGTCGGCACGGGTGGATCCATGGCCCGGTTCGCCATCACCGGTGACCAGCTCTATGCCGTGGACTGGAGCAACCTGGTCACATTTGACATCTCCGCCCCCGAGCCGGTCAAGCAGAACCAGCAGGGCGTGGGCTGGATGATCGAGACCATCTTCCCGTACAACGAGCACCTGTTCATCGGCTCGGCCAACGCCATGTACATCTACGACATCCACACCAATCCCGCATCCCCCGAAAGGGTTTCGATTTTCCGTCACGCCACCGCGTGCGATCCCGTGGTGGTGGAAGGCAATTACGCCTATGTGACGCTGCGCGACGGCGAGCACTGTCCGAACGTCACCGGCAACAACCAGCTGGAGGTGATCGATGTCAGCGACCTGTTCAACCCCAAACGGATCGGGATCTACAAGATGCTGCATCCGCACGGTCTGGGCATCGACAGCGGCGATCTGTTCATCAGTGAAGGCGATCACGGGCTGAAGGTTATGGATGCCTCCGACCCCTACAATGTGAAGGAGGTGAGGCACATCCAGGATATCCGCACGTTCGATGTGATCCCGAACGATGGCGTGCTGATCGTGACCGGTCCGACCGGCATCATTCAGTACGATTACTCCGATGTCCAGAATCTCAGGGAGCTGAGCGTGATCATGGCGGGCAAGACGATGACCGAACCCAATCTGTGATTTTTTAACCGATTCGTGACCGCATGACGATGCGCAAATCCATACTATTGACCCTGCTTGCCGGTGTGGCCGTTTTGACAGGGACGGCGGCCACGCAGGCGGCAGCGAATTCCGGTGCAGGAATGCCATTCGGACAATGCGGTCCGGAAGTGTCATTCGGACAATCCGGTGAGGAACGGCCGGCGGATGTGAGACTCGGGGAGGATGCGCTTGTCGCGGGCACGGAGCAGGGAAAGGCCGACAGCAGGGCGGGCGGTTTCGTCCGGCAGCTCGGCGCCGATTGGCTGGCGGGCAACGACGGCAGCACGCTGCGCCTGAGCCTGACGCTCGGATATCAGTACACGGATCGGTTTACGGCCGGTATCGGTGCCGGGTACGCATTTTACGACGACCCGGTGGACCTGGTTCCGGTCTACCTGGACCTGGTGTATCTGCTGGGGCAGGGATCCAACGTGCCATTTCTGCAGCTGAAGTCCGGCTACAGTCGCAGCGTGATGCGTGGAGATGAGCACACGAACGTCCGGCATCGCGGCGGACTTTTCATCCAGCCGGGTGTCGGGATCCGGATGAACGATATGAGCATCACAGCCGGGTTCAGTTTCGATCATGCTTCCTGGGATCTGGACCAGTTTTCCGGACGATTGGTCCGCGAAAAGGTATCTTTCCGACGGGTCCAGCTGGGGGTCGGGTTTCATTTTTAGAGAAAAGTCATAAAAAATCTTGAAATACTATGAGAAAGACACCATCCCTACTCTGCTTCATGCTTGTTTTCATGAGTGGTTGCGGTGTTGTGAGCTCCGATAAAGCAATTACTCCAGAGATTACGATGGAACCATCCACGATACTTGCCGGTCAGGAAATCCAGCTTACCATAAGCAGTCCGGAGGAGTTCATCATGCCTTTTTGCGGCGGGATAACCTATGAAATCGAATATAAGATATCAGATGGCTGGGAAGTTTATGACGGGCAGCACGGCCCATGTACTCACGATCTGCGGCCGGAAACCCATCTTTCAAAAACACATTCGGTACTGTTGACGATTGACGAGCCAGGAGAGTACCGGTTCCGTTCGCGATATAAGTTCAGCCGGGAGGATACTTTTAAAGCCCTTTACTCGGATGAGTTTATCGTCGCAAAAGGGGTGGGCATGCCTTTATAATGCGCTATGATGAAAAAATCTGGATATACATACTTGCTGCTGGCAGTCATAACTCTGATTTTTATCGCAGGGTGTGGACTGCTGGACAGCAATGACGATAACTATATTGCCGGAGAGGTCATCGCTTCCGTTGATGACCATATCACGTCGGGTTTTGTCAAGGATTACGCAAGGAAAAAGAAAATCGGCATACGTGATGTTCATTTTCCGGAGGCCTATCTCGTTCGCATCGGTGTTGACGCCGGTGACATCGACGACCACGTCGAGGCCTTGCTTGTTTATGATTTTGTTGAGAGCCTGAACATTTGGGGCAATCACGAGATACGATTGCGTGTTGTTGTATCGGCGGCAGAGGAAGAAGTCCGCTCGATGATATCGGGTCATTCCGGTCTGTCATTTAAAAGAGCAATCAGGTTTCAAAATCTTGTGGTTTTCGTAGTCACTCCTGGATTTGAAGGCCGGTGGGTGCGAAGATTGAGCAGAGAGACTTGGGTGAAACATGCCGAAC
>SKNT01000160.1 GCA_007120385.1 Balneolales bacterium
CGCGCGCCCTTGCTTCCGAGCCCAAATTCATCCTGGCCGATGAACCCACCGCCAACCTGGACTCATCTTCTGCCATGAACCTGCTGGATATCATGTCGCGCATGAACAAAGAGCAGAACGTCACTTTCGTATTCTCCACGCACGACCAGCGTGTGATCGATCGCGCCCGCCGTGTCATCACCATGGTGGATGGGGCTGTGGACTCAGACGAACGACACGATGAAGGTAACGCAAAAAGCAACGGCAATTGAAACGGACAGGAGTGATGAATCTGAACAAACTGCTTCTTTTGCTGATCCCGCTGCTAACACTGATTTTACACGCACTCATGCCGGAGCCGGCCCGGGGGCAGCTGGGCGACAATCTGCACGTGCGCGGGTACGTGCAGGGCATGCCGCTTCGCATTTCGGCCGATCTGCCGGAACCTTTGGGTGACGGCAACTGGATGGAATACCGGCTTCAGAACCGTATCAATGTGCGCTGGACCCCATCCAACCAGTTTACATTCCACTGGCAGATGCGCACCCGTGTCTTTGCCGGGGACCTGGTGCATGACATCAACCAGCTTGCGGATCAGATTCCCGGTTTCCCGCGATACGCTGAAGCCATCGATGTGGACGACGGCCTGGTCAACCTGTCCTGGCTGGTCGCCGAACAGGACCGGTGGCTGCTCCACTACATCCCGGACCGCCTTTATCTGGAGTGGAACCGGGGCGGCTGGAACGTGCGCCTGGGACGCCAGCGCGTCAACTGGGGCGTGAACATGATCACCAACCCCAACGACATCTTCAACATCTACTCGTTCTACGACTTCGATTACCCCGAGCGGCCGGGCAGCGACGCCATCCGCATCCAGCGGTTTCTCGGCTTCAGTTCCCGGATGGAACTTGCTGTGAGTCCGGACCGCGACCTGGAAAACAGCGTGGCCGCCATGCTTTATTCATTCAACACACGGGGCTATGACATCCAGCTGATCGGCGGGTACTACCGGGAGCGGCTTGCCACCGGCGCCGGTTGGGCCGGAAACCTGCGTGATGCCGGATTCAAAGGCGAGGTCATGTTCTATGCCGATATCGATGAGTCCGGGGGCAACCGGTCAACCAATGTCATCGCCTCCGCTTCCATCGACTACATGTTCCCGAACAGCCTTTTCCTTGTGACCGAAGTGCTGTACAACAAGGAGGGGGGCATGGACCAGTTTTCCCTGTTGGCCGAGCCGCTAACCCCGGACAATCCGTCATTTTCCAGATATCAGTTCACGGCCCAGGGAACCTACCCCATCCACCCGCTGGTGGACGGAAGTCTGGCGGCCATCTGGTATCCGGATGAACAGGCGGTCTACCTCTCACCATCGGCTACATGGTCGGTGATCACCGACCTGGACCTGCGGGTTCTGGGCCAGGTATTTCTCGGCAGCGGAGACTCTGCCTTTGCCAATGCGGGAAATGTCCTGCTTGCATCGCTGAAGTACAATTTCTGAGCTGGTTGCAGCGTCACCCGGCATCACCCGGCGATTCCGATACTTCCGGGTCGTAATCCGCTTCCTGGTCTTCATCCACGTCCTTCCAGTTGGCAAGCGCTTCCGCAGCACTCCTTGGTGGTATGGTGCGGTCACTTTGGATCAGCCCGTCGCGCATGACAATGACACGCTGGGCAAAACGGGCGTTTTCGGGTTCATGTGTTACCATGAGAATAGTCAGTCCGTCACGGTTCAGCTGCTGGAACAGGCCGATTATCTCCAGACTGGTGCGGCTGTCCAGGTTCCCGGTCGGTTCGTCAGCCAGCAAAATGGATGGCCGTGTTACCAGGGCCCGGGCGATGGCCACCCGCTGTTGCTGTCCGCCCGATAACTCGGACGGGGTATGCCGGGCCCGTTCGCTCAGCCCCACGATTTCAAGTGCCTCCGTAGCCCGCTTGTGCAATTCCTTCCATGACAGTTTTTCGGATGAGTAAAGCAGTGGCAGTTCTACATTTTCCAGTGCCGAAGTACGTGGAAGCAGGTGGAAGTTCTGGAAAACGAACCCGATGGTTTTGTTTCGAACGCTGGCCAGCTCGTCCCGTGACAGATTGCTGACCTGTTGCCCGTCAAGAAAAAAACTTCCTTCAGTGGGGCGGTCCAGGCATCCAAGGATGTTCATAAGAGTGGATTTGCCGGATCCGCTTGCACCCATGATCGCCACAAATTCCCCTTGTCTGATTTCCAGGTCGATACCCCGCAGGGCATCCACCGAGACCGTTTCCGTGCGGTAACTGCGTTTCAGACCATGGATCTTCAACAGGGGTGTATCTGACTTGCCTGCTATCTTTTCCTGGTCAGCCGGGATCTTCATTTGTGTCATTGGTCTTTTGAGTGTTTAAACATCGGGACGTGTCAACTTACTAAAATGGCGGGAAAAAAACGTTGCAAGTCCTGGAATGACACGGCAATTCAGCGGGGTTTGGCCTATCTTGTCCATTGTATGCACCGAACAGGTCAACGCCCTGCGGATGAAGACCATCTACTGGATTCGCCAAATGATTCGACGCAATGTTCTTACCATACCGAACGCCTTGTCACTGGCAAGGTTGTTTGGGGTGCCGTTACTTTTTTTCCTGGTTCATCTTGAGCAGATAGCGTGGTTCATCGGCTGGTATCTCTTCCTCGGATTCACCGACTTCCTGGATGGCAAACTGGCACGCCTGTGGAACCAGACCAGCCGTTTGGGATCGCACCTCGATTCCCTGGGCGATGTTGCCTACTATCTGGCCACCGCCTGGTTCTTCCTGCAGCTGTTTCCCGGATACCTGAAACCCAACATCGTGTGGATTGTGGTGCTGGCCCTGGTTGCGGGTGCTGCAGTCGGCATGTCGTGGTACCGTACCGGCAGGATCACCTTTGTGCACACCTGGCTGAACCAGGCGAACGGGGCATTCGTGGTAGCGGCTTTTCTGCTCTCCTTTTATGGGGATACCACACACCTCATCCGCATAGTGCTTATTATGGCGAGCGCAGGCTTCGCCGAGATATTCCTCATTTTCCTCAGGTTTGGCGATGTGCACCCCGACACCCGGACCATTTTCCATATGCAGGAAAAGCAATTCTGAGACATGAAAATGCCGATGATCTGTCCCGGCCGGTAAAACCGTGAAAAAACGGACTTGCAAGCCGGCAGCGGTCACATCAATACTGCGCCTGGCGTCCACGCAGAATGCTTCGGCTTTCACTTTCCGTTCCGGTGCGCAGTGAAAGTCCGACCACCAGAGTGTCGCCGACTGATAAATCGCCCCGCAAAATTTCGGTATGAAGTCCGTCGCTCAGTCCGGTACGCACGGGAACCGGGTGGATGCGGTTGTTCCGCAACACAAAGACCCGGCCATCCAGTCCCTCATAATCCCGGGAAACATCGCCGTTTTCGCCGTTGGTGCCGTCATTGTTGCTGTCTCTTGCAGATTCACCGCTGCCGTCACCGGGTGTGGATTCGCTGCCATAGGTGGATTCGTGCTCCCCTGTTGAGCCGCCGGATGAACCACGGTCCGCATCCACCCCGGAAGGTATCAGGTTGTCCGGCAGCCTGGCGCGAAGTGCCGTGTTGCGCACACGCATCACATCGTCTTTTCTGGCGGTGATGACGGAAACTTCGGTGGTCATGCCGGGTTTGAGCAGCATTTCACTGTTGTCCACTACAATGATGGTTTCGTAGTGCACCACGTTGTCTTCCATGATGGGGGCATTGCGGACCTGGATCACTTCACCTTCAAAGTCGCGATCGCGGAAGGCATCCACACGGAAGTAGACCCGATGCCCGTCAGAAACCTGCCCGATGTCCGCCTCGGAAACGTTGGCATAGATGTGCATGTCGCGCAGATCGGTGGCAATTTCGAACAGGATTGGTGCGCTTAGACTGGCTGCAACGGTCTGGCCGATGTCCACGTTGCGGGAGATGACCATGCCGTCCGTGGGGGAGGTGATGGTGCAGCGATCGAGCTCCCTTTCAGCCCGCTCCAGGGCGTGCCGCCGGACCCGTACCTGCGCTTCGGCCTGGTGCAGCGTGGCACTGGCCTGATCTACCTCGGAGGGGGCGATGAACTGCTTTGCCCGCAATTCCTGCACACGTTCCCAGTTCATCTGGGCGAGTTTGAGTCCGGCCTCGGCCGATTCCAGTTCCGCTTTTGCCGAGCTGACTGCTGCCGCGAAGGTAGAAGGGTCGATTTGTGCGATCACTTGCCCTTTGGTGACATTCGAATTGAAATCCACCATGATATCCTCGATAATGCCCGAAACCTGGCTGCCAACGGTCACTTTCTGCACCGGCTGAAGGGTTCCGTGGGCGATCACCCTGCGAGACACCTCCCCGCGGTCAACCTCAACGGTGTGCAACGGCGGCAATGCCGGGTCGGCCTGGCTCCAGAACCGGGATCCCCACCAGATTCCTGCACCGAGAATGATCAGTAAAACGACGGCGTATCTTCCCTTCTTCATAATATAATATTGTGATGAGAGTATCATAAACGGAGTAAAATAACAATTATTTGCCTGTTACGGAATTTCCGGTCTATCTTGTTGTCAGCAGAGAGCAAGCCCTTGCATGTATGCTATGGGGTACAAGGCAGCCGGTCGGTGATATCGCTTCGGCAGGTGGGGTCATGCAGAATGCTGGTTTGATCCGCCTGAATCCAGTCCATATCGCCAGAGGATGTGACTGCCCGGCTCAGGCAACACAGGGAAATAAATGATAACAAATGGGGTATTAACTATGAAAAGGATAGAAAGAAATGATATTCGCATGACCCGGTCCATGCGGCTTCGGGTCTGGCCGCAGTTCCTGGCAGCCGCTATTCTGGTACTGGCTGTTTCCGCCTGCACGACATTTGAACAGTCGGTCCGATCGACAATTAACGAAGCCGTCGGTTCCGCCATAGAGCAGGAACTGGGCTCCCGCCTGGCCGGCTACACCGATGTGATGATGTGGCAGCTTGCCTACACCCAGGCGTTTTACATGGGAGGATACGGTTTCGCTCCCGATGACTTCGAGGAGGGCCAGGGGGCAACTTGGCGTATTGAAGCAGTTGACCGTGACGATGTCTCCTCATTCACGGCTGAACGGGCGCTGCTCAAGCGCAACGACGACGGGTCGTCCTGGTGGTACCTGAAGTTCGACGCAGATGAAGCTCCGGCTGTGGAATACGAGGTACTTCTTTCGGCCGATTTTGTGGCGCGGGAGATGTATGTACAGGACCCGGAAACCGGTGAGGTTCGGCACCATGAGTTCTCCTTCGACGAAGAGGAGCTGGCAGAAGCGGACCGCGGGGACGAGTCCGTTGAAGACATCGGTTACCAAACCGGTTATTTTTATACCGAGGCATGGGAGCCCTATCGTCAGCAAACGGAACGCATTACGACAGGTGCCGGCCGTTTTGAGACCGACCTGCTGCTGTTCACCGCGCGTGACGCCCAGAAGTACGCAGATGAGGACCAGGAGGAATACGCAAATGTGGAGTACCGGTGGTGGGTGACCAGGGAAGTCCCCGGTGAACTGGTGCGTTTTGAGTACCGCGACCTGGACGAGGGTGGCGTGCTCCGCGGCGAGATGATTTCACTGCGTGATGATTACCGGGCTCGGTTTGCGGATCTGTAAGCTGCAGACCCGCAGGCGAAATTTCGCATTGCCGCGCACGGACAGTTTCCGAAGACCCTCGCCTGGTATTTGAGAGGCCGTTTTCAAAGATCCTCCAGGGATGACCTTTGGTCGGTATACCAGAGTGCAATCAGTGTGGTCCCAAAATAGAAAAAGGCATTCGAAGCCCCGCCGAACTGACCCGTCAGTCGCAGTCCATAGCCAAGAATGACAAAAATGAACAGGGAAAGCACGAGGCTGTATCTCAGCCAACTGTTTTCCCTGCCTTTTATCCATTCCCCAAGGGCAAAGCTCACTGCCGCAAGGAGGAATGCAATCGTTTCTGTGATTACAATAGTGTAAAACGGCAGGAAGAGTCCGCCCGGCAGTGCATTCAACCAGGTTTCTCCAAATTGTCCGATGAAAGAATCCGGTATGCCTCCGCCGGACCATTTTGACAGGGATGCGAGTCCAAATGTGGCCATGATCAGCAATTGAATGGCCATGACAGGAAAATCGATGTTTTGAAGTTTCCGGAATATGTTCATGTTGTGAAATCTGTGTCTGTTGGGTATCTCGGGTGTCCTTACATACCCCAATTGCAGATAAATGGTTCCGCTTTCCGTATATTTCGCCATTTAAGACGTATGGATTCAAGAACTTCAGATATGAATCACGATCCGGATACCGGCAGCAACAATAGCGACATTGGTCACAGGCCTACGCATACTCTGGAACTCAAAGTACCGCCGGTGGTGGTGTTTATCCTTTTTGCACTGGTATTCTGGGCGATTCACACCTGGTTCCCGGTGTTTGATGTGGAAATCCCGTTCCGGAGGGCGCTGGTTGTATTTCTGACGGGGACGGCGCTTGTGCTGGGTTCCTGGAGCATATGGCTGTTTTACCGGAACGACACTACGGCGCATGCCCATAAACCGCATGAAACCGAGCGCATGGTCACTTCAGGCCCCTACAAACACACCCGAAATCCCATGTACCTGGCGCTGTCCATGGTGCTGATCGCCCTGGCCATTTACCTAACCGATCTGCTCTGCCTGATGCTCATGCCCGGTTTTTTCATCTACATGACCCGCTTCCAGATCATCCCCGAAGAACGCCACATGGCAGAGAAGTTCGGAGAGGAATACGAGGAATACGCCGAAAATACACCAAGGTGGCTTTGAGGCATGAGATACCTGGTTTTTGTCACTGTTCTTTGGGCATTTTCTTTCAGCCTGATCGACGAGTACCTGGCCGGACAGGTAGACAGCGACTTTGCCGTGCTCTCCCGTGTGATTTTTGCCGGACTGGTATTTCTTCCAATCACAAAATGGGTCGGAGTCCGGCGTGAACTGATCTCCGGTACCATTGTCGTGGGTGCACTGCAGTTCGGCGTGACCTATTTATGCCTTTACCGTTCGTTTTTATTTCTGACGGCGCCGGAAGTGCTGCTCTTTACTATCCTGACGCCGGTCTTTGTCACACTCTTCGATGATGCCCTCAACAAGCGGTTTTCACCGGTGGCCCTGTTTGCCGCCCTGCTAGCCGTGGTTGGCGCCGGGGTGATACGCTACGACGGCATCACGGGCGGCTACATCACCGGATTTCTTCTGCTTCAGATTGCCAACGCTTCCTTTGCGGCCGGACAGGTGGGCTACAAAAACCTAATTGCCTGGTACCCCACAGACATCGCTCCGGTCCGGTTTTTCGGCTATTTCTTTGCCGGGGCACTGCTTGTGATACTGCCATCCTGGCTCATTTTCGGAGATTTGTCCATGATGCCCCAGACCGGTACGCATTGGGCCGTGCTGCTCTGGCTCGGTTTTGGCGCATCGGCAGTCGGACTCTTTCTGTGGAACAGCGGGGCCACAAAAGTGGATGCCGGAACCCTGGCGGTGATGAACAATGCCGTGATTCCGGTAGGCCTGCTGGTGAACCTGCTCATTTGGAACCGCGATGCCGACCTGCTGCGCCTGGCCATTGGCGGGGCCATACTGCTGCTGGCATTATGGATCAACCGGCGCGGACGTGTGGGGATGTAAAGCCGTCCTGTCAGTGCGGCATCAAGAAGGGTGATAATGCCCGGCTGATACTATCGCAAACGGGTGGCAGCCCTGCTACCCCGCCATCACCTCATATCGGGCCAGTTTCTCGCGGATGACCGACTCCAGTTGCAGGGCCTGCATCACCCCGGCCTGCTGCCAGATCACATGTCCGTGGCGGAACAGGATCAGCGTGGGTATGCCGCGCACCTGGTAGCGGATGGCCACATCGGGGTTCTTTTCCGTGTCTATCTTGAGGATGTGGATCTGGTCGCCCATGCGGCTCTTGAGTTCCTTGAGGATGGGGGGCATCATCCGGCACGGTGCGCACCAGTCGGCATAGAAATCCACCAGCACCGGCGTATCGCCTTTGATAAGTTCGGAAAAGCTCTTGTTGTGTATGTCGTTGCTCATTTTTCTGTTGGATGGACTTGTCGTCGTATATCGGTATTCTGGCTTGAAAAGCAGGTGTCAGGCCGTCGGCCACGGATCACCCTTTTTCCCGTGCGACTGCTCAGGTTTTCTCCCGGGCTTCCGCGGTGTCGGTCTGGCAGCTCCCTCCGGCACAATGGCCCACCATGCATCCGGTATTGGTCACCGCCTGGAAAAGGAAGAACAGGGATAGCAGCCCCAGCGCGGGCTCGCCTGCCGTGAAGGCATTTGCCGCCAGGAAAACACCGATTCCAAGTGCAACCCATCGCATGGGATGCCAGTTTGTGAGCAGTTGCTTTTTAATGACTGTGATCATATAAATATAGTTATATAGATTAATTTATATAAATGTACGAAAGCCGGAAAAGAAAAGCAATAGCGGTTGGTACGCCGCATTGTGCCGCCCCCACTTTCGGGCATCATATTCTGAGTATTTTTCAATATTTTCAGGGGTATGAAAGCAGAACGATCCATGAAACGCAATGGTCTTTGGCGAATGGGCCTCACCATCACGGTCCTGGTGTTAGCATTGGCGGCATGTGCATCCACCCGGGTTACCAATGCGGCAGGGTTATTGCCGCTTTCGGAGCCGCTGCCCGACACGCTCCTGATTACCCTGGACCAGATCAAAGGCTTCGGACCGTTTTCACCCTCTAGCGGATTCCTGCGAGAACTCTCCGGCAACAATCCGTGGATAGCGGCCATACCTGAAGTCACGGGCACCCCGGACACGCTTTCCGACCTTCGGGTCTTCGTCAGGCACATGCATTTCAAACAGCACGCCTGGCAGTCGTGGAAGGCCGGACTCCTGGACAGCGGTCTCGTAATGGGGGCTTTTTCCGCCTGGGAAGCCGATACGTCGCGGGTGACAGCACAATACCTCGACATTCATGTAACCATTGCCACGGGCACCGACAGCAGGGGCCGGACCCGCGTCATCATCGCTCCGGGCACGGACCTGGCAGGAGCCACCGCCCACATCCTCCCGGACACTGCGGTTACCGAGCCATTTCCTGACCGTGCATCCATGGTTGTTGAGCCGATCCGGTTCGAGCTTTTCGACGGCGATTCGGTCATTACGGCTGAGAGCTGGTACCGGGTCAGCGGTCCCGTGCCGTTTGGCATCCCCGGTGAGACCAGGCCGACGCTGGTCGACGGGATCTGGGATCACCGACGGGCCGACCTCCACCTGGGACAGGATACCGTGCCCGTTTTCCTGCAGAATGATTTCATAGATGGCTCCTACGACCATCGAAAATCCCAGTTGTTTGTGGGCCATCCGCCCACCGACCGGCCCGTGACGCCCTACATGATGGCGGGAGTCGGGGAATATGTGATGATCGGCGGGGAGAACTACCGCTTTGACGATGTCCGCATTGACGGCTC
>SKNT01000028.1 GCA_007120385.1 Balneolales bacterium
ACGCGGGACCGGAATACTGGGCATTGCCCGGAAAAAATAAAAGCCCGGCCTTCCGAAGAAGACCGGGCTTTTGCGTACCGCGTACGGGATTCGAACCCGTGCTACCGCCGTGAAAGGGCGGCGTCCTAGACCCCTAGACGAACGCGGCTTTGAGTGGGAGCCCAATGGGATTTGAACCCACGGCCTCCAGGGCCACAACCTGGCGCTCTAACCGACTGAGCTATGGGCTCCGTGATCGACAACCAACATGAATACGTTAACGATGTACCGCGTACGGGATTCGAACCCGTGCTACCGCCGTGAAAGGGCGGCGTCCTAGGCCTCTAGACGAACGCGGCAGATATAAACCATGTACTGAGGCGACAGGCGGATTCGAACCGCCGTACGAGGTTTTGCAGACCTCTGCCTAGCCACTCGGCCATGTCGCCAATTTCAGAAAACGGTGTACGCCCGACAGGACTCGAACCTGTAACCTACTGCTTAGAAGGCAGTTGCTCTATCCGGTTGAGCTACGGGCGCCTGTCGGATAACCTGGTATCGTTACTGGCTGACCTGCAGGTATCACTACCATCGGGTGCATAAGTAACGGTTTGCCTATCCGTGATGTCGGGGCGACAGGATTTGAACCTGCGACCCTCTGCTCCCAAAGCAGATGCGCTACCGGGCTGCGCTACGCCCCGATCATTTCCTCAACCGAATTAGCCCATGTCATTGGTGCCGATCGCTACTTTCTGTCACTAATACAAAGAACGGTTTTCTGGCTTGCCTTATGCCATGCCTTCTGCAAAATAAGAACTCCCTGAGAAAACGGATTGCTGTTCCGGGAATTGTAGTTCCGCAAAGACCCCAAAGATAAGCGAAATGGAAGACGAAATCAATCTGATTCTGATGGATTTTGTTCGGTTACTTGTAAAAGTTCTTCTCAAAAGCGCTCGCACGGTTTCTTCCAAGAATGCGGATCAGGAAAAACGAATGCAAAAGACCGGTGCCATAACCGCACAACTGGACAAAACTTGCCGGAGGAACCAGAAGCGAAGCCCCGATGTCTCCGGTCGAACGGTACCCGTCAATGAAAAGGATGACAGCCAGGATACCAACCGGATACCAGATAATCTCCCCCGATGCAAACGGCAGAGACAACAGCGCAACAGCAAGGTACACCACAAAAAGCGAAGGGAGCAGGTGCACCGCCTTCATGGTGCCGGGATGCAGCCGGTTCAGCACCACGCGGGCCATCCCGGAGTTGTAAACCTGCTTGAAGAACTTCTTGAGATTTGTCCGCCGTTTGTGGTATACCCATGCATCTTCAACAAGCGCCGGCCGGTACCCCGCTTTCATCAGGCGCATGCTCAGATCCAGATCCTCACCGAAACGCAATCCCGAAAACCCCCCGACATCCTCGAATGCCGATTTTCGAATCCCCTTGTTGAAGCTGCGCGGATAATACGTGTCCAGCTTGCGGCGCCCGCCCCGGATCCCACCGGTAGTCAGAAAGGAGGTCATCGCGTAATCAATGGCCTTCTGTGTTGCCGTGAACTCCGCCGCCGCCCGGTCGGGTCCTCCGAAAAAGTCAATGGACGGATCCTCCAGTGCCTCGTTGACCGCGTTAAAATACCCTTGCGGGATGATGCAGTCGGAGTCGAAAAAAATGAGCCATTCCCCCCGGGCTGACTTCGATCCCGTGTTGCGTGCCGCTGCCGGACCGGCGTTATCCTGGGAAACGTAACGGATCTCAAGCTCTTGCGAATACGCCTTGCATACCCCGCCGGAGCGTACCGATGACCCATCCTCCACCACAATTACCTCCCACCCGAAAGCCGATCCCGCTGATTTCCTGATTTTCAGTAGACTTTCAAGCAACTCCCCGAGTTCGTCAGGTCGGTTGTAGACCGGAATAATAATGGAGTATCGGATGGTCATCGCTCTGTTTTATTCTGTAATATTATGAACAATCTGTGCTCGGGTAATGTTAGGAAATCACGGCATGAGTTGCATGAGCAGATTGTGCAAAGTGTACTCCCTGAAAATCCATCCATCAGAGATCGAATGAGAAAGGTGATAGTTTTCTGTTTTATTGGAATTTATGTTTCCATTTTTCCTTTGCCGGCCCAGTTGCACGCGCAGGATATCCGCTTCTGGTACTCGCCGGAAACGGAGGAGTTCGCAGCGGACCAGTTCCGCACCGACCTGTTGCGCGGGAAGAGCGGGACAAGTATGAGGATTCGTGACGGCGAACTGATTTTTGGAGACGGTTCCGCCATGGTCTCCGGATTCCACCAGGTATCCGTCAGCCCGGACCGGGCATTTGTCGGGGTCCTTTTCGTGAGGGGTGAGCAGGTGGCCGCAGAAGTCTACCGCACCGACGGAACGCTGCTGCATCGCATCGGACGGCTTGCCGACTACGATCCGGATGATCCCTCCATCCGCCTCTACATGCTCAACAACGGAAGCTTTGTGTATCGTGACAACATCGCTTCGTTCACCTATTTTGATGAACGGGGAAAAGAGGTCTTCCAGGTTTTCAACATCGCGGGAAGCCCGGATGGTGAGGCTGTATCGGAATTTGCAAGCACACCGTTCGGACACCGGATGGTTGCCGTCAATCCCCGGATTATTGCCGGCAGCCAGGCCGGATCCCGTATCCGGGACATCCGCTTCGGTAATGAGCCGCAAACACTTGCACAGTACGGCGACCGCAGCATCAAGTCCGTTCGCATGCACGGCTCGGGCCGGTTCATACTGGCTCACATGCTGGATGAATCCCGAAACAGGCACTTTGCACTGGTAGTTTCGGTGCGCGGTGATATCCTGGCCGATATTGACTATGAGGACAACGAAATGGAGGAGGTCGTACTCAGCCCGTGTGCACGCTATGTCACCGGGCGCGCTTCCGGAAGGGCCATGGTACACGAGGTGGCAACCGGCGAACGGCTGGGAAGTGCCAGCTTCCGGGAACGGGTGCAATATGCTTCCTGGATGCCCGACGGCAAGCTTGCAGTCCTGACCGCAACCAGGAACGGCAACAGGCTGGACAGCATCAGAATGCACATCATCGATGTCCGGCAGCGACGGGTAGTCCGGGAGGAAACAGCTCTCACCGTTCACACTTCTCCAATCTTACCAGTCAGCCTGGTATACGAAGGCGGATCAACCTACCGGCTGGAGGGCACAAACAGGGAACTGATGATTCGCCACTCACTCTGATCCGTATTCCGCGGGCTTTGGTTAACTTCCTGCGGACTTTGATCCACGTACCACGGACTTTGATCCACTTACGCCCCTTGCCAGTCCTTGTCAGTTCCTTGTCAGTTCCTTGTTTCTTCCGGGAAGTTCTCCTGTGACGCACGGTTTTCCGTGTTGTCTTCAGGTTTTTCCGCCGGCTTGTCCGGTCCTTTCCAGTCAAAAGAGAGCCCGTCACGCGACTGGTTCATCTTGATGCGGATCACAGATCCCTCCACCCTGGAAGATCCCAGTATCTCCTCGGCCAGCGGATCTTCCACATATTTCTGGATAGCCCGCTTGAGCGGCCGCGCACCGAATTTCTGATCAAAGCCCTTGTCCGCCAGGAAATCCTTGGCGCCCTTTGTGATCTCAACCTTGTACCCCAGGTTCTCAATTCGAGAGAACAGCTCTTCGGCCAGGTTGTCGATGATTTTGAAGATGTCGGACTTTTCAAGCGGCTTGAAGACGATCACATCATCCACCCGGTTCAAAAACTCCGGATTGAACACCTTGGTCAGAGCATCCTGGATGGTGGATTTCATCTTTGCATAATCGAATGTTCCCTCTGAGCTTGAGAAACCGATGCCACGTCCCAGGTTCCTGATATCACGCGCCCCGATATTCGAAGTCATGATGATAATGGTATTGCGGAAATCGACCTTGCGGCCCAGACTGTCGGTGAGCACGCCATCGTCCAGAACCTGCAGCAGCAGGTTGAAAACATCAGGGTGCGCCTTCTCGATCTCGTCAAGAAGAACCACGCTGTAGGGCTTGCGGCGCACTTTCTCGGTCAGGATACCGCCCTCCTCATATCCGACATAACCGGGAGGCGCCCCAACGAGCCGCGATACGGAAAACTTTTCCATATACTCGCTCATGTCAATGCGGATGAGCGCATCTGTGGAGTCAAAAAGATACTTCGACATCACCTTCGCCAGCTCGGTCTTGCCGACGCCGGTGGGACCGAGGAAGATGAACGACCCGATCGGACGGAAAGGATCCTTGAGTCCGGCCCGGGTCCGCTGTATCGCCTTGCTCAGCTTGAGTATGGCCTCATCCTGTCCGATCACACTGGAAGCCAGCTCCTCCTTCATCTTAAGCAGCTTCTGACCTTCACTCTGCTTGATTTTGTTGACGGGGATTCCGGTGATCATGGCCACAACCGTGGCTACATCCGACTCGTTGACATCGTGGATGATCTTTTCACACTCCTTGTCCCATTCCCGCTGCGCCTGCTCAAGCTCCTCGAGCAGCTTCTTCTCGGTATCACGCAGGCGGGCCGCATCTTCAAACCGCTGCTTTTTGACCATGTTGTTCTTTTCGGTGCTGGTGAGCTCGATATCGTCCTCCAGCTTCACGATGTGGTCAGGTACGGTAATATTGGATAGATGCACCCGCGCACCGGCCTCGTCCAGGGCGTCAATGGCCTTGTCCGGGAGAAACCGGTCGGTGATGTAACGGTCGGTGACGGACACGCAGGCCTTAATGGCCTCGTCGGAGTAGCGCACATTGTGGTGCTTCTCGTACTTGCCCTTGATCTGATTTAGGATGGTGATGGTCTCCTCGGGCGTGGTCGCATCCACCATGATTTTCTGGAAACGACGCTCCAGGGCCCCGTCTTTTTCAATGTACTGACGGTACTCGTTCAGCGTGGTGGCGCCGATGGCCTGCACATCACCGCGCGCCAGCGCAGGTTTGAGCATGTTGGATGCGTCCAGCGATCCGCTGGCTCCGCCGGCGCCCACAATGGTGTGGAGCTCGTCGATAAAAAGGATGATGTCCGGCGTTTTTTCCAGTTCATTCATCACCGCCTTCATGCGCTCCTCGAACTGTCCGCGGTATTTGGTGCCGGCAACCAGCGCGGCAAGATCCAGTGCGACCACACGCTTGTCATAAAGCACGCGGGACACCTTGCGCTTGATTATTCGCAGGGCCAGTCCCTCGGCAATGGCCGTTTTACCCACACCGGGTTCCCCGATGAGCACCGGATTATTCTTCTTGCGCCTGCTCAGGACCTGGGCAACCCGCTCAATTTCCTTTTCCCGGCCCACGATGGGGTCGAGCTTGTCCTCTTCGGCCAGCTTGGTAAGGTCCCGCCCGAAATTGTCAAGTACAGGGGTTTTGGTCTTTTCCATTTTTCGTTCTCTCGCGCTACCGGATGATTTGGGATTTCGTGATGCAGGTGTTTCACTGGCACGTGTCTGGGAAACGTCCGACTTGGGTGCCTGACCGGAAACAATCAGGTCCAGATCTTCCCTGACCGCATCATAGGTAATGTTGAACTGGTGAAGAATTTGCGCTGCAATGTTTTCATCGTCGCGCAACAGGGATAGGAGCAGGTGCTCGGTTCCGATGGTGTCGCTCTTGTACAGTTTCGCCTCCAGATAGGTAATCCGCAGCACCTTTTCGGCCTGCTTGGTCAGCGGGATATTACCTACCGTCACCGCCGATCCTGTTCCGCGAACAGTCTCTTCAATGGTTTTTTTGAGTTTGTACAAATCACAGCGCAGATTCTTAAGAATCTTGATGGCCACTCCGTCTCCAAGACGCAGTATACCGAGAATCAGATGCTCTGTTCCAATGTAGTCATGCCCCAGCCGAAGCGCTTCTTCACGGCTGAACTGAATGACATCGCGAACTCTGTTTGAAAAATTTCCTTCCATTATAAATACTGTGGGTGTTCTTCCATATGCGAAATGCACGGATGGCAGCGAAAATATAAACCACAGTCGCCCCACCAACGTTCGAATCCAGTAACGAATGTAGGTCGGGCTTAGTGTAAATGCAAGTACGCCTTGTCTATTCTCAGAAGAGTGCTTTGCCGGTCATCTCTTCGGGTTGTGGAATACCCATGAGCTTGAGCAGCGAGGGCGCAACATCGGCCAGAATTCCGTCCCTGGTGGATGTGGCTTCCGGCTCGTTGACAACGATGAACGGAACGCGAGCCGTGGTATGCGCCGTATGCGGACTTCCATCGGCCTCCTTCATCCGGTCGGCATTTCCATGGTCTGCAATGACAATGGTCTTGTAACCTTTGTCGTTAGCCGCCTCAATGACCCGCTTCATACACTGGTCCACCGTCTCAACGGCCTTAACCGTGGCATCGAAATCGCCGGTGTGCCCGACCATGTCCGGGTTGGCATAGTTGAGAATAATCATATCGTAAGCGCCGCCTTCAATAAGCTTGATCAGCTCGTTCGTGAGCTCGGGGGCGCTCATCTCGGGCTGATGGTCGTAAGTGGGTACCTTCGGGCTCTGGATCATCTTGCGGTCCTCGCCCTCGTTGGGCTCCTCCACACCTCCATTGAAAAAGTAGGTGACGTGCGGATATTTTTCGGTCTCGGCAATTCGCAGCTGTTTCAGGCCCCGGGCCGCCACCACTTCCCCGAGCGTATTGGCCATTGACAGGGGAGGATAGGCCACGTGCACGTTGGTGTAGCGCTTGTCGTACTGTGTGAAGCAGAGATAGTGCAGGTTCAGGTCCTTCTCAGCTTCGAATCCGTCGAAATCCGGATCGGTGAGGGCCGATGTGATCTGGCGGGCACGGTCGCCGCGGATATTGTAAAAGATTACCGGGTCGTCCTTCTGAAGCCGGGAAGCCGGACTCTCATCCAGCAGGATCGGCTGGATGAACTCGTCGGTCGCGCCTTCTTCGTAGGACGCCTTGACCGCTTCCAGCGGATCCGTTGCCTTGCGGCCCTTTCCGTGTATCAGTAAGTCGTAGGCCAGCTGCGTGCGCTCCCAGCGCCGGTCACGGTCCATGGCAAAATACCTGCCAATAATCGACGCAAGCTTTCCCGCCCCGGTTTCGGCAGCACGCTCCTGGAATTCCTTGATGTAGCGCACGCCACCGTGGGGTGAGGTATCGCGCCCGTCCGTGAAAGCATGTACAAAGACATTGTCAACTCCCTGCTCTTTGAAGAACCGGAGCAGCGCATAAACATGATTGTTGTGGCTGTGTACACCGCCGTCGGAGAACAGGCCCATAATATGGACTTTCCCAGACTTGCGTGCCTGCTCCGCAGCCGCCAAAAGGGCCTCGTTCCTGAAAAAGCCGCCATCCTTGATGTCCTTGTTCACCCGGGTCAGCTCCTGCCAGACAATGCGGCCGGCTCCGATATTGAGATGGCCCACTTCCGAGTTGCCGAACTGACCTTCCGGCAAGCCGACATCCAGCCCGGAAGCGCTCAGGGTGGAATTGGGATAGTTGTCCATCAGGGAATCAATGAACGGGGTTTTGGCCGTTTTGATGGCACTTACAGAATCGTCCTCGGTAATGCCGTAACCGTCAAGAATTGCAAGAAGGGCTTTTGCCATGGGTGTGCTGGATTGTGCGCCAGGGCCGGGACAGTCACACCCGGGTGACGTCATGAATACGTGTGGTTTAAATGAAAAACGTGCCGGAAAGACCGGCACGCTGAAAAGATCGGCAAGCAGGCATCACTGCGGATGCGGGTCCAGATAAAATAGCTTGTGCGGCAGTGGCTGCTGATGGGCGACGTGCAACAGCTGCTTTTTTTGATTGGCAGCTTTCCATCGGAAAACTATCCGAGATTGTTGACGTGCTTGACCAGTGTGGATTTGCGGTTGGCTGCAGTGTTCTTGTGCACAAGACCCTTGGTGGTCATTCTGTCAATGTAGGAGACGGCAGCCTTAAGCAGCGTTTCGGCCTGCTGTTTGTCCTGCGCTTCCAGAACATTGCGGGTCAGTGTGCGCATCCGGGATCGCTTTTCACGGTTTGCCAGGCGTCGCTTCGCAGATTGGCGTGCTCTTTTTTCAGCTGATTTGTGTTGAGGCATGATCTGTTGGAAGGAAAACTTTCTGAGTTACGGATTACAAATTTTGCAGAGAAAACAAATTTATGATTTAATCAGACTTTTTACAAGAATATTTTGCAAAAAAAAGAGATAAGGCATAAATTACCCAACATTTTGAAATTGCAGAAGTGTAGTGCCAGGTAAACGGAAGAGATCATTGATCATAGTAATAGATGGTCCGGCAGGTGCCGGAAAAAGTACAACAGCCAAGGAAGTTGCCCGTCGCGCCGACCTTGATTATGTCGACAGCGGCGCCATGTACCGTGGTTTTACGTACCTCTATCTGAAACATGGCAAGGATCGCTCCCGGCTCAAGGATCTTCTGGACAGTCACGGGCTTCGTTTCGAGTTTCACAGTACCGAAGCCCGGGTTTATCACGGCGACACGGAGATAACCGGCGACATCCGGTCTGACAGCGTGAACAGCCATGTCAGCGATGTGGCTGCCATGGAAGAAGTCAGGAACACAGTTCGCAAGCTGCTTCGCCAGGTCTCGAGGGACAGTGACGTTGTCCTCGAAGGCAGAGACCTGGGAACAGTGGTTTTTCCGGACGCTGACTTCAAGTTCTTTCTCACCGCGGATCCGGAAGCACGGGCCCTCCGCAGATATGATGAACGCATTGGAAAAGGAGAGCAGGTTTCCCTTGACCAGGTGCGGGAAAATGTGGAAACAAGGGATCGCATTGATTCCAACCGCGACATCGCCCCTCTCATGAAGGCGGACGATGCCGTGGAAATCGATTCCACTTTCCTCACATTTGAAGAACAGGTTACAAGAATTTTGCAATACATTCGTAATACACCTACTGCAACAACAAAAATCGACATAAGCTAACTGAAACCAGAACCATAATCCCCTGACACAAAGCATCGTTCAGGCGGCCAACTGAAACAAAGGAAATCTAAATGACCGATGAAGTAAAGAAAGACCTCGAAAAAGAAGAGAAGACCGAACAGACCGCAACAGCATCCGGTGAGGAACTGAAGGAGGAGGCTGATGCCCGTAAAATATCCGCTGCCGTGGAAGAGAATAATAAAGAGGAATCCGCCGAGGCAGAAAAGGAAACACCCGTAAAGGATGATGCGGCAGAAGAGAAAAAGGGAGCCGCCGCTGACAAGGGATCCGATATTGAAGAAATAGAAAAACAGAAAGACAAGCCGGAAGAAGAGAAAGAACCGGAAACAGCCCCGGCTGAGCCTGTTGCAGAAAAACCTGCTGAAGAAACTACAGAAGCGGAAACTCCTGCCGCAGAAAAAATTGAACCGCAGGAAGCGCCCGTCGAAGAGCCTGCCGAAGAGCC
>SKNT01000224.1 GCA_007120385.1 Balneolales bacterium
CCACATCCTGCCAACTATACCCGCATCCAACATGCAACATCCGCATCCTGCCGGCGAATCCGGTTCCCATCGCCGGCAATCGACTCTCAGCTGCCGCCGCTTTGCATGATGAACCCCAGCAGACGCTTCAATTCTTCAACCCGGGCGGGCTTGTTCTCCCTTTCAAAGCTGTAAATGAGGTTGCGAACCGACCTTGCCAGAATCTCCCGCTCCGATGCCTTTTCAAAATGTTCAGGCCGGGGCTCAATTCCGTGGTTTCTCAGGAAATACGAGCACTGGTCAATACTGACCACCCGTCCGAGGTTGAACGGATCGATAAGGGTGGACTGGTTTCCGGATTCGTACTTCAGCAGGAAATGCATGGGCATGCTCACTCCGTACATCGGAAGGTCCAGGCGGCGTGCCACAAAAAGCATGACCATGCTCAATGCGATCGGAATCCCCCGGCGCCGCTGCAATACTTTGTGCAAAAAAGAATTGCATGGACTCATATAGTCGGTGTCCGCCCCTTTGAAGTACTCCTTTTCGAAAAAAAACGAGATGAATGCCTGAAGCTGCTCCCCGGAGGAAAGTCCGGCATTGATGGATGGCTCAACGCGTGCCGCCATCCGGTCCAGCTGACGCCGGTACAGATCGGTGCGCAGGGTGGGATTGTCCAGCCGGCAGAGCATCAGCTGCCCCCGCTCAAGGTCCGCCAGGGTGCGAACTCCGCCTTCAAGGTACTCCACGAACTCCACTTCAAACGAAGAGTATGTAATGTTATGGATCAGTTCCGTAATCCGTGACCGAAGCACCGGGTCCGCCGCCTGCTCCCTGTACTCATCAAGAACCGGCACGTTCGACTCGTCCAGTTCCGAGAGCCGTTCTTCCACTTTATCCTTGACAAACGGATCGGGGTCATCCAGCAAGTCAAGCAGTGCCCGCACCTCTTTGCGACTGGCAGACATGGTTCCCGGTTTCTTGTAAGATGATACGTTCATTGTCGGCAGATTTCGTGTAACATGGGTAACATTCCGACCGTCTGAATCGTTTAAAATCATTTTGAGCTTACCGCTGCACACATTACCTTTGACATTCCCGTGTCAACGTTCTCTATTTGCTCCAGTCGCGAGTTGACACACACCCAGTGAAATGCGCTGCTGACTGCACATGAAATTGCACGTATACTCCGAAACCGGCCCGCTGGAAGCGGTGATCGTCCACACGCCCGGAAAAGAGGTTTCCCTGGTCAATCCCGATCGGCGGGAACAGCTGCTCTTTGATGACATCATATTCGAAGCCGATGCACGCCATGAGCACCTGAACATGATCGAAATCTTCCGCACGGTGATGTCAGGCCAGCGTTCAGACTCCGGTCCCGGATCCCCTTCCCGCACCCCCGCCGGCAGCGTTATTGAAATCTGCGACCTGGCCCTGGAAACACTGCAGCAGGAGCAGGCGCGCATCTTCTTCACCGATGAGCTGATCCGCTCCCTCCCCGATACCGACATCCGTCATCTGCGCAGCGACCTGCTGCAACTTGACACCGCCTCCCTGCTGGAGTTCATCGTCACGGGCGTCACGGACAGCCTGCCGAACGCATCACTGGATCCCGCTCCAAACCTGTTCTTCACCCGAGATCTGGCCGCCGTTGTCAACGAGTGCATCATCCTCTCACGTGCCGCCAAGCCCGCCCGGGTGCGCGAATTCCTTCTGATGGAGACCATCGCGCGGTTCCATCCTCTGTTCGCATCCACCAGAAATAAAATCATACACATCGGCAAGCAGGACAGTGTGGAAGGCGGCGACATTCTCGTGGCCTCGCAGGAGGTCGTGCTGGTCGGCATCAGCGAGCGCACCACCTTCAGCGGACTCATGAGCATCGCCGAAAAGCTGCTCAACCACCGGGTGCGGCACATCGTGGCCGTGGACTTGCCCAAAAAGCGGGCATCCATGCACCTCGACACCATATTCACCTTTGCCAGTCCGGATGAGTGCATCGCCTTCCCGCCTGCCATCATCGACCGCACCAACAACATCACGGTGTTTTCCCGGGTGGATGGGCGCATTGCCGTCACCCGCGGCGAGTCGCTCAAAAAGACCCTGGAGAAGCTGCTCGGCCGCTCCATGACCTTTATAAAATGCGGCGGGGAGGATGCGGTCAACCAGGTACGCGAACAGTGGACCGACGGGGCCAACGTATTCGCCCTGGCTCCTGGCGTGATCGTCGGGTATGAACGCAACACCGAGACTTTCCGCCAGCTGGCGCAGCACGGCTACGAGGTGATCCACCAGAGGGAGTTCCTCCGGCGCTGGCAGGACCGGCCCTTCCGGAAGGCTGCCGGCGAAAAATACGCCATCATGTTCCAGGGCAACGAGCTGTGCCGCGGACGCGGCGGCGCCCGGTGCATGACCCTGCCCATCATACGCCGGGAGGAGTCGTCTTGAATCAGGACCTCAGAAAACGCGTGCTCTTCCGGCATACCCTGCTGTTTGTGCTGACCTTCATCTCGGCATCGCTCACCGGGGCGCTGTTCGTGGGTCATACGTCCGGCATGCCGGACGATTTTGCGCTCTTTTCCAGTGAAGGATTCCGCTTCTACATGAGTATGGTGCTGTGGGAGGGCGTGCTGTTTGCCGCCTTGCTGCTGGGTTTCCTGGCCGTGCATGAATTTGGCCACTACTTTGCCGCGGTCCGGCACCGGATACAGACCTCGCTGCCCTACTTCATCCCGTTTCCCATCTCACCCATCGGCACGCTCGGGGCCGTGATCCGCATCCGCAGCCAGATCAGGTATTCACGGCACATGTTTGACGTGGGTGCGGCGGGACCCATTGCCGGGTTTATTGCAGCGCTTCTGATCCTGCTCTACGGCTTCGCGACGCTGCCCGAGCCGGACTACATGCAGAACTTCGCCGGGCACGAACTGCTCAACGAATACATTGAAAAGCACGGATCCTTCCCGGATGAACCCATATCGGATACCGGCAGCCGCGAACCCGATGTCATGGTCCTCGGCAACACCCTGCTGTTTTCCATCATCGCTTCCTTTTTTGATGACGCCCCCCCCATGTGGGAGCTCTACCATTATCCCTTCCTGTTCGCCGGGTGGCTGGGGCTGTTCTTCACCGCGCTCAACCTGCTGCCGGTGGGTCAGCTCGACGGCGGACACATCCTGTACACTCTCATCGGGTATCGACGGCACCGGATTGTCGCACGCGGCTTTTTCCTGGTGGTTATGGTCCTGGCCGGACTCGGGGCCATCCCCCTGATTCAGACCCTGCTGATGGATACCGATGCCCCGCTCGTTCTAACTTCATGGCTGGTCTGGGCGCTTATTTCGCTCGTTCTTATCGGCCGCGGATTCCGGATGGAAGCGGCGTGGACGTTTGGCGGATGGTTGTTTGTCCTGCTGGCGGACCTGCTCCTGTTGGTGGCTTTCGACCCCTCCATTTTTTCGGGTTTCACGATATGGATTTTTTGGGCGCTGTTTATTGTTTTCCTCGTGAAGATTGAACATCCACCGGTTGCCCTTGAGGAGCCGCTCACGCCCGGAAGGAAAATCCTTGGATGGATCTGCATGATCCTTTTCCTTCTGTGCATCAGTCCAAACCCGATCTATTTCACATGATGCCGACTACCCGTTTTTCCCCAGCCCTGATATCATCCGTCCGCGCTGTTTCCGGCCTGTATCTGCTCCCTGCCCTGCTACTGCTGCTTGCGCTTCCGTTGATTATTGCTTCCTGTTCCGATCCGGAGCCCGAGTCACTGGACGCCGCCGTTGCCTCCCTGCTGGACCAGGACGAATATGAATCCGCGCTGGAATTGCTGGATGAAGCCGGTGATGAAACTGCCGGGGTGGATGCCCTTCGGGTGCGGGTCCACCTGGCCTACGCCAACTACCTGACGCACGAGGCCGATCACCTTGCCATGGGGGCACGGATGGCTACGGCGCTCCGGCATTACCGGCGCGTGACCGAGCTTGATCCCGCCAACTCGCAGGCTCTCACGCACATCGAACTGATTGAGGGCATTTACGAGCAGATGGGGCGCGACATTCCGGAAGGCGTCGCTGAGTGACATCCGTCGTCGCCGAGAGATATCCGCATCCCGCATTCGCCAAGCCAGCTGACATGCGAAACGAATGAACCCCGCAGCGAATGACCTGGGCATCGATTGACCTGGGCATCGATTGACAGCGGGATTCCGTATCTTTGCTGGTGGACGGAGCGGCAATCCAACAGTAAACTGGAATCATAACAGGCAGTACATCACATCGTGGCAGCAAAGAAAGAACAAAAACCCGGCACACCATCCATCACCAACAGGAAGGCACGGCACGAATTCACGATCGAGGATTCCTTCGAAACGGGCATCGTGCTCACCGGTACCGAGGTCAAGTCGCTGCGTCAGGGCAACGCCAGTTTCGGTGACGCCTTTGCCTACATGAAATCCGGGGAAGTGTGGCTCAAGGAGTTCTACATCAAACCGTTTGAGCACGGATCCTACAACAACCACGATCCGCGCCGGGAACGCAAGCTGCTGCTCAAGCGGGAGGAAATACGGAAAATTGATCGCGCCGTATCACAAAAAGGAGTGACACTGGTGCCGCTGAAGCTTTACTTCACCCGCGGTCTGGCCAAACTGGAGCTGGGGCTTGCCAAAGGCAAGAGGAAATACGACAAACGGGCAACGATCGCGGCCAAAGATGAGAAGAGGGACAGGGACCGCGAAATCAAGCGGGCGAAAATGGCCGGTATCTGAACGCGGCGTGGAGTCGTGACGATTCCGGCAATGGACCGTCTCAGGCCGGCGGAATCAAGTTCCGCGGACCCGGGAGTTGGAAAAATGCCCCATGGTGGGGGTAAAAATAAAGGAGCAGGATTGCCTGTAAGCCGAATTCTGTAGCCGATCCCGCCGAAGCGGTACCGGCCGGTAACCATTTGTCTGGTCTCACCATTGCTGGTGAGATCTAGCGGCCTACCCGACAGTATAGTGGCGGACGACACACTGCCATACTTGGCCTTGCACCCCGCGGGGTTTACCGTGCCCCGCTCTGTTACCAGAACGGGCGGTGAGCTCTTACCTCACCTTTTCACCCTTACTCCGGCGAACCGGAGCGGTTTGTTTTCTGTGGCACTTTCCATGTCCCGCAAGCGGAACTCCCCGGGTTTCCCGGGGCGCGGTGTCCACAGGTGTTCGGACTTTCCTCCCCTGCCGCACGGCGAACCGTTTTGGCAGGAGCGGTTACCCGGCAATCCTGTCCGATTTAATAACGTACAACCGACCGGTTGCGTACTGGATCTGAAACCTGACTGGTTTGGTGATACGTCCAGGCTGTATTGCGGCCGGGGCCCCGCCATTCCGCCTGGCGGATGGTTGCGGTGCCCGACCGGTACCCGGTGTTCAGCTGATGTTCAGCATCTTGCGGGCTTCATCGAAAAAGCTGGGATCCACCACAATACGGCCGGAGTTTTCATCAATAATGATCTTGTTTTTCCTTCTGACCTCAACCTGCACCTGGGGAGGAAGCATCATGCCGAGGCTGGAACCTTTCTCCATGGCAACCACGGCCATGCCGTTGTTCAGTCCCTTGCGGAGCCGCTCATAGCTGCGAAGATATCGGGGGTCGAGGTTCTTGACCGCCTCTTCCCTCTTCTGGATGAGTTCCTCTTCTTCCTTCTTTGTGCTTTCAATGAGCTTGTCCAGATTTCCCTTCTTCACATCGAGCATCTTCTGGGTCTCTTCGAGCTTTGCTTCGCTCTCACCGGAAGATTTTTCGAGCTCTTCCATCTGCAGGGCGATCTCTTCGAGACGTGCCTGGGCGTTTTCCTTGATCTGCTTCTGGGTTTCGATCTCCTTTGTAAGGGCATCGTACTCACGGTTATTGCGGACGGTGAGCTGCTGGTCCTCGTATTTGGCTACGAGACTGTCCGCCTCCGTGATCTCCAGTTCCAGGTTGGACTTCTCAAGGGTCAGATCCTTGATTTCCGCTTTGGAGCGCTTGATGCGGGCTTCCATCCGGGTCAATTCCGTCTCGATATCCAGAATCTCCTCCGGAAGATCACCGCGCATCCGCTTCAACTCGTCAATCCGGTTGTCAATGTATTGCAGGTTGGTCAGGTTTTGAAGTACGTCTACCATATAAGTTTACTTACTCTGTTTACTTCATTTTTTGGGGTTGTTCTTTAAAAACGTATCGGACCGGGTTGGTGTTCACTTCGGTATTACGCACCTCCAGTTCCGGAAACCGGTCTCGCAACCGGTCGCACAGTGCCTCTACAACAGGCACTTCACTTTCGTAATGTCCGGCATCCACAAGCAGGAACGATGCGGACCCTGTAAAAAATTCGTGGTATTTCAAATCGGCGGTTACATAGGCATCGGCACCCTGCAGGCGCGCCTCATCGGCCAGGAACGATCCGGCCCCGCCGCAGACGGCTGCCTTGCGGATCAGGCCCGGGGAGCCTGAGTACCTGACCCCCCTGCTGCCGAGGCGCTCTGCCACCAGGTCAAGAAACTCCTGCACTCCCATGGGCTCGGGAAGCCTGCCGATGGCTCCGAAGCCGGACTGGCTGGCACCCGGGGACTGCTTTTCACCTGATGCGGGCGGCTCTTCACCTGTTTTGAGAAAATGCACATCGATCAGACCCAGCCGGTCGGCAAGGACAAAGGATACTCCGCCGGGAGCGGCATCCAGATTCGTGTGGGCGGCAGCCACATTGATGTCGTTTTTGATCAGACGGAAGAGGAGCGAGCCGGTGGTGTCTGACGGGGTGATGCGGGAAAGTTTGCGGAAAATCAGCGGGTGGTGTGCTACAATGAGATTGGCTTTCAAGGCGATGGCCTCATCCACCACTTCCGGGGTCACATCCAGACAGGCAAGGATGCGGCTGACTTCCTGATTTTCATCTCCTACCAACAATCCAACGTTATCATATTCGAGCTTGGTGCTTTGCGGTGCCCAGTCTTCCAGAAACTCGAGGATATGACGGTTGGTGTATCTCATATTCCCGAGGAGGAGCCCCCCGTTTGCTCGAATGCCAGGCCGGCATAGGCAGGATCGTATCTGTAAATGGTGTCTCTGTTTCGATACACGATAGTAGACGCTGTCAGCTTTTTGGTCAGAAAAGAAAAATAACACTTTTTTGGAACAGATAAAAGTTTTTCCTTTTCTTACCTTGTTACCCCTAAAAACGTATCTTGGGAAACAATCGTATGAGAAGCAGTCCCGAAGCCATCTGCAGCGGTTTTTTGGATGGCCTCCGGGGAGCATGCCCTGTTTCAGCCCGGATGCTTCCGCACCCCCGTCTGCAGCCGGTCCGGGACCGCACCTCATCCACACCAGAACGTGAACACATCGTGATCCGCAAAAATCTTGCAATGCTGAACGAGGTCATCGCTGACATTTGTGAAAAATGCGGGCGTGACCCCGGGGAAATCCGGCTCGTTGCCGTTACCAAAACCCATCCCGAAGAGACCATCATGGAGGCCTATGCAGAGGGCCTGCGGGATTTCGGTGAGAACAAGGTGCAGGAGCTGGTCCCCAAAATGGCCGCCCTTCCGGACGATATCCAGTGGCACATGGTCGGGACCATCCAGACGAACAAGATCAAGGACCTGGCGGGACGGGTAGACTGGATCCACTCCATCTCCAAGACGAAGTACCTCAAAGAGCTGGAGAAACGCCTGGCGCGGATCGACCGGGTCGTACGTGCGCTCATACAGGTCAACATCAGCGGCGAGGATCAGAAAAGCGGATGTGAACCCGGGCAGCTTGCCGGTATCCTGCAGTACGCCGCCGGGCTGAAGCACGTGACCGTGCACGGACTTATGGGCATGGCGGCGCTGACGGCCGACCGTGACCAGATCCGCGAGCAGTTCCGGATGCTGCGGCGGCTGCGCGACGAGCACCGCAAATACGAGGCCGGGAACATTCAACTGAATGAGCTCTCGATGGGAATGAGCGGCGATTACGACATCGCCATTGAAGAAGGGGCTACCATGATCCGGCTGGGGACCAGCATATTCGGAAGCCGCGATTATAATCTGTAACCGCCGGCCGTATCTTTCCGTAAGATGACAATGACACCTGCTGCTGATCCGGCAGTCATGCCATTCTCAATCCTAATTCAATCCGACCATGACACCATTATTCTTGCAATTCTCCCAGGACCTTCTGGTTCCGATCGTAGCCATCATTGCCGTGTTCGGAGTCGGCGGTTTCATCGTCCTCAAAATCATCCAGCTCATCCGCGACGCCATCCTCTCGCGGCGCGCCCCTGCCCAAAGCGATACCGTCATGCGCAAGCTTCAGGAGTATGAAATGCGCCATGAGCAGCTGGTCAAGCGGGTTCAAAACCTTGAAACCATTATTGTGGATGCGGACCTTGGGAGTCCCGGTCCCGGCGGCAAGTCCGGTGATGAAGGTGATGAAGGCGACCGGCGGCTGAAAAACAAGCTGCGCTGATCTTTTCCGGTCCGGTTTCGGTGTTGTATTGCTGCGCATACACTCTTAAATTGAGTGTTGAACCAAAGCCGGAATATTACCATGAAATTATCAGCACTGGAGATCAAGCAGCAGAACTTTGCCAAATCATTGCGCGGCTATGATGTGACGGAGGTGCAGTCCTTTTTGAATCTCGTTTCGAACGAATGGGAGCACCTTTCTAACCGGTCCAGGGAGCAGGAGAGAGAAATCCAGCGGCTTACCGAGAAGCTGCAACACTATCAGAAAGTGGAAGAGGCCCTTCATGAAACGCTGCAGGCCGCCAAGGAATCGACCGAACAGCGCATAAACAGTTCCAAGCAGGAAGCCCAGAACCGCATCGCCAAGGCAGAGCTGGAAGCCGAGAAGATCGTCCGGGATGCCCAGCAGGAGCGGCAGTTCATCCGGCAGAGCATTCAGCGGCTGCTGGAACGGCGGCACGAGATCATCCGTGGCATGGAATCCTACCTGGAACTGGCCATTGAATCGCTGGAGTCGTTCCGGCGCGATGACAACTCCACCTTCTCCCTCCCCAGGGAAGACGCCAAGGAAGTTTCCGATGCAAAAAACGGAGCCGGCAGAGAGGAACCGAAAAAGAAAACAAAAACTACGTCACCCGTGCCCGGCGCCGAGGATCTCGATGATCTGATTGACGACCTGGACGATTAAATACTGGACTATGCCCGAATTTGAAGCGGTGCAGGAGTTTCGAGCAAAACGAAAAGAGACCCTTGCCTTCCTTGAACAAGCAACAGACCTCAAACCGGACTACCTGATCATTCTTGGAACCGGTCTCGGGAAACTGGCCGAGGAAATCGATGTGGCCCGGGTCATCTCCTACGATGAAATACCGCATTTCCCCGTTTCAACCGTTGAGAGTCACCATGGCAGGCTCCTTTTTGGCACGCTGAGCGGCAAGAAGGTGGTGGCCATGCAGGGCCGCTTCCACTACTATGAGGGCTACACCATGCAGCAGATCGTGTTTCCGGTCCGCGTGGCCCGCGCCATGGGTGCCAAAACCCTGCTGGTATCCAACGCCTGCGGCGGCATGAACCCGCTGTTCCGGCGTGGCGATATCATGTGCATCACCGACCATATCAATCTGCTGGGCGACAACCCCCTCATCGGTCCGAACGACGACGAGCTGGGAGTGCGCTTCCCTGACATGAGCGAACCCTACTCGGCCGGCCTGATCGCCCTTGCCGAAAATGTGGCCCTTGAGAACAATATCAAAATGCATCAGGGGGTCTATGCATCGGTTCCCGGTCCAACTTTGGAGACTCGTGCGGAATACCGTTTCCTGCGCCTGATCGGCGCCGATGTGGTGGGCATGAGCACCATCCCGGAAGTAATCGCAGCCGTACACATGGACATGGAAGTGCTCGGCATTTCCGTCATCACCGACGAATGTTTTCCCGATGCGCTTGAACCGGTGAAAATGGAGGATATTCTTGCGGCGGCCGACATGGCCGAACCGAAAATGACACAGGTGATGAAAGGGGTGCTCCGGGAGTTGTGAGCATCCTCGCGCACCTCACCTTGCGGCAGGCATCACAACGTGCGGAGCCGTTTTCTGAACTGAAATAAAGCGGTAAGCCATTTCGTTTCTATTGCGTATTTTGCAGCAGGCAGATTCAAACGAAACCAGACATGTTCCCTTCCGACCACGACAACATATGGGATGAACACCAGTGGGAAGCTCACCTCAACGAGATGACCAGGCGCCACGAGCATCTGCGCGAGCTGATTGAATCCGGTCCCCGGGACCACCCCCGCTGGCTCATCCACATTCGCGACTTCCCCACCAAGCTGGATGCCGTGGACGCCTATATCGAGGAAGAACTGCTTCTTGAGGAATCCTACTTCCCGTTTGAGGATGAGGAAGAGGACCCTGAGGACCATCCCCTTTTCCCGGATGACGCTGAGGACGAGGACCAGCCGATCGGCTGGGAACCGGAAGAGGATGGCGATCTCTTCGAAGAGCCCGGCGAAGGCGAAGATGCAACCGACGACGAAGAGGAAGAAGATCTTGAAAGCATTTTTGAGGATATCTTTGAAGAGGAGACGCGGGAAGAATCCTCTTTTGACTATGCCTCTCTTGAGAATATTGCCATTTACACCGATGCGCGGGACCTGTCGGCCGATCTGCTTGTCTTCAATGACAGCAAACCGCACTATATGGACCATCCGGGTTTCATCCACCTGGTTTCCGAAGTCCTGCTGATCAGCACAAAGCTTGCGGCCGCATACTCCATGGGGTTCGATGTGGAGGTCCTGGGTGCCAATATCGCCTACTGCAAGAAAGCCCTTGAAAGAGCCAATTTGACACTCGTGCACTTGCAGGGTCTGAGGGAAAATCCCCTGAGCCGGGAGGATTTTTTCGAACTGCACCGGCGCCTTTTTGAACTGCGGAACAACATTGCCATCCACATTCAGGAAACAAGGGATTTGTTCCGGAGCCAGCTCTGAGTTGAAGCCCCTCGCTGCGGCTCCTTTTGCCAATCTACCGCCGCAGCACCACCACGAGCAGCACCTCCACGAGCAGCACCACCATTGGCAGCACCTCCGTAAGCAGAAACACCATAATGTGCTATTTGACAGCCTTTTGTGAGATACGGGTTTTGTTTCCGTAAGAAAACCGATTGGCGGTTGTCTGTAAGGATAACCACTGCTGTTCAAAACAATCGTCCCGTGTCCGCACCGGTATGTCTGGTATACAAAGGCTTCCGATCAATCCTGGGGCATATCCCCTGTTGCGCATCGCGCTGTTCTATGCCGCCGGGATTGCCGCCGGCCGGGCACTGGTATCATCCGATCCGGCCATACTCCCGGAAATACTTTTTTTTCCGGTGACATGCGGGGTGCTCTTGTGCGCGGCCATCCCGCGGCTCACGTCGCGGTTCTCCGTTGGACCGTTGCTGCGCTTCCGGGTTCTGCCGCTGCTCTACCTGGCATGCCTCACCGGATTCGGAATGTTCCAGTACTGCCGGACCCAACTTCCAGTTGCGGCGGACGAACTGCTCCTCCGGCATTTTGATGAGGATCACCTGCTTTTTTTTGGCACCGTGCAAGGTGACCGGGCCACCCGTTCCGGCAACCGCATGATGACCGTGGATATTGACTCGGTGCAGATCACCGGTTTGCCGACCTGGAAACGGGGTTTCCGGACCGAGGTCCTCGTCCGCGCCGACACCCTTCATGGCTTGGCGGGATCCCGGCTGCATTTCCGGGGCGACCTGCAGCCGCCGCCCGGTCCGCGCAATCCCCACCAGTTTGACTATGCCGCTTTTCTCGCCCGGCGCAACATCCACAGCCAGATCTTTGTATCCGGGATTGTCTTGCACGATCCCCTTGGCACTCCAACGTTCTGGCTGCGCCAGCAGATCCGCATCCGGAATTCCGTGAACCGGCTGTTCTCGGATGCCAACTCCGGTCTGGCGCGGGCCATCATCCTCGGAGACCGCTCCGATCTGGACCCTGACCTGCGAACCGGATTTTCCAGGGCAGGGCTGGCACACCTTATGGCCGTATCCGGCATGCACGTCGGGTTCATCCTGCTGCCGGTCTGGTTTGTGCTGCCATGGTTCCGTCGATCGGCCGCGCTTCGGGCAGCCGGTCTGGCACTTGGCGGCACCCTTCTGCTGTGCTATGCCGGTGTCACGGGGTTTTCGGTATCCGTTTCACGCGCCTCGCTTATGGCTTTTTTCATGATGCTGGCCCGGCTGTTCCACAAACCCGGCACCTCCATGAATATCATGGGTGCGGCGGCTCTGGTGCTTCTGATCCGCGACCCTTTGATGCTGTTCGATGTCGGGTTCCAGCTCTCCTTTCTGGCCGTGGCCATCATCCTCACCACCCTTCCCGGCACCCGCTACCTGCTTCCGCCATCGCACCGGTACCGCAAATCGGGCGCGCTCTTTCAGTTTGTGATGGTCAGTGTACTGGTCCAGGGCGGACTCTATCCCCTGCTCATCCACTATTTCAACGAATTTTCCATTGCCGGTCCGCTGAGCAATACACTGGCGGTGCCCTTTGTGCAGTTCATGTTTCTATGGACGTTTTTGTGCCTTGGGATTTCCCTTGTTCTCCCCGACCTGGCCGTGCTTGCCAACATGCCCGGCGACCTCGTCCTGACAGGCCTGACGGCATACGTCGCCCGGATCGGGGCTCATCCCGCCTCCTGGATCGAGGGCACGCTGCCCGGCCCCTGGCTTTTCGGTGTCTGGTTTTTCGCGACAGCTTTTCTGGCCGGAGTGCGCCTGCCGGCGATCCGTTTCAAAATGGCGGCCGGGTTTCTATTTTGTCTGGTTATGCTGCATTCCGTCCAGCTCTTCGGGCAACTTCGACCGCCTGCGCTCGAGGTCATCTTTTTTGATGTGGGACAGGGGGATGCGGTTTTGCTCCGGACGCCGGGCGGGTATCATTATCTGTATGACACCGGAATATGGTCTCCCGGCTTTGATTCTGGCGAAAGAACTATCATTCCGGAGCTTAAAGCGATGGGGGTCCGAAGACTTGACGGAGTGATCCTGTCCCACCCCCACGCCGATCATATCGGCGGTATCGTCAGCCTGATGCATCATGTACCCATTGATACCATATATCAGTCACCGGCTATCCATGACACCAGACTGTACCACCGGTACATGGGGCTTGCCGCCGGAATGGGGATACCCGTACGCCTGCTCGCAACCGGAGAGCGCATCGCGACGGACCCGTCCATGCCCATGCTCGTTCTGGCGCCGTCGCACAGGATCCGGGCGTCGGACCCCAACAACCAGTCCGTTGTTCTGATGGTGCTATTCGGCGACACCCGACTGCTACTGACCGGCGACGCCGAAGAGGAGGCGGAGGAGTTCCTGACGGAGCAGTTCAGCACCTTCCTGCGGGCAGACCTGCTGAAAGTGGGGCATCATGCCAGCAAGACCAGTTCAACCGCTCCATTCCTTGAGATGGTCAGCGCACAGGAGGCGGTAGCCTCACTGGCGCTGCGCAACCGGTACCAGCATCCGCATATCGAAACCACACAGCGTCTGCGGGATGCCGGGACTACTACCCGGTTCACCAGCCTGGAGGGCGCGATCATCTACCGAAGCGATGGCGTCAAATTCACTCACGTCCCATGGCGACATACGTACTGAATCACTTTCGGGGCGAAATTGATCAAGGAAAAAAATCATGGCCACAACCACATGGAGCAGGACAACAAGACGACATTCGCTTCGTTTCCTTCCCAACTTCGTTTCCTTCCCAAGCGGAAAAATATGCGGAAGTGTAAAAACATGCGGGATCATGCCGGAAACGCGTCTTTGCACGATTCCTGTGATACCACATCGGGTACGAGTTCTGGTCCGATTCCGGTTATGGCGCACAGGAAACGAGCGAGGAATGATTTCTGTTATGAGATTCCGTGACTGTGTCCGCGTTAACTGACCCAGTAACATTGCATCCAAAGTTCCGTCCACTGCGATATGGAAAGATACATCCAATTTATCATCTTCTTTATCATCCTGTTCTCCGTTTTCGGGTTCGTACAGTGGTATGTCTTCAGGTCATACATCCGCTGGCTTGCCAGCACCGTTTCCGCCCATGCCTTCCACCGGTTCCGCGCGGCCGGACTCATTTTCTTTGCTTTTGCCAATATCCTTTTCATTCTTCGATTCCCATCAACAGAGCTGGGATGGTATCAGCACCCCCTTTTCCAGGCTCTTGTGATCTATCCGGGCGGCATCTTTTTCGGAGCGTTGGTCCTGGCATTTATTCTCCTGCTCGCAATCAACGGCGGCACCGGTCTTGTCAGGCTTTCACGCCGTGGCCTTAACCGCTTGTCCCCATTTAAAATGGCAGCCGGCAGCCGGACGGACGGCTCATCCCCGGTTCCAGCTGCTGGTCCCGGCTCCGCCGACACGAAATCTGCACTGCCGATGCAGGTCGACACTGAACCGGCAGCCAGCTCTGTGGTTCCATTCACTCACGGCCTCACCCGCCGGCAGTTCCTCCGCACCGCGGGCACGGCTGCGATTACCGCACCGGTTGCCTTCACCATCGGTGCTTCCGCGGCAACAGCGCACGATTACCAGATCAACCGGCTTCGGCTGCACTATCCAGGACTTCCATCCGGGCTGAACGGCCTGCGGATCGTCCAGCTCAGCGACATCCATTCGGGCATCTACATGACAGAAAAGCAGATGCAGGATATTTTCCACCTGGCAAACGAACAGCTTCCCGATCTGGTTGCCATCACCGGTGATTTTGTGGACAATTCCCCATCTGAAATTCCCGCTCTTTATCGCTCCATTCCCGAACTCAAGAGCGAATATGGCGTCTTCGGTTGCCTTGGAAACCACGACCACTACGCATCGGGCCCCATGGTCGCCTCGGCGCTGCGCCAGCAAGGCGTCCGGGTGCTAACCAACGACAGCCAGACACTTCACATCAACGGCGAATCGCTTACCCTTCTCGGGGTGGACGACATCGAATCCGGGTCGCCAAACATCCTGCGCATGGAGCAGGCCGTGCGTGACTTGCCGCAGGATGACTTCCGGATACTCCTCTCACACCGTCCCGACCTGTTTGACATCGCCCGGGATCAGGGAATTGACCTGACCCTTGCCGGACACACACATGGCGGCCAGATCGGATTCGAGTTCATGGGGGTTCCGCTCTATCCCATCCATCTGTTCCACCATTATGCCAAGGGACTTTACGAGATGGATGGACACAAGCTCTATGTGAATGTCGGAATCGGCATGGTAGGCGTTCCGGTCAGGCTGGTACGTCCGGAACTCACCGTGATTGAATTGACCAATCGCGCGTGACGGATAAGCGGGCCTGACAGGAACGGGTCCGGCAGCAGACTCCATCCCGCAGTCACCAGTGACTTGCAGCAGCCAGAAGTCTGCAGTCACCAGGGGCTTGCAGCAGCCAGAAGTCTGCAGCCACCAGGGGCTATTTAAGCAGCATGAGCTTGTGTGAATCGGCGCTGCCTCCGGCAGTCATCCTGAGGATGTAGATTCCGCTTGAAAGGTGTCCGGCGTTGAACAGCACGTCCTGTTTCCCCGCACTTCGGTTTTCATCCATAAGCGTCATCACCCTCCTTCCGAGGATATCGTACACCTCCACACGAACCCGCACTTCATCCTCCACGCTGGCCGGTATGTTGAACCAGACCTGTGTCTCGCTGTTGAACGGATTGGGGTAATTGTAGAGCATTTCAAACCGATCGGAGACCGGCAGCTCGGGCAGGTCCTCATCCAGTGGCACCCTGCTGAGCACGCGGGTTGTCAGGACCAGGTTCTTGTTGTCATTGTCACTGTCGATGTCCGGGTTGCCCAGCAGCCGCGACCATCCGGAAAGATCACCGGTGGCGGGACTGTAACCGCCAAGAATCGACCGAACCGGATAGTAGTTGCGATCCGATTTGTCATTGGATCCCTGGTCGAAGACAAAGAGCAGCCGCGCATCCTCTGATTGATCAACCACGCGGAGATAGAAATGGTAATTCTCATCGGCTTCAAGCATGATTTCATCCGCGGTGAAATCGACCGAATTCATTCCCGGTCTGAGATCCCCGAAATCGAGTTCCCGAAAAGTGATGACCTCATTCGGCACGTAAATGGCATCGGGACCCTGTCCCGAACTCCGTCGCGAATCCGTCAGGATCACCTGAAGCGTGCCGGTGCCTTGAATCGATTCCGACGTATGCCAGAGAGTAAAATCCACGCCCTGAAGTTCGCCTTCATACTGCGGATCCACTCTTACGGCCACGCCCTTGAATGTTGTTGTCTCTGAAAAATCGAGTGGTATCGGCACAAATCCCGCCGTCGGTTTTACCGAGTAGGAGATGTCCACCACCCGAAGCTCGCTCGGGATCCACTCGGCCGAATAGGTGAACTGGCGGCTTCCGAAGCTGCTCACCGACTGCACCACCGTATTCACGGAAACCAGCACTGCTGAACGGAACAAGCCTTCGCCGGTAAACTCGTTGCCGTTCAGGCGGATGATCTCGGGCGGTCCGGCCGCGCCCTCCTCATCGACAATCAGGTAGTGGATGATTTCCGATGGGGATGAAACCCTGACGGAGAGATCCTGGACATGGCGCCATTCAGTGTATTTGGCACCACCGTAGCGAAGCGTCACCGGCTCGTTGCGCACCCAGGAGCGCTCTTCGGTGCCAAAGCGCCGGCCCGGATTCGCAACCCGGACCCCCGCCTGCTGCGGCAGCGTATAACCGTACCGGCCATCGCTGATGCCGGGGTCGTTTAGCCAGTTAGCAATGTAGAATTCGGCCAGCACATGCCTGAAATCGAGTCCGCTGCCGGAGCTGTTGAGGATATTCTGGTACTGAACCCAGGGGTTGCCCGATCCGCTTTGTGTCAGGCTGCCAATCGCATCCACCCCAACACGCTCGTACAGGTAGTTGTGGAAAAGCTGGGCCCGCTGATAGTCATTCAGCACCGCCTGCTCTCCGCGCCGCCAGCGGAGGAACCCGTCGGCGCTCTGTGTTTCCACATTCCCGCTTACCTCATTCGGGTCGTTCAGGAACACCATGGAGCGGGCATCAAATCCGTTGAAAATCTCGGCGGACTCCGACTGGCCCTCGTCCATAAACGTGATAAGGTTTCCGCGTCCGGCCTGGATGAGGTGCTGGAATTCGTGGGCAACAGTGCTGAGCGGACGGTTGGGGTTAGCCGGCTGATCGTCGGTGTAGATGCCCGGAAAGGAGTTGATATAGAGGATGGCGGCCTGGTTGCTGTTCCGGTTGACGGTTCGCGGGGCAAGGTCGGCCGGGTTGAAAAATCCGGCGGTAAAACCCCCGCCCTCATCAGGGTCCCAGCCGTCATTCAGGTTGGAGATGAGCACCTTCACCATGCCGGTGCCGGCCGGGTCGGGCACCAGGGACGGATCTCCGAGTGCAAATATATCGATGTTGTTGAGGATGATTCCCTGGTCGGGGTTCACCGAGTTGGGCGGGGTGCGCTCTTCCAGCGCCTCCATCATGGCGCTGACCACGCTATCGTCGATTTTCCCCGGCGCCAGTTCTTCCACTTCCACCCATATTTCGGACTTTTCACCGATGGCCCGCAGTTCAAACAGGATCTCATCGTAGACTGCAGCACCGGGTTCACTCTCGGCAATGCTGTACACAAAGAAATTCCTGGTATCCCCGACACTGTTGGCCACGGTCTGGGCCATGACCTGAAACTCCTCCGGCGACTCCCTTTTCATACGGAGATAGGCCTCATAGGCCTCACGGATCTCCGGCTGGCGATAAAGATAATCTGTGAAGTGAATGACCTTTTCTTCTTGTACCCCAATGTGATGAATATGAACACCGGCAGCATGACCGCCATGTCCCGCATGTCCGGAGTGGCCGGCATGCCCGTTGCGGCCTTCCAGCGGATATCCGCCAAATTCCGAGACCGGGATATCGGTGTCGCGCCGGATTTCCACCGGGATAGCTGTGTGGGGCATTTCCACGGAGCCGGGACGGTCCGTCAGCAACACGCCCCGATTTTCACGCTCCGGTCCGCTGCCGGATGCACTCATGGCAAAGCCGATGAGCAATACGGTAAAAACCAGGATACGGGAGGATCTTCGGGCGAGCCTTTTGACCATGTCGGAGATGCCGGAGTACGATAAAATGGGATTATTCGAAGGGAGATAGTGCATATTCTGCCTATGTTACTTGCTGACGTTAAATAAAGCAACCCCGAAAATGTGCCGCCTGTTCCGGAATCGACTGGTATTTCTTCTTTCAGGCGGATTGCGGTCACTGCCAAAATAAAACGAAGCTGGCAGGTCCCAGCGTATAAAACGGGGTTCAGCGGATCAATGTCATCCTTCCGGGGCCGGCGGTGACGGCAGGACCCGCTTCCGGCACCGCCAGCATGCGGTACAGATACAGCCCGCTGGCCATGCCGCTGGTATTCAATCGGAACACGTGGCTCCCGGGATCCCTGGTTCCCTTTTCAAATCTTCTCACAAGACGCCCGTCAACACTATGCACCTCAATGATTACCGATGCCCTTACCGGCAGCTCGTATGGTATGGTTGTCTGACTGTTGAACGGGTTGGGATAGTTTTGAAGCACCCGGAACTGCGCCGGCTTATCCCCGGAACCGTCATCATCCGACGCAACATCGCGTTCAAACACCGCAACAACGGCAAGATCGCCGTCAGGTATCCACGTAAACGACGCCTCACCGGGGTCAGAAGCGGGATCTACCGATATTTCGTTGAAGTTGAACGGTTCTCCGGACAGGTTCTGCCATTCCAGGAACGAGCGGCCTTCATCCGGGACGGCAGTCAGCGTCAGCGGCACACCATGGAAATAGGTTCCGGTCCAGCTGGAATGGTCCGCGGGAACACCGGGCGTACCTTCGTGGATGGGAACCCCGCCAACTTCCACATGCCCGTTCCAGGATCTTTCGACATGCAGATTTAGTCGAACCGTATCCGCAATATCAAAATGATCCATCACGAAAGTCCTCAGGAAGCCGGGACGGCGCCGGGCGAATTCCTCCATGACCCCGATGTGATCTTCCCACCCCTGCCGACCTCTTCCCGCACTGAAAGGATACCGCATATGGTGCTCATCTATCTCGGGTGCATAGACTTCCCGGAATTCCGATATCCTTCCGGCGACGAACTCCGGGTGGAACCGGGTATTCAGGTCCCCGGCCAGCATCGTGATAAACCGGCGACGGACCTCCCCGTTTTCGATCAGGTTGTTGAAAAGCAGGTTTACCCACTCCTGCGGCACCCGCGGGTTGCCCATTCCGGTGATCCATTCGATCGTGTCGTGATCATACTGCGCCCAGCCCGCGGCATCGCCCTCATAGGGAAATCCGAACGAGGCGTCGAGGTCATATATCATCCACCGCCAGCGACCGTCATGTCCATACGGCGCATCCGGACGATACCCGGCGGTGCGCTTGCGCCAGTAACGCATGTTGTTGTGGGGCCAGTCGGCATTGGCTGTGTAGACCAGGAATGTTTTGTAGGCCAGGTAGTTGTCGATATCCATGAGCGTTTCCACGTGCGCAAGGTTCTCCGGAACCGACAGGTCCTGTGCGGCGGCGAAAGCGCGCATCTCCAGGTAGTGCGTACTGTCCGGCGCCTCGCCATGGCTGAGGACGGCATTATCCTCCAGGATCACCACGTCGTCACGGTGGATGCCGTAATGCGTCTGCACAAACCACCCGTCCTGGCGCTCGCGGATATTGTGGATTCCCCAGTACTCGCCGTTGATGAACACCACTGCCGGACGCCAGGCCTGCTGGTCTAGCCGCCTGTCGATGTAGAGTGACTGGACCATCGCGTCTTTGAACATGGTGTGGAACCAGTCGTCGCCCGATGAGCGCAGGATCAGGCGCTTCCAGGTCTCCAGGGGTTCATCGGACCCGGCTTTGCGCAGTCCCTGGAAAAGCGGCCAGTTAATTTCCGGACTCCAGTCGTAGCTGCTTCGGGCGTAGATGCGCAGCGACTTCTGCGGATAGCGGCGGGTGGCGCCTCCGTGAATGCGCACCCCAATATTCTGGGCGAATCCTTCCAGGGGCTGGTTCCCGGCACCCGGAATATCCGCAGTCTGTCCGGCGACGCGGAAGGCCCTTGCCGGCATGCCACGGAAATCCGGCCGCAGATGCGCAAACGGATCGGCTTGCAGATCGAAAAACGTCAGATGCGCCGGGCGCTCCCATTCATCCCCCCGCTCATTGTAATTGCCGCTGAAAACGATATCGGACGGATCGTACTTGTCGCCCGGGACCATGATCCCGGTGGAATCGCTGAAGAAATGCTCCCGGTCAGTCACCAGAGAAATGACCGGAAAGGAGTAGCGGCCGGATCCTTCCGGGTGGATGAACCACGTCCCGGTTGCCACCTCGCTGTCCCGGTACCCGTCCCGCACGGCGACGGCCCGGATCACTTGCCCTTTGAACACCGGCTCGGCGGGAGCCTGCCAGAACTGCGGCCCCGTGCGAATGCCTGTCAGGATATCGGGATTATGATCTATCCGTTCGATGCGGACCGGACCCTCATATACCGGCGAGTCGGTCGTGGGCGCCGATCCGTCCGTGGTGTAGTGGATCACGGCATCCGGATGTGCGGCATTTATGGCCAGGTCCAGGGCTTCGGTATAAAAACCGGGTCGATGGGAAAACAGGGGTGGATCGGCGATGCCCAGCCACGGCGAGTCCTGATTTGCAGCGCCGGGTGTAGGCACCCCGAAGAGGCGCCATTGGTCCGATCCGTCGGGATAGCGGCCGTAGGAATAGTCCGTGGGGATCGGGGTGGGCGGCAGCCGGTCGATCACGGGCGAGTCCTGTCCGTCGGGAATCGTGAAGGAGCTCAGGAGCACCTCCTCGCCCTGCGAGCGGATCTGGAAATTGGTGTGAAGCGGCTCCCCCGGAGTTCTTCTGTTTTTGCCGGAAGCCCAGACCAGCAGATACTCGCCGGGCGCCATCAGGGTCCCTTCGGGAAACACCCACCGCCAGAGCCGGGATGCGTCATCCGAAAGCCCGAAGCCGCTCAGGTTCACCGTGCCGGTGCCGGCGTTGTACAGTTCTATCCAGTCTTCGTAATCGCCGTCTTCATCGGCAAGGGTGGTTCGGTTGGATGACTGGACCTCGTTGATGACTACATCGGGTTCGGGCTGCGTGGCGCCGGGTGCGGGCTGCGAGACGCCGGGTGCGGGTGCGGGCTGCGAGGCGGTCTGCCCTGCGGTTACCTGGCCGGGCGCATGCTGAGAGGTGGCCTTGCCTGCGGTATCTGACCCGGGCGCATGCTTAGAGGTGGCCTTGCCTGCGGTATCTGACCCGGGCATGGACAGGAAAAGTGCACAAAGTGCAGCAAAGGCAAATGTTTTGGATGGCATATATCCGGGACTTGCCGAATGACAGCCGACGGGGATCAGCGATGCATCAGGCGCATGTCGACCACTTCGCCGGGTCGCAGGCTCAGCTCATGGTTGAGGGCCACGCGGATGGGAAGTCCGATCGTCTCAAAAGGCTGTTCCGGGAACAACGAGGTGAACTGCTCCACCGTTTCCATCTGGACCCCGACGCTTTCAATTTCCATCATGGCTTCGCCGCGTTCACGGCCCTGCTTGCGCACCAGGACCTGCATGCCGGGTTGGGGATCGACGAAAAGCGGGTGCCTGATATATCCGACGATGTAATCCGCCTGCGGGGAGTGGATGCTCGCAATGGCCTCGCCCTGGTTCACGAATTCGCCGCTGTGCTTGTAGACCTGTGCCACCTGGCCGGTCACCGGAGCGCGAAGCGTCACCGGCATCATTTCCGCTTCGATACGCTCGAGGGTGCGCTCGTGGACTTTCAGTGCGGCGGCAACAGGATCGTTCTGATCCCAGCGGTCCAGCACGCGATCCAGATCGAACCGCTCCAGACGCGCCTGCAGTCGATCCACAAGTTCCTCGATCACCGCGACCTCTTCGCTGAGCGCCTCGTATTCAGACCGGGCGCGTTCCAGCATCTCGACGGCCGTGAGTCCGCGGTCGTCCATGCTTTCCATGCGTTCGTACTCGCGCAGCGCCTGCTGCTTGCGGATGCGTGCTATGCCCAGGCGGGCGCGGTTTTCCATCAGGTCGACCTGCATGGA
This sequence comes from Balneolales bacterium, assembly GCA_007120385.1. Lineage (GTDB taxonomy): Bacteria > Bacteroidota > Rhodothermia > Balneolales > Natronogracilivirgulaceae > SKNL01. Next base: position 22,089 of record SKNT01000224.1, read on the forward strand.
TTCAAAGTTGAGCAGATTGCGCTCCTGGTCCACAAACGGGTCGCGCGAAAGCCGGATCAGCTCGATCTGCGCCAGCACCACGGCCAGCTCGGCCTGCATGAGCTGCGGATCGGTGGTTACCAGGCGGGCGATGACGTCCCCGGCCCTGACCGAGTCAAAAGCTGATACTGTCATGTCGGCGAGCGAGCCGGCCTGCGGACTGCGAACCTCGGCCTGCTTGCCCACAACCCGGCCAATCATGTTGGTGGCATCCACCCGGTCCTGCCAGAGCCACATCACCACCCCGGCCACGATCACGAAGATCAGAAGCGGGAAAATGCGCACCCGTATCTCTCTCCAGCGGAGCTTGGCGGGAATCGGGATTTTTTCGTTGTATTGCGACATAATAACTGCTAAATAGTGCTATAAAATGATTTTTTTATGAAAAACCGGGGGTCAGACTTCCGATTCCTCCTCTGCTTTCATGGTGGTCACGCGGGTGATCGAAGTGTTGGCCTGCAAGTCATTGAGCAGATCGTGAACTCTGGAGGGGTCTCGCAGGAGCAGGCGGTAGGACAGGTCCGCGCCTTCCTCGTCCTGAACCGAGCGCTGACTGGCCATCTGGACCTTCAGCGCGTGGCGATCCAGAAGGTTGTTCAGGGAGGTTATTTCACCGAGAGAATCGGCCCAGTGGAGATTGAGGATGAGGTCGTAGCGCTGACGGCTGCCGAACGAAGTGAACCAGACGTACAGAAGCACGAAGGAGGCGACACCCGTGCCGATTACCGCGGTTGAAAACTTCTGGGTGCCACAGGCCATGCCTATCACGATCAGGCTCAGGATGTAAACCGTGTCCAGCGTATCCCGCACGATGTTCCGGAAACGGACGATGGCGAATACGGCCATGAGACTGAAGGCGGTGACCAGGTTGTTGTCCAGCACCATCATAACCAGGGCCACGGTAATCGGGATCAGAATCAGTGAGGCCACATAGGTGCGCGAGTAGGAAAGGCCCGAATGGGTGTACATGTAGACCCAGGCGAGCAGCTGTCCGCACAGAAATGCGAGCAGCAACGCCATAATCAGGGCCATGAAATCGGTTGGAAGCGGGGCCACATCCCCCAGATAAATCCAGTCTGACATATAAAAACCTAAAAATTAAACGAAATTTCGAATGAAACGGTGTTCTCCCAGGTCGGTGATGCCGTCAACATATTTGGCGGCGGGGCCGGCGCGCAGGCCGAAAACGCGGACCAGGTCCATGAACCAGTTCGGGAACCGGTTGGTGAATTTGAGCTCCAGGATCACCTTTTTGCCGAAGACCAGGTGCGGGTTCCGCAGGTCGTGCGCAAAAGAGACGGAGTGCTGGGGTTCACTTTGCACGTTGCGGTCGATCGTCACGCGGATCTTGTTGGCGCCGTTAGCGATCCACGCCTCGCGGAAGTAGGAGACGTGCACCTTGGGCCGCGCCTGCAGATGGTGGACCAGCCGGCAGAAATTCATGAGGGCATCCATCTGCTCGCCGTCATTTGGATATACCAGGTCATTGGGCGAGGGGATGAAACCGCGCACCAGGTCGTTGGCGGCGCGGCGGTGAACGATGGCCCTTTTCTTGGCGATGATCTTGTCGACCCGCCGTTTGATCTCGAAATAGACGGGAGCCTCGTCCGATGTTTCATAATACCGGACTCGCAGCTTGTAGCGGTTGCGGTCGCCGTTGACGGTTTCCCGGTAGGTACGCAGGTCGGGCGAGTCGAGGTACAGGCTGTGCACTGAGTACGAAAGATTGGGCTGGGTTGCGCCATAGGAGTCCAGATCCAGGTATGAGGATACGAAATCGCGTATTCCGAGCGCAATATCCTCATTGATCACATACTTGTGCTCAAAGCGCTGTTTCTGGATTGTATCCACGGAGTCCATAACACAACATATACCGGTGATACCGGATGATAAATATAGCTCAATAATAACGAATGAGGCACCAGGTGCCGGCAGTATCCTCTATGCAATTCGAGCGCAAAAAATTAACAATTTATTAACATAAAGTCTAAAAAAACTGCTCTATTTTGCCAATTGCCGCTCTGCAATGCGAGGTGAACATTTCCATCAGGAATTTGGTTATCTTTATTCCTGATAGTCTAACGAAGGAAATACCCGATCCGTTGTCCACGGTATCGTGCACACGAACACAGGGTAATATTCGTTCTCAGTTCAGATAAAATACGGAATTTACGCGTATTTTTATTGAATTATTCCACCATCACCCCACACGCAACCTACAACATGTTTACCATGCGGCGTATTGTCTCTGCAAGCATCCTCGTCATTGTCCTTCTGGCCGGCATCCGTTTTGCCACATCCGCCGGCAGCGCAACCGTTGACCCCGGCGAAAAAAACGAAATCCTCGCCAATGCGGTTCTCACCACTCTGGACGGCGAAAAGGTCACCCTCCGTGATTTTGCCGGCAAGACCGTGCTTATCGACATCTGGGAAACCTGGTGCACCCCTTGCCTGCGCAGCTTCCCCACCCTCCAGAAACTGATGGAAGATTTCCCCGATGATTTTCTGGTGCTGGCGGTTTCGCCCGGCTACATGGATTCACCGGAGCAGGTGCAGGAGTTCGTGGACAACCACGACTATGACTTCACGTTCGTGTTCGGGGAGAAACTGGCACAGGACCTGAAAGTGCAGAGCATCCCGTTCAAGGTATATGTGGATCCGGAAGGCCGGTATATCGAGTCCATACTCGGCACCCAGGGTCCGGAACGCGATTATGAGAAAGCCCGCGAAATCATTCAGCGGCACCTGTGATATTCGGGCGGCGCGGATGCCGGGGCCGCATCAAACACATTCCAAACCATCATTAAAAAAAAGCGACAAGACATGAGTATTGTTAAAGAAAAGAAACTGCCTTACAAAGTAGCCGACATCTCCCTCCACGAATACGGACGCAAGGAGATCCGCCTGGCCGAGGCCGAGATGCCCGGACTGATGGCCCTCCGCGAGGAATACGGCCCGCAGAAACCGCTCAATGGCGCGCGCATTGCCGGATGCCTGCACATGACCATCCAGACCGCCGTGCTCATTGAGACGCTGGTGGAGCTGGGTGCCGACGTGCAGTGGTCGTCCTGCAACATCTACTCCACGCAGGACCACGCCGCGGCCGCCATCGCCAAAACCGGCGTTCCGGTCTACGCTTGGAAAGGCATGACCGAAGAGGAGTACGAATGGTGCATCGAGCAGACACTGATCTTCCCGGACGGCCAGCCGCTGAACATGATCCTGGATGACGGCGGCGACCTGACCAACGTGGTCCTCGACAACTATCCCGAGCTGGGCTCCGGGCTGCGCGGCATCTCCGAGGAGACCACCACCGGCGTGCTCCGGCTCTACGACCGCATGCGCGAGGGCACACTGCCCGTGCCGGCGATCAACGTCAACGACTCGGTCACCAAATCCAAATTCGACAACAAATACGGCTGCAAGGAGTCCTGTGTGGATGCGATCCGTCGCGCCACCGACGTCATGCTCGCCGGAAAAGTGGCCGTGGTGGCCGGATACGGCGACGTCGGCAAGGGATCCGCGGCCTCGCTGCGAGGCGCAGGTGCACGCGTGATCGTCACCGAAATCGATCCGATCTGTGCGCTCCAGGCCGCCATGGACGGCTACGAGGTCAAGAAAATGGTGGATGCGGCCAAAGAGGCGGACATTGTCGTCACCGCGACCGGCAACCGCGACATTCTGACCGGGAAGCATTTCCAGAACATGAAGGACAAGG
>SKNT01000181.1 GCA_007120385.1 Balneolales bacterium
CACTATCAGAATTCGCCCTACAGCAACATAACCGTTCTGGAGAACCAGGGGCAGTACCTGTTTTTCCTGGACGGCATCCCCGAGATCATCACGCCGGTGCCGGACATGCTGTTCGTGGAGGAGTTCGTGCACCTGCCCATGCTGGCCCATCCGGATCCGCGCGAGGTGCTGATCCTGCGGGGTGGGGCGGGCGGCATGATCGACGAGGTGCTCAAGCATCCGTCCGTGCGGCACGTGACCTACGCCGAGCACGATCCGGCATTTCTGGAGGTGATCCGCGCCTTCCCCACGTCCATGACCGAATCGGAGCTGGGCGATGAGCGGGTGCGGGTGCGATACAGCGACGGCAGGCTGCTGCTGGCCACATCGCCCCAGACGTACGACATCATTTTTATCGGGGTCAGGGAGCCCTCAAACCTGCAGGCCAACCGCTTTTTCACGCGCGAATTCTTCACTCTGGCGCACAGGCGGCTCAACGACGGTGGTATCCTTGTGCTCACCGTGCCGGGATCGCTCACCTTCCTCAGCGACGAGCTCAGAAACCTCAACAGCACAATTTTCCATACGCTGGATAATGTTTTCACGTACGTCCGGACAATCCCGGGTGAACACCACAACCTGTTCCTGGCATCCCAGGTCCGCGATGTGACCGACCTGGACCTGGAACGCATGGTGGGGCGCATGGATGAGCGGCAGATCCAGGCCGATGGCGTGGTGCCCTGGCACATTGAAAAAAAACTGCACGATGGCTGGCGCCAGTGGTTCCGCGACTTCATCCGCGGCGCCTCGCGCAACATCAACCGCGATTTCAACCCCGTCGGGCTTTTTCACCATATCACGCATTGGAACTCCCTGTACGCCCCGGAATTTGGACGGATCTACAACCGCCTTGAGGATGCGGGTCCGTCCACAGTCTTCCCCGGCCTTGCGCTGTTCACCGTGCTGGTGCTGCTTTTGAACCTGCGCCGAAGGAAAGGCGGCGGCATAGGCGTGCCGTTCGCCATTGTTACCACAGGGTTTGCCGGCATGATCTTCGGCCTGATCGTCATATTCATGTTCCAGGTCACCTTCGGCAACGTGTTTTCGTGGATTGGACTGCTGGTCGCCTTCTTCATGGGTGGCGCGGCGGCCGGTGCCATGCTTATCAATCGGATGCTCCTGCGCATGGCTGACGACAAGCGCTGGTTCCTGACCGTGGAGGCGACTATCATCAGCTTCACCCTCGTGCTGCCGCTGCTTTTCCTGGTGGTCCACCCGCTCCTCGACAGCCCGCTGGCCTTTGATCTGTTCCGCCTGCTGTTCCTGGCGCTCAGCCTGATTGCCGGCATGCTGGTCGGCATGCAATACCCGCTTGCGAACAGTCTGCTTCTCCGCGGCTGGAAGGGGGTGAGCCGGACAGGCGGGATGCTTTACGCATCCGATTTACTGGGTGGATGGATGGGGGGTGTCGCCGGCGGCGTAGTGCTGTTGCCCGTGATGGGCGTGACCGGGACCTGCCTTACCGTAGCCCTGCTCAAACTGTCCAGTTTTCTGATCATTGCCGCCGAACCAGAAGGGCGGCATAAAGAGATATTGCCATGAAAATAAATCGAATACCCACATCTTCATCCAAAAGCAAACGCCAAAAGCCGGATGGACGTTGGTCCCCATCCAAAAGCAAGCGTCAAAAGCCGGATGGGCGTTGGTCCCCATCCAGCAGCAACCAGCAAACGATGCAATGGCACGAGACCGCATCCACCGGAAACGCGCAGCCATTGCAGGAGCGTGAGATTGCATCCACAAGCAGTTTCCACACGGCCGGCGGGCCTGACACCCCATCCATCCGGAACATGAGCCGGCGGTGCTTCCTGGGACAGACTGCCCGTTTCTGCTGCCAGGCCGGACTGACGGCCATGGTCTTCGGGAATCTGGCAACCGGGATGGCTTTTGGTGAGAGCGGGTCCGGGGCGATGCGCAGCCCGTCCGGGGGCAGTTCCGGCGCGGATGGAACGAGGCTTTTCGACCGGGATTATGTGCCGGGCTATGTGAAACTGCAGGAATCCGGCGAGCTTGCCAGACGGGCCGATGCCTTGTGGGACATGTTGAGCCGCTGCCGGCTGTGTCCCAGGGAGTGCGGGGCGAACCGCCATCGCGGGCAGACCGGGTTCTGCCAGTCGCCGGGCAACCGGCTGTTCATCTCATCGGCGATGCCGCATTTCGGCGAGGAGCGTCCGCTGGTCGGGCGCGGGGGGTCTGGGACCATCTTCCTGACACACTGCAGCCTGCGCTGTGTCTTCTGCCAGAACTACGAGATCAGCCATCTGGGGCGCGGGCATGAGCGCGGGGTGGAGGAGATGGCCGGCATGATGCTGCAGCTTCAGCGGCTCGGGTGCCACAACATCAACTTTGTGACTCCGACGCACAAATCTGCGTTCATCCTGAGGGCGCTGAACATGGCTTCGGCGCAAGGGCTGCGGGTGCCGGTGGTCTATAATACCTGCGGATGGGAGCGGATGGAGATACTTGCTCTTCTTGACGGGGTGGTGGATATCTACCTGCCCGATTTCAAGTTCTATGACAGCGACATCTCGGCCGAGCTGACCGCCGGCACCGACGATTATCCGGAGCTTACAAAAGAGGCGATTCTGGAGATGCACCGCCAGGTGGGGGTGGCCAAACCCAACAGGAACGGCGTGATGCAGCGCGGGCTGATGATCCGGCACCTGGTGATGCCCAACGAGGTGGGCGGCTCGGTCGATATCCTGGACTGGGTGGCGGATAACCTGCCGAAAGACACCTACGTCAACCTCATGGCGCAGTACAATCCGTTCCACCAGGCGTTTGATCATCCGAAGATCGCGCGCAGGATCACGGGCGAGGAGTACCGCCATGTGGTGGATCATGCACAGGGGCTGGGGCTGACCAACCTGGATATCCAGGGGCACCGCTGGCTGCGGCGCTGACCGGCGGGAGCAGGTGCGATCACCCGGAGGAGTTGTCTTGCAGATCACCCCGCTTGGTCAGAGGCCTGATTTCTTCCGCCATTTCCGGATCCGCTTCATCCTGTGCTTTTTCCAGTTCATAGCGGTACTGCAACCGCAGCTACATCTCGGGGCTGGTTCCCAGTGCGAGAGAGAAGCGGATTGCCGTATCTCCGGATATGGCGCGTTTGCCGCGGCTGATCTCGTTGATTCTGTTGGGTGGTACATCAATCTGCCTTGCAAAGGCCCTTTGGGAGATGCCCAGCGGCTCCAGGAACTCCTCGGCGAGAATCTTGCCGGGAAACTATTTCGTTATCATTGCGTATGGTAAAGATCGACGCGGCATTTATTTCGCCTGCCCGGAGGGATTGCGGCAATGCAATATTAATCGCTCGCGGAAATTTTTTCATCTGTTTAAAACTTATGATTCATAAGGTCAGATAGAATGTCCATGACGCTTTTAATCATGCGACTGTGTGTCCGGGCTGCGGTCATGGACATTTCATGTAATCATTACCGAAAAATTAATTGAGGAAGGGTATGAAGCTCTGGAAACAAATTGCCAATTATGTATTTACGGCTGCTGTCTTATTATCAGTAACACTTAGTGGTTCAATTGCTTATGCCGCAGACTGGCGCGGATCCGAACCCCATGCATCCGGTTTGCAGGCTGCTGGCCAGCCCGGATCGGGATTAGACGTGCGGTATGAGTCGGCAGGGCAGCTGCATCCCCAAGAGTTGCGGTCGCGTGCGTGGATGGGGACACGGTTCGGTACCGCGGATGAAACTCGGAATGACGACTCCACGGCTGCAGCAGCTTCCGAAACTCCTGATCCGGAATTTGTCGATCCGGAACCTGCCGATCCGGACGCTGAGCATAACCGCGGGCCCCATCCACCCGAACCCATAACCCGCACCGGATTACCGGTGGAAGAGGTTCTGGGCGGCACGGGCGAGCGCATCGGGCTGATGCCGGGAGACCGCCTGACTGTGCTGAATGGAAAGCAAATTGCCGATATGCCCGGCCTGCTGACCATCCTGGCCGATTATCGCGAGGGCGATGCGGTGGCGGCCACCGTGATCCGTGACGGCAGGAAGCACATTCTGGAGGGGACCTTCGCGGCCCGTGAGCCGGAAACGCACCCGGGATCCGAGGTGATATACACTTCTGCTCCGTTCCGCGATGGCCTGCTGCGGGTGATCATCAACAGGCCGCCGGGCGACGAGCCCCTGCCCGCATTGCTGTTCATCCCCGGCTACACCTGCGCCAGCATTGCCAATTTCAGGGAAAATCACCCGTACAAGCGGATCATTGACGCTTATGTGGATGCGGGTTATGTGACGCTGCGCATCGAAAAAAGCGGGCTGGGCGACAGCTGGAACACCCCGGAATGCGCGGCGACCGACCTTCTGGACGAAATTGAGAGCTTCGAGCAGGGACTGAAAAAGCTGAAGTCGCTACCGTACGTGGACCCGTCCCGCATCATCATCTACGGGCATTCGATGGGAGGGGTGGTGGCGCCGGCCATCAGCGCCCGGAACGATGTGGCCGGTGTGATCGCCTACGGCACAACGGCACTGTCATGGTTCGAATACTTGCTTGGACTTGTGCGGGTGCAGAACCAGCTGGCAGGCATGGATCCGGTCGAACATGAGCAATCCGTAGTCGAGACTTACGAAATGTACTATCGCTTCTACATCCAGGGTGACGCGCTGGAGGAAATGGCCGCGGAAGCGCGCATGGACAGCCTGCTGCGCGCCCGGATGAACTACGACGACCAGGGACGAATTTACGGGCGGAATCCGGAGTACTGGAGGCAGATCCAGCATCAGCCTCATCTGGAAAACTGGAAGAACACGACTGCGCAGGTGCTGGTTCAGTTCGGCGAGTCCGATTTTCAGGCCTATTCGCTATCCGCCCACGAACAGATCATGCGGACCGTCAACCACTATCATCCCGGAAACGCCACACTGGCGGTTTTTCCGCTGACCGATCACTATTTTGCGAAGTCGGGCACCATGCAGGATGCCTACGACAAGCTGATGGGCGGACAGGTGCTGCAGCTATTCGATGAATACAATCCGGAGGTGGTGAAGTCGGCCGTTCTGTGGAGCAACCGGGTAGTGGCGCTGGACTGATGCCGCTTTATTGATCACCCAGGCTTCGGTGATGGTTTGCCATGTTCTCCTTTGCGGTTTCATGCAGCCGGGCGCCTGGGATCATATCATTTCCAATGTGCAGTGTCTTCATGTCGGGGAGCAGCAGGCCGTAATGGAGATCCTGTCTGTATGCTTCGGTGCCCATCCATTTTGTTCCCCAAAAAATCATGATGCCTTCGGAAGGAGCCGGCATGGTGACGGAATAACCGGCGATTTCTGATTTTTCGCGGGGTGGATGGATGGAAACGGGCGGACCGAAGGAGGCGCCCCGGTCCTCGCTTTTCACGGCAAAAAGTTTTGCGGTATTGCGCTTGGTCCAGACTCCCCGGGTGAACCGGTTGTCGATCCAGGTGACGTACACCTCCTCGCCACGGACCATCAGGTTGACCGGATTCCTTGTGGTCGAACGGCTCAGGCGCGCCGGCCTGCGGCAAGCGTCGCCGGTCTGCGGATCGAAGCGGCAATACCACAGATCGTTCTTTTCGCGGCTGTCGGTCCAGATGACGTGGAAAGCGCCTTTGTCATCCACCCTTGCAACAAACTGGAACTCACCATACGGGAGTTCGGCCCGTGATACCAGGCGCGGTTCGCCGAAGGTGAAGGAGCCGCGTCCACCAGAAAGCTGCGCCGGCCGTCCCGCTCCGGTCGCCCTGGCGCCGGTCTGGCCGGTTGCGGGTGGCGATCCGCCGAAGACCAGTGGCCTGACAAAAATGCCGCCTCTGTCCCGGTACAGGATCCAGGGCCCGTTTTCTGTCACAACAACATCAAATTGCAGGGGTTGGGAAGGCAGACTGCGCGGCAGTCCGTCAGTGACCCGGACCGGCTCCACATCATCTGTCCGGAATGAGGCGGCTCCCCGTCCGTGCTCGTCAAGCGCGTAGACGAGGTGGTACCGGCGGGGGTCATCGTACTCCGTGGATTCAAACTGGACTCCGGAGTGTCCGCTGACCGGTGTGTCGACGGCGGTGGACAGGAAATAGAATACATGGCCGTTCCATGCGGCGCGGTGCGTTTGTTCCGTGATCCGGTTCAGGATCTGCGAAAGAATGACGTCATCGGTGTTGGGGGAGACCTGCCTGCCTTGCCGGCCGTTATGCCCTTGCGTTGCTATCGGTTCCGTGACTTGGGCTTCCTGCGGGCCGGTTGTCCGTTCTGCCTGCCGGCCTGCGACTTGAAGGTGTGCCTGGCCGCCGCTCCGGAATGAGGATGCCCCTGACATGGCATGTTGAACGGGAATACTCCAAACCTGCCTGTCGATTCCCGCTTCCCTTTCCAGGCGCAGGGCCATATCCGGGCTTTGCGGCTGAAAACGGAGCGATGCCTGCAAAAAATCGCCCGACTGCGGGGAGGGAAGTTCGCTGTTGGCGACCGGTACTCTATCCGGCACCCGGATGTTTTGGAACAACATGCATCCAGTTGCAAAGAGGATCGAAACAGCTCCCGCTGCCAGTGTATTTCGCAGGAATCTCATGGTTGTGTACTTCGGTTAACAGCAGATTGTGCATGCAGGATAAGAAAACAGGACCATATGCACCAGCGCCGGAATTGCGGGCCCTGACCAGGCACCGTATTATTAGTGAAAAGATGCTGAATCTGATGCCGGAAGTGACCTTCCGGAAAGGTGCGCACAAACCGTTTTGTTGGCATGGAGTATTATGATGCTGTCACAGGTATCCGTCTGATTGTGAGAAGCGGGACTTTTCTACAGATTCTGAATATGAAAACGTATCGGCAATCAAATTTGTTAAGGGGAGTAGTACGCAGGATGAAAGAAGGACAATGATAACCATTTAAAAACAAAAAGATATGAGTACCTATATAATCCTGAGTAAAATCTCACCGAACGCATTGGACGTACCCGAAGATTTTCGAAAAATGGCCGATTCGGTCAAGGAAAAGATTCGCAAGGAATGTCCTGATGTTGTCTGGAAGGACAGTTATGCTGTCAAAGGCCAGTACGATGTCGTGGATATCGTGGAGTCGAATGACCCGGGGCAGGTGGACAAGGCCTCTATGATCATCCGTTCACATGGCCGGTCAGACACGCAGACCATGCAGGCATCGCCCTGGAAGGAATTCCTCAGGACGATATGACCACACCAACGCAAGGGCAGGCCGGACCGGTTCCACCCGGCAGACCCGGGATGGGGCTGGTTCGGCAATTGTGGAATAGCATTTGATCTGTGATTTATCAGGCTGCCTCCGGACTCATGGAGCCCGGGTTATGAGGGTTTCAGCAGTTGTCGCAAAAACCGGGCCGTAGAGTCATAAATTTGCGGGTCTTTTGATGCGCGAGGACCGGCAATGTTGAGCACCTGCGGTTGGACTATATCCAACCACGACCTGGCCATTGCCGGGGCCTGTTCGGGACCGGTCTTCAGGAAATCGATGTGGAGCCAGGGTTTGCCGAGCTCTTCGGCCCTGATGCGAGTGTACAGAGAGCCGCCGTCGAGCCGACCGTGTGATAGGATGAGGGTGGCGTCGGAGTCGCGGATGTTCCATTCTGTGCGCATTTCCACGGCGGAATCGGGCGTTTCAATCAGACAGGGATAGTGTGCGGGGATGATGCCGTCTTCGGACAGGCGGCCTTTCGGAACCCACCCGCCGCAGGGGATACCCAGCTCCAGAGCTGCATCCAGTGCGGCCCGGTCGGCTCCGGTCTGTGCTCCGGAAATCAGTTTTTCGATCATGGGTTTGAGATATGGATAGCAAAAGTACCCAGATTGCCAGAATGGATTTCGACTGGCCTGCTGCTGAATTTTAACAACGTTTTATCAATGGTGGAATTTGCAACTTCTCATCAAGAAAAACCAGAAAGTTCTCCCGGCCAGTATCCGTTTTTTGGAGAAAGACAGGAGACCTGGCCATGCCAGCTTTTCACATGGACAACCTTGTTTATTATCTCCTGCCCCTGCTTCTGCTCACCGAAATCCACGTCTCGAACGACAGCAGGCAGGTACAAATTACAGGATTGCTGAACTGGTACGTCGTTTTGCTTCTGGTCGCATTTCTATCCTCTGTCGCCAACGGCGGTCAACCTGGCAATCTGCTTTCAGGCCATTTCAAGGGACTTGAGCCGGGAAAAATGCCGGTCATTTCGGTCACCAACAAGGGAGACCGTGACATTGACGATATCATGATGGGAATTTCCCTTGTTGATGAGGAGGGATTAGTCCTTTTTTCAGCGGGTTACACGGATATGGTCACCGGTAGTGCGGGATACAACGCCAATGGTGCAAGATATCAGTGCTTGCCAAGTTCGGGATTAATGCGGACTTTGTGGTTGCGGGGATGTAATTCGTCCTGATGGAATGCAATGCGAGGGATTGTCTGCATGAACCTTGCAAACGCAGACCCGTGATTCATTCCTGAATAAAAGAAATCGAGAACAAAGGAAAAAAATGAAAAAAATTACCGCGATTTTACTGTTGGGCGGACTTGTTTTTGCCTGCTCGGGGGAGTCCGGACAGACACAATTGCCGGCACCTGCCGATGAGACCGTGGATGTCGAGGCCGTAGAACAAACTGCCGAACAGCTGGAAGAAGCATTGCGGACTTCCCAGGAGGAGTTCGAATCGGCTCAGAAAGAAGTAGACGAACTGTTAAACGGGATATGAAGACTATGAAAAAAGGACTGATTCTTATTACAGTATTTTTATTCTTGAATAACCCCGCCATCGGGCAGGATGGGGTGCGTCAGGCGGCTCAGCAGGCGAGGCAGCAGGCCGATTCCGTGGCACAGGAAACCCGCAGAAGCGGGCAGCAGATGCGCCAGCAGACCGATACCGCTGCCGCGGAA
>SKNT01000120.1 GCA_007120385.1 Balneolales bacterium
ATCCACGACAAGGGCGGGGACGAAATCCAGGTAAAAAGCGTAGATGAAACCGACGAGCACAAAACGGCCCAGATTGAATTTCCGCAGCAGGATGTGGCGCGCAAGAAGGAGGGGGCCTGATGAAAACAACGGAAGAGTTGCATCAAATCCTCTCGGAAGAGTTCGGGGAAGATATTATTGAGTTAAAGGCAGAAGAGGTAGTGGCACCCTGGATTGTCGTGAAGGGGGACCAGATCCAGAAAATCACCAAATTCCTGCGGGATGAGCCGGGGCTGCGATTCGACTCCCTGATGTGCCTGAGCGGGGTGCATTATCCCAAGGAGAACACACTCGGGGTTGTCTACCATCTGTTTTCGACCACGGAAAAACACAAACTGACGCTCAAGGTGATCATGCCGGAGGATGATGCGCATCTTCCGACCGTCGAGCAGGTCTGGAAAACTGCTGACTGGCACGAGCGCGAGGCGTTTGACATGTTCGGCATCCGCTTTGACGGGCACCCCGACCATCGCCGCATCCTCTGCCCGGATGACTGGGAAGGATACCCCCTGCGCAAGGACTATCAGGTCCAGGAATTCTACTGCGGAATGAAAGTAAAGTACTAACCGATGACAAACGTGAAAGAAAAAGGGCCTGAGGTAACATTCACCGAACCGGTTGAATCCGGTAACGGGATGAAAACGCAGGAAATGGTCATCAATATGGGGCCCCAGCATCCTTCGACCCACGGAGTGTTAAGGATGGAGCTGACCCTGGATGGTGAAATCGTCACCAGGGCCGTCCCGCATATCGGATACCTGCACCGCTGCTTTGAGAAGCATTCCGAAGCCATGAACGACTACACCAAGGTGATCCCGTATGTGGACCGCATGGACTATGTAGCGGCCATGAATAACGAACTTGGTTATGCCATTGCCATGGAACGGCTTATGGGGATCGAGGTCAATGAAAGGGTGGAATATGTGCGTGTGATCATGGCGGAACTCCAGCGCATCGCCAGCCACCTGCTGGCCGTCGGAACGTTCGGTCTGGATATCGGCGCGTTCACCCCGTTCCTGTATTGCTTCATCGAGCGGGAAAAGATCCTTGACATATTCGAAAAAGCCAGCGGCGCCCGGCTTCTCTATAATTATATCTGGATCGGCGGACTTATGAACGACGTGCCGGCCGATTTCAAAACAGATACCGCGGCTTTCGTCAAGTCATTCCGTCCCAAGATAAAGGAACTCAACGACCTGCTTTCCAACAACAAGATTTTTGTCGACCGGACCGCAAACATCGGAGTTTTGCCCGCACAGGTGGCTGTCAATTACGGTGTTTCCGGCCCCAGTCTGCGCGGATCCGGGTTCAAGTGGGATCTTCGAAAAGATGACCCCTATTCCATCTACGACCGATTCGAATTTGACGTGATCGTTGGAAATGGGGAGATGGGTACCCTGGGCGATTGCTGGGACCGGTACATTGTCCGCGTATGGGAGATGGAGGAGAGCCTGAAGATCATTGAACAGGCACTGGATCAGATGCCGGAAGAAGGCGACGTCCAGGAGTCCATACCCAAGAAAATCCGTCCGCCCGCAGGTGAGATTTACTGCCGCACGGAAACGCCCCGGGGTGAACTGGGATACTATATCATCAGTGACAAGTCGACGACCCCGTATCGGGTGAAGGTTCGTGCGCCCAGTTTTGTGAATTTAAGTGTGTTGCCCGCCATCTCTGTAGGCGCGATGGTGGCCGACATGGTAGCGATAATCGGAAGCATTGATATTGTACTCGGTGAAGTAGACCGGTAGCAAGTATAGGAACGAATTATGCAGCAATTTCTGGAAAGTTTTCTGCCGGCCGGACCTCTGGTCGTCTTTGTCTTTTCCATCATTCCACTGATGATCATCCTGGTGTATGCCCTTTTTGCCATCTGGCTGGAGCGCAAGGTGGCCGGACACATCCAGGACCGTCTGGGACCGATGGTGACCGGCGGATGGCACGGATGGTCGCAGACGATTGCCGACCTTCTCAAGATGATTCAGAAGGAGGATATCGTTCCGGCCAAGGCAGACCGTTTCCTATTCAAAATGGCGCCGTTCATCGCCTTTGCCGCATCCTACGCAGCATTTGTGGCTATTCCGTTCAGCAGTGGCTATATCGGCAGCATGATCGATATAGGCGTATTCTATATCGTTGCCATAACTTCATTGCTCTCGGTTAGCATCATTATGGCCGGATGGGCATCCAACAACAAGTGGTCGCTGCTTGGAGCCATGCGAACCGCCGCCCAGACGGTGAGCTACGAGGTTCCAACGGTGGTAACCATCCTTTCTGTGATCATTGTGACAGGGACACTCAACCTGATGGAAGTAACGGAAATGCAAACAGGTAATGCGTTTCTGGGTTTTCTTCCCAACTGGCTGATCTTTCACAGTCCCTTCATGGTGATCGCATTTGTGCTCTTTTTCATTGCGTCCCTGGCCGAATCGCATCGGGTGCCTTTTGACCTGCCGGAGTCCGAGTCGGAGCTGGTAGGCGGGTACCAGACGGAATATTCCGGCATGCGCTGGGGGCTGTTCATGCTCACGGAGTACGCCGACATGCTGCTGCTTTCACTGGTTGGCGCCACGCTCTTCTTCGGCGGATGGAACAGCCCGTTCGGATCGTTCATGGACGGACCGGTCTGGGGTGCCTTCTGGATGCTTTTAAAGGGCATGTTGCTGGTATTTGTGATGATGTGGCTGCGCTGGACGCTCCCCAGACTGCGGGTTGACCAGCTGATGAATCTGTGCTGGAAATATCTCATCCCGCTCTCATTTGTCAATCTTGTACTAATCGCACTCTGGGAATTGATTTTCTAACCCGAACCAAAAGCTGTTATGGTCAAAGCACTAACCGACATCTACACCACTTTCAAATCTATTTTTACCGGGATGGGCATCACCTTTCGCCATCTCTTCACAAGATCGGTTACGGTGCAGTATCCGCAGCAGCGTGATGTGCTGCCGGAACGCGTACGGCTCAAGCTCCATGTCAATATCGACGATTGCATCGGCTGCCGCCTTTGCGAGCGCGCCTGTCCCGTCGAATGCATAGAAATCGGCACCATCAAGTCCACCGATGATGACGATCTCGGGGAAACATCCACCGGACATAAAAAGCGGCTTTGGGTGGACCAGTTTGACATAGATATGGCCAAGTGCTGTTATTGTGAACTCTGCGTGCATCCGTGTCCCACCGACTGCATAACCATGGTCGAGGACTACGAATATTCGGCCTATGACCGCAATGATCTCATCTTGTCTTTTTCCGATATGACCCCGGAGCAGATTGAAGAAGCCGGCCGGAAACTCGAGGAAGAGGAGGAGGCGAAGCGTCGGAAGAAAGAGGAAGCGATGCTGGCCAGGAAGAAAAAGGAAGAGGCGAAGGCCGCAGCCGGGGAGGCCGGCGGAGAAAAGCCGGCTGGTGGCGGAACAGGTGAAGCATCCAAAGACAGCGATGCCGAAAGCAGTCGGGGTGCCGATGCCTCCGGTTCCGGTGATGCCGATTCCGATGCCGAAAAAGCCGCCCGCAGGGCCGAAAGGGAAGCACGCCGTGCTGCCCGCAAGGCCGAGCGTGAGGCAAAGAAAAAATCCGAAGATTAATCCTGAAACATCTGTAATGTGAACCATAGGGGCCTGGATACGATATGGATCTATCTGCTGTAGCTTTTTACCTGTTCTCAATCCTGATCATTGGCAGTGCAGCCATCATGGTATTCTCAAAGAATATCGTGCACTCCGCTTTTGCACTTATGTTCACCCTGGCAGGACTGGCCGCCTTTTATGCATTGCTCTATGCCGGATTTGTGGCAGTGACGCAGCTTCTGGTATATGTGGGCGGGATATTGGTGCTGATACTTTTCGGTGTGATGCTCACCACGCGCGGTTATTTTGAGAAAGTGCGCACCAGGACGGTCAACCTGCTGCCATCCACCATTTTTGCCGGTATTATCGGTATGCTGCTTATTGCCGTTTTTGTGACAACCAAGTGGGCGATGAATCCGATGGAGGATGGGGAGGTGACCATGACCGGTCTGGGCGAGCTGCTGCTGACGGATTTCATGCTGCCGTTCCAGGTAGCCGGAGTCCTGCTGCTGTTGGCCATTATCGGTGCGGTGCTCATGGCAGCCCGATCACACCCTCCTCAGCAGAAAGCCGGATCAAACCCGCAAAACGCGGGACGGTCACCATCCGGGGAACCACCAGAAAGCTGATACCCTGAAGAGGCATGGATTCCGGCAGGCATGATTTGATGAATAATCGATCTGACAGAAACTGAATTTACATTAACGATTAACCGATTTGGACATGGTCTTACCTGAATGGCTGGCAGAACCGGGGCTCAACCACTTCCTTGTGGTCAGTGCCATCCTGTTTTCGCTTGGACTTTTGGCGGTTATTTCCCGCAGAAACATCATTATGGTCCTGATGGGCATTGAATTGATCCTGAATTCAGCCAATCTGAATTTTGTGGCATTCAGCCGGTATGGGCTGTTGTCGATTGATGGCCACATGATCGCACTTTTTGTCATCATCATTGCGGCTGCGGAAGCGGCGGTTGCCCTCGCCATTGTCCTGAACATCTACAACCGGTTCGGATCAGTGGATGTAGAGCAAATATCCGAGCTGAAGGACTAGAATTTCATCTTTTTGAACCAGACACACTATGGCTTTGGAAACCTTGATACAGCTGTCACTTGCAACACTATTTCTGCCGCTGGCCGGCTTTCTGCTGCTGATCTTTTTTGGAAAACGGCTGCAGAGGCAGGGAGACTGGCTCGGGACCGCTTTTGTGAGTGTTGCCTTTGCGATCTCACTGGTAATCCTTTTTGCCAAACTGGCCGTGCCTGAAACGGTTTCGGCCGGGTTCACCTGGGCCACCTTCGGCGGCATTCCCGGAATCGGCGAGGTGAATGTGGAACTGGGTATCCTGATTGACAACCTGTCGGCCATAATGCTTGTTGTCGTTATGCTGATCAGCATGCTGGTGCACTTCTTTTCCATGGGATACCTGGAAGGGGACGTGCGCTACTCCCGATATTTCGCCTACCTGGGTCTGTTCACCTTCTCGATGATCGGGATCGTGATCACGCACAACCTGCTCATGATGTACATTTTCTGGGAGCTGGTGGGATTGAGCTCGTACCTGCTCATTGGCCACTGGTACGAGAAGAAGTCGGCGTCCAATGCCGCCATGAAAGCGTTCATCGTCAACCGCATAGGCGATGCCGGCATGTTCATCGGGATCATGATCATTTTCGTGCATTTTTCGACTTTCTCGTTTGATGCCATTTTCGGAGCGATCTCCGCCGGCAACCTGCCTTTTGAAAGCCAGGCATGGCTTACGGCGGCGGGCATCCTGATCTTCTGCGGGGCTATCGGCAAGTCGGCCCAGTTCCCGCTGCACGTCTGGCTTCCCGATGCCATGGAGGGTCCGACCCCGGTCAGCGCCCTCATCCACGCCGCCACCATGGTGGCCGCCGGTGTGTTCATGGTCGCCCGGCTCTTCCCGATCTTCACAGCCGATGCGCTGCTGGTGATCGCCTACATCGGAGCCGTCACGGCGCTGCTTGCCGCCACCATTGCCATCACGCAGTATGACATCAAAAAGGTGCTGGCCTGGTCCACCATCAGCCAGCTCGGTTACATGATCATGGCGCTCGGAGTGGGCGCCTATGCGGCCGGTTTCATGCACCTGGTAACCCATGCGGCGTTCAAAGCCGGCCTGTTCCTCGGCTCCGGAGCCGTAATCTATGCGATGCACGCGGCGCTGCACAAGCAACATGACCACGACACCGATGCCCAGGATATCCGCAACATGGGCGGACTTAAATCGCGCTTGCCGGTCACCTACTGGACATTCCTGATTTTCACTCTTGCCATATCGGGCATTCCACTGACATCCGGCTTTTTGAGCAAGGATGAGATCCTGGCCGGTACCCTGGCTTTCAGTACCCTGAGCGGACACTGGCTGCTTCCGTTGATCGCCTTCACTGTTGCAGGGATGACCGCTTTCTACATGTTCCGCCTCTTTATCCTCACGTTCCATGGTGAGCATGACCGTCCGGAGCGCCTTCCTCTGATCAATGAAGTGCCGGGCGTGATGAGCATTCCTCTCATCGTACTTGCCACCCTTTCTATTTTCGTATTCTACAGCTTCAATCCGTTCGGTGCTTCCTCCGGCTGGCTGTTCCAGGCACTGGAGCGCCCCCTGAGCGTGGTTCCGGAAGCCGTTGCCCCGGCCACATGGCCCGTTCTGTACGAGGCGATCAGCCGGGTCCACACGCTGGTGATGATCCTGTCGATCGTGATAGCCGTGGCCGGACTCGCATTTGCGTGGCTGGTCTATCATAAGAAGGCATTCAGCGCAGACAAGATGGCCGCTGCCATGGGTCCGCTCTACCGCGGATCAAGCAACAAATGGTACTTCGACGAGATGTACGAGGCCGTCTTCGTGAACGGCACACTGGCTTTGACTCGCATCTCAAACTGGTTTGATGCACGGATCATTGACGGCATCGTCAACGGTGCAGGCTCGGTCACGCAGGGCGTTTCGCGCATCAGCGGGTGGATCGACAACACCTTTATCGACGGCCTGGTCAATTACCTGGCCAACATCACCGGAACGATCGGCATGCGGCTTCGAAAAATACAGACAGGCAACATCCAGACCTACCTGGTCTTTGCCGTATTCGGCTTCCTGATCATAACCATAGTTTTACTGACTTTCTGACCTGTGTCAGATCTAAGAACCGCAGATCATTTCCAAAATCAATTTCAATATATTCCGGCAGCAAATTACTAACAGAATCAAAACGGTATGGAATTTCAAATATTCGGCATCGGTATCCTTACATGGATCGTCTTCCTTCCCATTGTCGGGATGCTCATTGTCCTGCTCATCCCGAGTGATAATAAAAATGCCATTCGATGGACAGCGGCGGGCGCTACAGGGCTGCAGCTCCTGCTGGCGGTAATTCTGCTCGGACTGTTCGATCGCACTGCCATTGGCATCAATGACCCGGGCTCGTTCCAGTTTGTGGAACAGTTTGATTGGATCATCGTTGAGGCGGTGCCATGGGTAGGGAAGATCGAGATCCTCTACTTCCTCGGAATCGACGGACTGAGCATTCTGATGGTGCTGCTTACGGCACTGATCAGCGTGATCGGGGTGATCTCATCGTGGAGCATTGACAGGATGGTCAAGGGGTACTTTGCGCTCTATCTGCTGCTGGTAACCGGTATGATGGGCGTGTTCGTGGCGCTCGACTTCTTCCTGTTTTTCATCTTCTGGGAAGTGATGCTGCTGCCGATGTACTTCCTGATCGGGATCTGGGGAGGTCCCCGGCGTGAATATGCCGCCATCAAGTTCTTCATCTACACCTTCGTGGGCGGCGTACTGATGCTGCTTGTCATGCTCGGTCTTTACTTCAGTGTGGCCTACACCAACGTTGCCGGCGAGCAGGTGCACACCTTCAACCTGTTGCACATGATGAATTCCGCCAACTTCGTGGAGGGTTCGATCTTCTACGGGGTGGATACGACCTGGCGCCATATCGCATGGGTGGCCCTGTTCATCAGCTTTGCCATCAAGGTACCGCTCTTCCCGTTCCACACCTGGCTCCCGGATGCGCACGTGGAGGCGCCCACGCCGATCAGTGTGATCCTGGCCGGTGTGCTGCTGAAGCTCGGCACCTACGGCATGCTGCGGATCCTGTTCCCGATCATGCCCGACGGCACCGTCTATTTCATGTACCTCATGGCGGCACTGGGCATGATCAGCATCATCTACGGTGCGCTCTGCGCAATGGCACAGGATGACTTCAAGAAGCTGATCGCCTACTCATCCATCAGCCACATGGGCATCGTGATGCTCGGCATGGCCTCGCTGACCAACCAGGGAACCGTGGGCGCCGTGCTGCAGATGTTCAACCACGGCACCATCACAGCCATGCTCTTCCTTATAGTCGGAGTTCTGTACGACCGGACCCACAAGCGGGGGCTCTATGACTTCGGGGGTATTGCCAACCAGATGCCCAAGTACACCGGTATTGCCATGGTGGCCATGTTTGCGGCACTCGGTCTGCCCGGGCTCAGCGGATTTGTCAGCGAGCTGTTCTCCTTCCTCGGCGCATTTGACGCCTTCCGGGTGATCACCATCATCTCGGTGACCGGCATCATCCTCACGGCAGCCTACATCCTCTGGACCATCCAGCGCGTCTTCCTCGGCGAGCTTTCCGATGAACACAAGACCCTGACCGACCTGACCGGCCGCGAACTGCTGATGTTCGTGCCGCTGCTGCTCATTGTCATTTTCCTGGGTGTATACCCCGGTCCCGCCATTGAACTGATGAACGCCTCGCTGAGCCATCTCGTCGAATTTGTGAATGTGGCTGGAAGGTAACATATCAATATCCAAAAGGTTTGCGATAATCCGAATTACGTATGGCTGAACACATCATTGAAAGTATTTACCGTTTCCTTCCGGAAATTGCCCTTGTGGTGACACTGGTCGCGGCCATTGTCGCCGACCTGATCC
>SKNT01000062.1 GCA_007120385.1 Balneolales bacterium
CCCACCGTCAGGCCGGCAGCCATGAGATCAGCTTCGATGCCTCGCACCTTTCCAGCGGCGTCTACCTGTACCGCCTGCAGGCCGGGGACTATGTCCTCACGCGGAAAATGATGCTCGTCAAGTAGCACCCCGCAACTTGCCGAATCCATCGGTATTCAATACCTTTTGGGGATTTCGATATCCAACCATAACCTGCTACTTTTTCGATGCCCCAACCCAACGAGGCCGATCACAACCAGCCGGGCGGCGATCCTTCCCTGCCCGGTAACGTCCCCGGTCCTGCCGGCTTTGCCGGATCCGTCAACCCGGACAGTGGCGCTCCTGGCGGCGATGCCGGCCAACCCGGCGCCCCGCCGATCGACCGGCTGTTCACCGCCCGCAATTTCCTTGTCTTCCTGCTCCCGTCGCTGGTGGGCATCGGCATGTTCCTGATCCCTTTCACGCTGGAGGGCTCGATCAACGTCGGCATGGGCTTTCTGGCCTATGCGCTCATGGCCCTGTTCGACAATACCCTGCCGGCCATCGCCGTGGCCATCTTCTGGATCTCGATCCTGGCAACCATCTACGTCAAGCTCCGCCATCCGGCATGGGCCGAAACCGGCGCACTCCACGAAATTTTCCACATCGGTTCGGGCTGGTTCGCCCTGCGCCTCGCCGGAGCAGTCCTGGCCACATTGACGCTGCTGCAAATCGGACCGGAGTTCCTGATCTCCGACGACACCGGCGGACTCATGCTCAACGAGCTGATCACCGTGCTGCTGGCCTTCTTCCTGTTCGCCGCGCTCTTCCTCCCTTTCCTGGTGGACTACGGCTTCATGGAATTCATCGGCAGCATGGTTCGCAAACCGTTCCGGCTGATCTTCAACCTGCCGGGTCGCAGCGCCATCGACGCCACCGCATCCTGGTTCGGTTCCGGCACGGTCGGGGTGCTCATCACCATGCAGCAGTACGAAAAAGGGTTCTACAACCGGCGTGAAGCGGCCGTGATCGCCACCAATTTTTCTGTCGTCTCCATCGCTTTCAGCCTGGTGATCATCCATTTTGTGGATCTGGGACACATGTTCCTTCAGTACTATGCCACCGTTGTGGTATCGGGGCTGCTGGCGGCCGTCATTATACCTCGCCTGTTTCCGCTGGTGCGCAAACCGGATACCTATTATGAGCCGGCGGGACGCCAGATTGTCGAGGAGAAACGATATCAGCCGGCCGTATTCATGGATTCACTGTACAAGGCCATGGACCGGGCCCGCAAATCGCCCGGTCCGGCACAGCTGGTGCGCAACTCTCTGACCAACGTCGCCGATATCTTCTTCTCCCTGCTGCCGCTGGTCTATGCCATCGGCATCCTGGCGCTGGTCACCGCCGAATACACGCCGCTGTTCACCTGGCTCTCCTGGCCCATGGTCCCGCTGCTGATGCTTTTGCAGATTCCCGAGGCGCATGCCGCCGCACCGGCCACTCTGGTCGGTTTCGCCGACATGTTCCTGCCTGCCGTGCTGGCCGCCGGCATCGAAAGCGAACTCACCCGGTTTGTAGTGGCGGCGCTTTCCGTCAGCCAGCTCATCTACATGTCCGAGGTCGGCGCGCTGATCATCAAATCCAAAATCCCGCTGAATTTCTGGGAACTGATCATCATCTTCCTGCTGCGCACCCTGGTCACCCTGCCCATCATTACACTGATGGCGCATTTCCTGTTTTTCTGAAGGATAGAAATTTTTTTTTTGGGGGGGGGGGATGAGCGGCCCGGCGCGAACCCGAGCGGACCTGCATGAACGAGTGCAGGCCTGCGTGGTGTCGCCTACCGCAGCACAGTTAGTTTTCGCGTTGCCGATCCGCTATCCGTCGTCAGCCGGGACAGGTAGACGCCGCTGGCAAAACGCCCGGCATCCCAGGAATAAGCATGAGAACCGGCCCGCAGGTGCCCGGCGAAGACCGTATCCACCCGCCGGCCGAGTATATCGTAGACATCCAGCCGGACAAACCCGTCACCTGGAAGCTCGAAGCGCAGCCTGGTGGATGGATTGAATGGATTGGGATAGTTCTGGTGCAGGACCGGAACCGCGGGCAGGTCGGCACGCGCATCCTCCCGCTCCTCTGCCGAAACCACGCCCCCCTCACGGTATACGGCCAGACCGTCAGGTGTGCCCAGCCATTTGTTGCCGCTTTGATCGATAGCGATGGAATGGACCGTGGATGACGGCAGACCGGAGTTGAAGACGTCGAACAGCTCCCAATTTTCGCCATCGAAGCGGGCCAGGCCCTCATTTGTGATGCTGATCCACAGGGACCCGTCATGGTCCTGCGCCAGGGCACGAATATTGTTGCCGGGCAGGTCGGAGTTGGACCGGGTGATCTGCTCCCATTCGTCGCCGCGAACACGATTCAGTCCTCCCGAAGTACCGATCCAGACGGTGCTGTCGGGGGCCGCGTGGATGGCACTGATGGAGTTGTTTAGCAGAGGGTTGCCTAAGCTGTTGATCACGGTCCATTCCTCGCCATTGAAGATATTCAGTCCGTGCAGGGTGCCGCCCGCCCAGACCGTACCGTCGTGGTCCACGGCAACGGTCCGGATGGTGTTGCCGACAATGGCCGTGTTCCGCGAATCGTGCACCTGCCAGCCGGCCCCGTCAAAACGCGCAACACCGGCGGTTTCGAGGCCCATCCACAGCGCTCCGTCATTGCCGAACGTGATGGCATTGACCCGGTTGGCAAGCAGGCCGGACTCCGACATGTCGATGACATCCAGCACTTCCCCGTCGAAACCCGCCAGGCCGCTGTTGGTCCCCACCCAGATGTAGTCGTTCGCGTCGACGGCCACACAGAACGTGGATCGGAGAAAGAGGTCGAAATGGATGTCTAATACGGTCCACTTTTGCCTTTCGAACCGGACCAGGCCATCCAGCGTGGCAATCCACACGGCTCCGCTGCCATCTACCGCCAGGGAATTCGGATGGGTGAGATACAGTGGGGCGGACACCTGCGATGTGTTGCGGGCGCTGACCACGCCGCCGGCAATGCTGGCCACACCTTCTCCCGTGGCCACCCAAACCGACTGGTCAGCGGCGATGATGATGCTCCGAATTTCGTTATCCGGCAACTCCGAATTCTGCCGGCGGACAGCTTGCCACGTCTCTCCGTCATAGCGATACAACCCGCCGGAGGTGCCGTCGGTGCCGATCCAGACGGCACCGCTATCATCGATAGCAATGGTCTGGATGGAATTCCGGCCCAGAGCGGAATTGGCCATGTTGTAGACCACCCAATCCTCCCCGTCGAAAACGGCTGCACCGCTGAACGTCCCGGCCCAAAGCCGCCCCTGATCGTCGAATTTCGCAGTGCGGACCCGGTTGTTGGGCAGCCCGGAGTTGTCGGCCTGGAATACGGTCCACTCCTCTCCGTCAAAACGCACCAACCCGCCCCGCAGGCCGGTGTCCAGGCTTATCCAGAGCGCGCCATCCGGACCCGCAGTGATCTCGCGTACGGTATTTTCCGGCATCGGCGAATTCAGGCGGTGGTACACCTCCCAGTCCTCACCGTCGAACCGGGCCAGGCCGTCATCCATCCCCACCCAGACTACCCCGTCATTATCTTCAAAAACGGCATGAATGTTATTGGATGGAATTCCGGAGTTGCCCTCGTGATAGATGATCCATTCATCATCGTGGATGCGGATCAGTCCGCCCCCGCCGGTTCCCACCCATTTTGTGCCGTCAGCGCCCATGCTGATGACGTGGACCCGGTTGACGGGCAGCGGTGAGTTGGCGGCATTGTAAAAAATTCGACTGCCGGTAACGATGTTTTTTACCGTGATGCCGCCGCGGGACCCGGTCCAGAGATAATCGCCATCCCTCGCCACTGTGAAGGTCCACGTGCCGGTAGTGTAGTTGATCCATTCCTGATGCTGCGCCGGCGCCGGGATTGCAGTGGCTGTAAACAGCGTTGCGAACGCAAGGCCGGACAGTAGCGTGAGCCTGACTTTCATGACATCCTCCGAAAATGGTCTGAATATGTTTCCACAACTGCACGTTGTTCCCCGATCATGCCGGTGCCCCACATCACGCATCCGGTTCCACAGAAAGCTACTGCGCCCTCTTTTTCGAATTACACTACCTATGATAATGATTTTAATCTATTTATGCGATACCCGGACAGTCTGGAAATTATTCTCCGCCTAATGAATTCTTTTCACAACGTTTGAATGCTTTCAGCGCAAAGCTTGTTTCTATTATGGATACGGATGTACTTTCAACACGTTCAACCTAAATAACAACACATATCGGTACCGTCATGAAATGCCCATGACCGTCGCCCGGTCACACAGAGCATGATTATAGTTGTCATGGACATTCTATGTGACCTTATGAATCCAAAATTTTAAACAGATGAATAGTATCACAACAAATCCCTTCCGCGGCAGAGCTGCCGTGGCCATGTTCACCATCCTGACGCTGGCACTGATGGCCAGCCCCCTTTCCGTCCAGACCGCGGCCGCACAGGATGGCTACCAGGAGCCCCAGCACCGTCTCAGCCCCGTCGTGATCGAACGCACCATGGTGGGCGACACCTACATGAAAGTGGTCTACGGCCAGCCATGGATGCGCGGACGCACCGTCTTCGGAGAACTGGTCCCCTTTGACCGGCTATGGCGGACCGGAGCCAACGAAGGCTCCGAAATTTATTTCCAGTCGGATGTGACCTTCGGCGGCGAACACGTCCCTGCCGGTCTCTACACCCTCTTCACTATTCCCGGCGAAACCGCCTGGACCGTCATCCTGAACAGTCAGCTCGGTCAGTGGGGATTGCGCGGCTACAATGAAGAGCACGACGTGGCACGTGTGGAGGTACCGGTCTCGCAACCCGATGAGCCCGTTGAAGGTTTCTCAATCCGTTTTCTGGAGGATGAGGGGGACGCCGATGTCCGGCTGACCATCACCTGGGAACGAACCTCCGTCTCCGTGCCGGTTTCAGTACGCTGATTCTCAGCGTACTGAGTCACCTTGTGCTGATAGTCTGTACGCTCATAGGACCACCTGTCAAACCCGCCGTTACCATTCCATATCCGTCACTTGACCAGTGTCATTTTGTGCGTTTTAACGTAAGATCCGGCCTGAATACGATAGACATAAACGCCGCTGGCCAGCCGCGATGCGTCAAATGACACGGTATGCGATCCGGCCGGCTGGGGTCCATCCACCAGCGTGGCTATCCGCTGTCCGACCACATTGTACACCTCAAGACGCACCTCGCTGTCGACCGGCAGGTCAAACGCTATGCTCGTCTGCGAGTTGAACGGGTTTGGATAGT
Source organism: Balneolales bacterium (assembly GCA_007120385.1). Classification (GTDB taxonomy): domain Bacteria; phylum Bacteroidota; class Rhodothermia; order Balneolales; family Natronogracilivirgulaceae; genus SKNL01. Next base: position 5,305 of record SKNT01000062.1, read on the forward strand.
TCTGTTGCAGCCGGAACACATCCGGGATTTCCGAGAGCTCCTGCTCATCGGATGCGCTGGTGAGAACCGCCTCCAGCGACTCCCATGCCCCTTTGTACGGGGCGGATGAATTGCGCGGATTGCCGAAAATATCGGTACTCACCGACGCCATGTACGTCCCCGCCAGCAGGTTGTCGCCCTCCGACTGTTCTGCCAGCCGCAGGTCGCGATCCGCCCGGAAATGCACCCGGACCGTCCGTGAGTTGTGATCCACATCCGAAAGTTCACACCATCGTGCCATCTTCGGTGCGCCCTCGCCCTCGTACCAACCCACCGAAGCCTGTCCGGCCACATCCAGATTGTTGCTGTGGACATTGCGCAGCTCGCCGACATGCCAGCGCCATGCATACGCATTCGTCCGGTCATGGCGGTTGCTCATCAGGTTGTTGATGATAAAATAGCTGGCCGGAACCTCATCCGGCGTCACACTTTCCCAGCCGATGACCGCCGAAAGCCCCGTCTGGCCGGTCGCACCCAGATAGATTGAGTTGTGCAGGAAATTGTACCGCTCTCCCTGCCCTTCCCGGTGGATACCGATGCCGTAGACACGGCTGTCCGCACTGCCGCCATGATTCGTGAAATCGTCGGTTACGCTGATCATGTTGTTGATCAGACTGTTGTTGCCTTCGTTCTGGTTGATGTTCACCCCGGCCACGTAACGCGGCGAGGATGCGTTAATTCCCAGCATATGGATCCGGTTGGCCCGCACCGTGGTGCCCCGGGTACCTGCCAGATAGATGCCGGCATACCAGGCCGGATCGGCATGGTGCCCGGTGATCTCAATGAGATTGTCCTGATAGGTATTGTTATCGGTGAAAAACGTGGAGATGCCCCGGTGGCTGGCCACGATATGGCTGCCCGTCACATTGGCACGCACCCGCAACATCGGGTTGTTTGTTCCCCAAAGACGTACGCCGTCACGAAACGGATGCTCGAGACTGCCGATTTTCAGCCCCTCGAGCACGATATACTCCGGAACTGCCGTGGCCTCATCGTCACGGCGCACCTGCACCCCGACCGTGTTCGACTGAACTCCGAATCCATGGGAAATGTCCAGATTGCTGAGCGTCACAAATCGGCTGTTGCCAGCGATCCAGACCGCCTGCCCTGCATCCGCATCCTCCATGGTAATTTGAATCCGGTGTTCCGCGCCGCCAATGGTAACGTAGGATGTGTTTTCGATAAGCACCGGATGGGCGACCCGGATAGTGACATCCGATCCGGCCGGCACCAGCCTCATCCTCGTGCCGGTGGTGAGATCCTCCCGGTTAAGATGCAGCTGCGCAACGGTTTCGTCCAGGTCCTGGTGGATGATGAATCGGAACTGGCCTTCCGCCCCGTTGGCGTTGAGGTCGGCGAGCGCCTCACCCAGCGAGTCGTATCCCTTGGCGTGAGCGCCCTGCGGAATGTGGTAGTCGCCGATCAGCGTCGGGGCAAGTGTGGGCTCGGGCTCGTGCACGCCCATGTAGGGGAATACCGGGTGGCGTGGATTGCCCAGGATATCGGACGGCACCTCAGCCACACCGCGACCGGTGAGCGCAACATCGCCGCGCGAGGGCTCGTCCAGCAGAAGCTCGGTGTCCGCGGTGAAATGAACAGGCACCGTCTCAGCCCGGTCGTCGCCGGTCAGCAGTCCCATCTGTTCAGCGTCCGCGGCCAGTTCGCCGTTGACCCAGCCGGCCAGCCCGCCGCTTTCGGTGTACCAGTTGTTGGCGCGGGCGTTCCAGTCCAGATCCGCATCCAGGCAGAGCCCCACTGCCCCGACCGCATCGCACTCCTGTCCGTTTCCGGTATAATCGGTGCCAGACACGGCTGATCCGCCGCTCCCTGTACTGCCTGATACGGCTCCCGCTCCAGCAAATGCCGTTTTCCGCAGCGACGGCTGATGTCCGTTGATCCAAAGATTGTTGCGCACATCCAGGTTCACCTGACGATGACCGGTCTCTCCAGTCACCCGGAGTGAAGCCGACGACGGTGTATTGGCCAGTTCATGGATGCGCACCGTGTTATGATAGAGCCGGATCTCCGCATCGTCATCTGCGGCCGGACCCCGCGCTCCGGCATGGATTGCCAGGCCTGCGGCCGGCCTTCCCTGTGATCCGCCCGCCTCCAGCGCAATCACATTGATCATGTTGTTGGCCAGCAGGTTATCTCCGCTGAGCTCGCCAAGCCGGATGCCGCTCACCGACACCCGCCCGTCGCCGGATTCACGGATCACCATTCGGTTGTCACGCACCTCCAGTCCGCTTCCCTGCAGCGATGCGGCGGAAAATTCAGGGATCAGGCGCGGCCCAGCAGGCACGTCACCATTTCCGGCCGGACCCACATCTCCGTCTCCGTCACCAAAGGCGCCATCCGCATCCGCCCAGACAAAAAACCGGTTGCCGCTCACCTTCGCATCAAAGACGGGCCTGCTGAATAGCAGGGCGCTGTGCGACGCGTGGATGGTGTTGCCGGTGACTTCAAATTTTGAGGCGGATGCCACGCCGTCCACGTAAAGACCGGCATAGAACGGCGCCGATTCGGTACCAATGTGTGTGTTTTCCAGGGTCAGATGGCCGGGTGCGACGTCGGTTTCCGAACCGAGGCCGAGCCGGATCGCAACCGGGACTTCCGATATGGTTTCGTCGCGGGTGAGGTGCAGGTACCGGATTGATGCACGCTCAGCACCGGAGTGCACGGCAACGACCGGCATCTCGACCGGGCCGTCCCCGTCCCCGAAATCATGAAAATGGAGCTGATCGCCGGTGTAATGGATCGTCAGGCCGGGCTCGTCGGAGCCGTTGTTGCCATCCATCGTCACATATGGCGCGCCGATCACAAACGGCCGGTCGATGGTGAGCACCGGTTCGGAGCCGTCGGCTGCCACGATCGACAGCGGGGTCTGCATGGAAAACGGATAGGTGACCGCGAGGTCCTGCCCGCGCTCGTCCAGATCATCAGTGATCACGAACCGGATGCTGTTTTCCAGCTCATCCTGCGCATTGACCCAGTCCAGAGCATCACTCAGCGAGGCAAAACCGGCGTCATGGTCGCCCTGCGGGATGTGGTACTCCACCGCGGGCATGATTCCGCGAGCCGATACCGCCCAGGCAACGCTCACCAGGTTCTGGTTCCCGTAATTGTATCCCGGCCAGTCGTAGA
>SKNT01000071.1 GCA_007120385.1 Balneolales bacterium
CGGGCTATCGGTCCATCCGTGGTCCGCATGGCTGAAGTGGAGCAGCTGGAAGCCCACAAACGTGCGGTAACGGTGCGACTGGAAAAAGACGCGGCTTCAGACTGACCCCCGACCAATTTTCAGACTGACCTTCAGAACGACCCTCAGAACGATTTTTCGACTGATATTCTGCCGATTCAACTACCCTGCAGCTCCCTTTTTTTCTTATCCATACACATCGATTTATGCCCGAATCAAAGCCGAACGAATCCAAATCCTCGTTCAACCCCGAACCGTGGATCCGCCCGAATATCCGGACCCTCAACCCCTATCACGCCGCACGCGATGATTTCCATGAGGGGGTCCTGCTGGATGCCAATGAGAACAGCTTCGGTCCGGCCATCCCGACCGACCTTCCGCTCCACCGCTATCCCGAAACGCGCCTGAACGACCTGCGCCGCAAATGGGCCGGTTTCCGCGGCATTCGGATGGAACATGTTTTTGTCGGCGTGGGCAGCGACGAGGCGATCGACCTGCTCATGCGCATATTCTGCGAGCCGGGACGCGACGAGATCATCATCACCCCGCCCACCTACGGCATGTACAAAGTTGCGGCGCGCATCAACAATGTGGGCGTGGCAGAAGCCGCGCTGTCCAAAAACTTCGAACTGGATGCACGCGCCGTCCTCTCCCGCGTCACCAAGAATACAAAGATGATCATGCTCTGCTCGCCGAACAACCCAACGGCCAACGTGCTCAACCAGGTGGAAATTGAACGCATCCTTAAGGATTTCGATCGGCTGGTTGTGGTGGATGAGGCCTACGTCGATTTCAGCGACAGCGGCTCGCTATGCCATCTGATGGAAACCTGCCCAAACCTGGTCATTCTTCAAACCCTCTCCAAATCGTTCGGGTTGGCGGCCATCCGCATGGGCGCGGCACTGGCGCATCCAATAGTGATCGAGTGGATGATGAAGGTCAAGGCGCCCTACAACGTCAACCGCCTCACCGCCGATGCGGCGATGCTGGCCTTCGACCATGTGGACAAAATGCGCGAGAAAGTCCGCCAGATCATCACCGAGCGCAACCGGCTGGCATCCGCGCTGGCAAAGCATCCTGATGTGCAGACCATTTTTCCATCCGATGCCAACTTCCTGCTGGTACGCATTCGCGGTGCGCAGCACTGGTACCGGCGTCTGGCGGAGCGCGGGGTGATTGTCCGTTACCGGGGCGACCAGCTTCACTGCGAGGACACCCTGCGCATCACTGTTGGCACCACCCCTGAAAACGACCAACTAATTTCAGAGCTCTATGACTCCAAGAATGCTCCTGATCATTGATCCGGCGGCACTGCAACCCGCACCCGATTCGCCTGCCGCCTCTGCATCCTCCGGTACCCCCTGGCCCATGCGCCGCGGTTCGCTCGGCGCGCTGCGAAAACTCTCTGAGCGCGGCATCCAGCCGGCCATGGCAGGCGGCAAGCACCCGGATCCTTCCATTGCGGCATTGCTGGACCAGGAAGAGATTCTTCTGGCCGATCCGGAAAGTTCGGATTGGAAGGATCAGCCGCTGGAACAGCTCCGTGTTGGCGTGGAAGCGGACGGACGTCTCCTCCTGAAGCATGCACCCGGCGAGGCTGCCGGTAAGCCGGCCGACATCCTGTTCGGGGAGTGGTCCGAACTCGCCGCCTGGCTGCTGGGGTCCCGCCGTACCGCCACCCGCTCCCGAAAAACCGCCGAGACAGACATCTCGGTGCGGGTCAACCTCGACGGCACCGGAAAATCGCACATCGACACCGGCATCCCGTTCTACGACCACATGCTCGATCAGATTGCGCGCCATGGGTATATGGACCTTGAGATCACATGCCGCGGCGACCTGGAAATCGACGAGCACCACACCATCGAAGATACCGCCATTACCCTGGGCGAGGCCATCAGCGAAGCGCTGGGCCACAAGCGCGGCATCGGCCGCTACGGCTTTGCGGTGGCCATGGACGAAACCAGGTCCCTGGTGGCCATTGACTTGTCCGGCCGCCCCTGGTGCGTCTTCGAGGGCACTTTCCGCCGCGAGAAGGTCGGCGACTTCCCGACGGAGATGACCTCCCACTTTTTTCATTCGCTGGCCATGGCGCTGAAGGCCACGCTGCATGTATCGGTCAAGGGGGAGAACGACCACCACCAGATCGAGGCCTCCTTCAAGGGGCTGGCCCGCTGCCTGCGCCAGGCTATGGACCGCAACGAGCACTACCTGGACATCCTCCCGTCATCCAAAGGCATACTATGATCGCCATTATAGACTACAAGGCAGGCAACCTGGCTTCGGTATCGAACGCCCTGGACCGGCTCGCGGCTTCCTACATCATTACCAACCGGATGCCCGATCTCGACCAGGCCGACGCCATCATCTTTCCCGGTGTGGGACATGCCGTTTCTGCAATGCGCGACTTGCAGCTGAACGGACTTGACGCCTGGCTGCGCGAAACCCGCAAACCGGTACTGGGGATCTGCCTGGGCATGCAGCTGCTCTACGAATCAACCACCGAGGGTCCCACGGAAACACTGGGCGTGCTGCCCGGCCGTCTCACAAAATTTGACGCTTCCCGGCAGAAAGTGCCTCATATGGGCTGGAACACAGTGGAAACATGTCCGGGCAAGGAACACCACCCCCTGCTGAAAAGCATCCCTGCGGGCACCCACTTCTATCATGTCCACAGCTACTTTGCACCGGTGACGGCAGATACCGTTGCCACAGCCACTTATTCCCACCCCTTCTCCGCCATAGCAAGCCGCGGCAATTTCATGGGAGTTCAGTTCCACCCTGAAAAATCCGGGAAACCCGGCGAACAGCTCCTGCGCAACTTCCTGGATCTGGCATACGGGGGGATGCGGACTGTCAGCGCCTGATACCGGTATCCGAACTCTGTTGATGTTTTTGGAAGCATCATTTTGTATCTTGATATCTTTGACTGTAACCACTTTACACTCTGTTCGGAATGTCCGACAAACCCCATGATTATTGCGGTATCTTCGGGATTTTCAACGATCCCGAAGCGGCCGTCCACACCTACTACGGACTCCACGCCCTGCAGCATCGCGGACAGGAATCAGCCGGTATAGTCACATCCTGGTTTGACCCGAAGAAAAGCATTCCGGTGATGCCCCAGCACAAAGGTTTCGGCCTGGTTCTCACTGTCTTCGAAAATCAGAAAATCTTCACCGAAAAACTGCACGGCACCTCGGCGATCGGACACAACCGCTATTCCACCTCGGGTTCTTCGATCAACGCATCCAACATTCAACCCTTCCGCGTCCACTACAAAAACGGCAACCTGGCCATTGCCCACAACGGCAATCTCACCAACGCCGCCAAACTCCGCGCCATGCTGGAGAACCGCGGTGTCATCTTCCAGAGCACATCCGACACCGAACTCATCCTCCATCTGATCTCCCACAGCCAAAAGGAGACCCAGATGGATCAGATCATGGACGCCCTGCACCAGATCGAGGGAGCCTACTGCCTGGTGCTACTGACCGATGACAAGCTGATCGCCGTACGGGATCCGAACGGATTCCGTCCGCTCGCCCTAGGACGCAAGGAATCGGCCTGGATCGTTGCCAGCGAAACCTGCGCCTTTGACATCATCGAGGCCCGTTATGTGCGGGATGTGCAGCCCGGCGAAGTGGTCATCATCGACCGGGAAACCCTTGAAAGCGGCGAACCACGCTCGCTCCATCTCCAGCGGAAACCAGAAACCGGCGTAAGCCAGTGCATCTTCGAGTACGTCTATTTCTCCCGTCCGGACAGCCTCATTTTCGGCGAGAATACTGACAAGGTTCGGCGCAAGACCGGCAAATACCTGGCACGCGAACATCCCATCCCGAAGGTCACCTCCACCCGGTCCGACAAGGTCCCGATTGTGATCTCCGTACCCGACTCCAGCAATACCGCCGCCCTCGGCTATGCGCACGAGAACCAGAAACAGGGCGTCGACTGCAAGTACGAAATCGGGTTGATCCGCAACCATTATGTCGGACGCACCTTCATTTCCCCCGGACAGGCCTCACGCGACGTGAAAGTTCGCACCAAGTTCAACACCGTCAAAGGCGTACTGAAAGACCGTGTGGTCTTTCTGGTGGATGATTCCATCGTGCGCGGCACCACCTCGGCCCACCTGGTCCGGATGATACGCCACGCCGAACCCAAAGAGATCCATTTCATGGTGGCCTCCCCGCCCATCCTCCATCCCTGTTTTTACGGAATGGATTTCCCGAGTCCGGATGAGTTGATCGCCAACCTCTATGACCAGGATCCCAAAAAAATCGCCGAGGTGATCGGTGTGGACTCCCTGCGCTATCTGTCAGCCGAAGGGCTGGTACAAGCCGTACGCGAGGCGCATCCGGATGGCAAGGGCTATTGCACGGCCTGCTTCACGGGCGACTACCCGGTGCCGGTCCCCTCACGCATGCGCAAAGAGGAAAACGAATATTACTGAGGGACAGCCATGCGGTCAGATTCCCACCTGCCCCGGCATCCCGGCACAAAAAAGCCCCCATCACCATCAGAAAAACAGAATGCGGATTGTAAAAGCCGAATACCTGCTGAGCGCCCCGGACCTGAGTGTCTGTCCGGTTGACGGCAAACCCGAAATCTGTTTCGCGGGGCGGTCCAACGTCGGCAAGTCCTCGGTCATCAACGCCCTCACCCGCCGCAAGAAACTGGCCCACACCAGCAACTCACCCGGCAAAACCCGCAGCCTCAACTACTACCTGATTGACGACAGCTGGTACCTGGTAGATATGCCCGGCTACGGATACGCAAAAATATCCAAAAAGGAGCAGGCCCGGTGGGGACGCGAGATGAAGCGCTACCTGCTGGAACGCGAGACCCTGGAGCTGGTGGTGCTGCTCATCGATATCCGACACAAACCTTCCGCACTGGATGAGGAATTCATGTTCTGGCTTGGCGAGCATCAGATCCCGTTCTGCATTATCCTCAACAAAAGCGACAAGATTTCCAAAAACCTGGCATCCCGGCATGAAAGCGGTGTCGCGCGGCTGCTGCGTGACATGAACATGGAGGTTCCGGTTTTTGCCGTTTCAGCCATCAATCCCGATTCGCTGGATGATTTTTTTCTTTTTGCAATGGATTTTGTGCAGCAAAGCGGATGAAATGTTACTTTATACCGGGCGGGTTTCCGCAGCTCCAAACCTCAGCTGCACAGCCATTATCTGCAGGATTTCCAGCAACACCCACTGCAGTATTTCCAGAAGCACCCTTGCAGCACCCCTGATTTCATTTCACAATCCATCACCGACTGAATAACACATACAATTATTGACCCATGGCGTACAAAGCACTTTTACTGGATGGCGTGGATGCCATCTGCGGCGAGATTCTCAAAAATCGCGGATTTGAAGTAACGGAAGCCGCCGGGCTGTCCGAAGAAGAACTGCTGGAAATGATCAGTGACTATCATGCCATGGTGGTGCGCAGCGCCACTAAAGTGACCCCGAAACTCCTGGCCAAAGCCCGGAACATACAGGTCGTGGGACGCGCCGGCGTGGGTGTCGACAACATAGACCTGGATGCCGCCACCCGAAACGGTGTGCTGGTTATGAACACACCTGACGGCAACACGATTTCCACCGCCGAACACACCTGCGGACTCATCCTCGCGCTTTCACGCAACATCCCCGCCGCAGTCGCCTCCCTCAAGGAGGGCCGCTGGGATCGCAAGAAGTACATGGGAACCGAAGTGCACGGCAAAACGCTGGGCGTCATAGGCCTTGGCAAGATCGGGTCCAACGTGGCTACCCGCATGATAGCGTTCGGCATGAATGTGATCGGTTACGATCCGTTTACCACACACGAACGCGCCGCCGAGATGGGTGTGGAAATGATGGAGGTGGATGATATCCTCGCCCGGGCAGATTATCTCACCGTGCACACCCCGCTAACCGCACAGACCCGCAGCCTCATCAGCAAAAAGAACGCCTCGAAGATCAAACCCGGCATGTGGTTGATCAACTGCGCCCGCGGCGGCATCTTCGAAGAGGCCGATCTGCCCGCCATGCTTGATAAAGGCACCATTGCCGGCGTGGCCCTGGACGTCTACAGCCAGGAGCCGCCCACCAAGGAGATTCTGGAACTGCTGAAGCACCCGAGCATCATTTGCACCCCGCACCTGGGCGCATCCACCCAGGAAGCCCAGGGCAAAGTTGCTGAACAGATTGCCACCCAGATTGCCGACGCCATCGAGCACAAGGGCTTCGCAGGCAGCCTCAACGGCAAATCCATCGCTCTGAGCACCAACAAGGAGGTGCAGCCGTTCCTGGAGCTGGCCGAGCGTTTCGGACACCTGCTCTCCCAGATCGCCCCGAAACACATCCAGAAGCTGTCGGTCAGCTACAGCGGCACCTGCGCCGACCACGCGCAGGTCCTCACCGACTCCCTGCTCAGCGGCTTCATGAAAGGCAGTGTGGATGAGGTGGTCAACCTGATAAACGCCCGCTTCCATGCCGAATCGCGCGGACTCAAGATCACCGAGACCCAGAGCCGCGATAAACAGACCTACTCCGACCTGATCACGGTGGACCTGGGTCCGGATGCCGAGTACCGCAAGCTCTCGGCCACCCCCTTCGGCGAAGGCGACTACCGCATTGTCAGCATCGACGGGTTCAGCATCGAGATCCACCTGGAAGGCGAGATCATCATCTACCGGAATATCGACCAGCCCGGCATGCTGGCCGCCACCAGCGGCGCCCTGGCCAAGCGCGACATCAACATCGCCTCGCTCAGTCTGGGCCGCGACCTGAAAAACAAACAGGCCATCACCGCCTTTACGGTCGACACCAAACTGGATCAGAAAGACCTGGAGTACATCGATCAGATCGACGGCGTAAACGTGGTCAAGTACGCCAGTCTCTGACCGGGCATTCAACATCCACGAGGCAGTTGTAACAGCATCTGTCTGGCGCCAATATCCACCTGGCAGCTCGTTCCGCCGGGTGTCATCAACCGCCGGCCCGCACGCCGGCGTCCCCTCAACCTGCAACCACATCCAACCAAGATGAAGAAACATTTCCACAAACCGATCCTTTCCTCTCTCTTGCTGGCGGCTTTTGCGCTTTCCGCCGCCGTGTCCTGCACCCCTGACAACGGCGCCCCCGATACACCGGTCGTGGACGCCGACCGCGCCCTCACTGACGCCGACCGCGACGCCCCCCGTCGCAAGATCCTCTGGTTCGACGCCTCGGCCAACTTCGAGCGGCTCAGCTATCCCGACTCCATCTCGTACTACCTGGACCTGACCCGCCAGGCCGGCATCACCGACGTGGTGCTGGATCTCAAGCCCATCTCCGGGCATGTCATGTACGAGAGCCGATACGCCCCGCAGTGGATCACCCACCACAGCGGGCTGGTGCGCGAATCCGACATGGACCTGGTCCGCTTCTTCATCGACGAGGCTCGCGCGCGAGGGCTCACCACCCACTTCTCCATCAACGTCTTCGTGGGCGGCCACAACTACCACGACATCGGTCTGGTCTACGAGCTGCCCGGCAAACGCGACTGGCAGGCCATCAACTACACCCCCGACGGCATGAAGCCCATCACCGAACTCAAGGAAAAATACTCGGCCATGCTCATCCCGTCCCATATCGAGGTCCGGCAGTTCAATCTCAACATCCTGCGCGAAATCCTCCAGACCTACGACTTCGACGGCGTCATCCTCGACCGTGTCCGCTTCGACGGCATCCAGAGCGATTTCAGCGACGTCTCGCGCCGCGCATTCGAGGAGTACCTCGGCACCGAACTGGAGCGCTTCCCCGAAGATATCTATGAATGGGTGGATGTGGACGGCGAGCCGGAACGCAAGCCCGGCCCCTACTACCGCGACTGGCTGGCCTGGCGTACCTCGGTGATCTACAGTTTCCTGGAAGAGGCCCGCGCGCTGGCCAAAGAGGTGGATCCCGACATCATCTTCGGAAACTACACCGGCGCCTGGTACCCGGTCTACTACGAGGTCGGCGTCAACTACGCCAGCCAGGACTACGACCCGTACGGCGAATACGACTGGGCCAACGAGGATTACCACAAGTACGGTTTCGCCGGACTCCTGGACCTGTTCACCACCGGCAACTACTTCTTCGAGGTGACCGAGGAGGAGGTCGCCGCGCTCAACGAGGAGGAGATCCGGCGCCACGAAGCCGGCATGGGCACCACGCGCGACTTCTGGTACTCCGTGGAGGGCTCGGCCCGCATCACACGCGATGTGGTCATGGGCGAAGTTCCGATCTACTGCGGACTCTACGTCGAGCAGTACGACGGCGATTCCGACCAGTTCGTGCGCGCCGCTCACATGTGCCGCGAGATGTCCGACGGACTCATGGTCTTCGACATCGTCCACATCATCAACTATGACTGGTGGGATGTGCTTGCCGAAAGTACACGGTAATTGTTATAATATGATCGGCCGGCACATTTTCAGGCGCC
>SKNT01000213.1 GCA_007120385.1 Balneolales bacterium
CCGGTTCCCGGCGGACCTACAAAGCACAGGATCTGACCTTTGATCTTTTTCACCAGATTCAGTACGGCTATGTACTCCAGAATGCGCTCCTTGGGCTTTTCCAGCCCGAAGTGGTCTTTTTCCAGCGCCTCTTCCACTGCGCGGATCTCCAGGCGGTCCTCGGAGTAATCGCCCCAGGGCATCGCCAGGATCCAGTCGAGATAGTTGCGCGAAACGCTGTACTCCGGAGACATGGCCGGTGTCTTGCGCAGCCGGTCAAGCTCCTCAAACGCCTTGGCCCGCGCCGCTTCCGGTATGGGTCTCGTGTCCAGACTCTCCTTGATCTTGGCCAGTTCGGGATCGGCAAACCCCTCATCGTCCAACTCCTCCTGCAGCACTTTGATCTGCTCCTGGATGTAGAACCGGCGCTGAGTCTCCTGGATCTCATCCTGGACCTTTTCATTGATTTCGTTGGATACGGCCAGAAGCTCCAGCTCGCCTGTCAGGTGGGTGAGCACTTTTCGGTACTGCCGGGCCAGGTCTGTCTCTTCGAGCAACTGCTGTTTTTCCTCTATATCCAGATCGAGATACGAAGCGACGAAATAGAGCAGGTTCTGCGGATTGTAGTTCTGCTCAAAACCCAGCAACACCTCTTCAGGAAGCTCATGGTTCAGCAGGACCAGCTTCTCGAAACCCTCCTTGGTTTTCCGGATCAGCGCCTTCAGCCGCGGAGTCATCCGGATCTTGCGGGGCTCTTCCATTTTGATGGAGGCCTCGAAATAAGGCGCGTTCTGCTCGAAGGAGACCGCTTCGGCAAGTCGGATCCCGCTTATCAGCACTTTCTGAAGATCGTTTGGCAGGTGCAGAACCTGTACAACCTGGGCCAGGGTCCCTTTTTTGTGGATGGATTCCGCGCTCGGACTGTCATCGTCCGGTTCCATCTGGGCGCAAAGTAGAACATACTTGTCTTTTTCCACTGCCGCATTGATGGCGGCAATGGTGGATGAGCGCCCTACCAGGATGGGAAACATGGTGTTGGGGAAAATGACGGTATCCCTCAGGGGGATGACCGGGACGCGATCCGGTGCGTTGATTAACTGCTGATGCTGAAGGTGTTGTTTATGTTTTTCCATATCATCACAAAATAGCCATTTTTTCTGCCAATTTCGCAGTGTAAGCATTTCCATTTTTCACAGTCTATACAGAACAGCGACAACAGCCGGCTCGATGCCGCTTCGTCCGGAGAGAACGAAAAACAGACATGCCGGGAGGATTCCACAAGAATGAAAAATAGTCCTATCTTTGCAAAGCGGATGACGCTGGTTGCCGGTGGTGCAACTGGTGTGAATTGTCTAAAAACCGGTACCGTGATTAAAAGCCTGTACATCAAAAACTATGCGCTGATTGATGAACTGGAGGTTTCCTTCGGGATCGGTCTGAATATTCTGACGGGTCAGACCGGTGCGGGAAAGTCGATTATCATCGGTGCGCTGAACGCGGTGCTGGGCGAGCGGGCAGACACGGAAACGGTCAGGGAGGGCACCAGCAAGGCCGTCGTGGAAGCGGTAATTGGAACAGAGGGCGAGCCGGATCCGGTGGTGAGCCGCCTGCTGGATGAGCAGGGGGTGGAAAACGACGGGAGCGAGATCATTCTTCGCCGGGAAATACGTCCCGCCGGCAGCCGGGCTTTTATCAATGACACGCCGGTGACCATCTCGGTGCTGCGCGAGGTGGGCGACCGCCTGGTGGATCTGCACGGCCAGCACGACCATCAGCTGCTGCTGAAGCAGGATCATCATCGCGAAGTGATCGACGCCCTGCCCGGCGTAAGTGCCCGGAAGAAATCCTACTACGAGGCCTATCAGACCGTGGTGCGTTTGCGCAAGGAGCGGGATGCGCTGGTCCGGCAGGAACGGGAACTCAGTGAAAAAATGGAACTGCACCGGTTTCAGCTCAGGGAACTGGAAGCGGCCGACCTGGATGAAGAGGCGTATCAGGAGATGGAAGCCGAAATGAAGCGGCTTGATCATGCCGAGGATCTTGACCAGAAAGCGGCCCTGATCGGTGAGATGGGTTCCGAAGGAGAGCGAAACCTGATGGATCTGCTTGGCATGATTGAGGATGCTCTGGGTGATATGGCCGAGATGGACGATGAGTTCCGGAGCTATACCGGGGAGCTCAGATCGGCACGGCTCAGTTTTCAGGAACTGCTTTCCCACACCGAGCGGTACCGGGCCCGCATCGAGTTCAATCCGGAACGTCTTGAGGAATTGCGCCAGAAGCAGGCGGAAATACGCCGGCTGGAGAAAAAATACGGACGCCTGCTGCCGGATCTGATTCGTTATCGCTCTGAGCTGCAAGCGTCAGTAAATCTGGCTGAGAACTTCGATCTGGAGCTGGAGAAGAAGGAGAAAGAGCTTGCGGCTGCCACAAAGGTGCTGCAGCAGAAAGCGAAGGATTTGCATGATGAGCGCGGCAAGTCAGGAGCCGCTCTGGGCAGCCAGATTTCCGGAGCATTGAAAAATTTGGGGATTCCCAACAACCGGTTCGAAACCCGGGTTATGTGGCGGCATGAGGCAAGCGGGTGGTTTGACGTGGATGGCAAGCCGGTCGCGTGCCATTCTGACGGACCGGACGAGGTCGTCTTCTACATCAGTACCAACAAGGGAGAGTCGCCGAAACCGCTTGCCAGAATCGCATCCGGCGGAGAGATTTCACGTGTCATGCTGGCCATGAAGTCGGTGATAGCAAGGGAGCAGCACCTGCCGGTCATGATTTTCGATGAGATCGACACAGGTATCGGCGGGGCGGTTGCCGAACAGGTTGGACGAACCATGCACGACCTGGCCGAACACTGTCAGATCATCGCCATCACCCATCAGCCGCAGATTGCGGGACAGGCGGATCATCACTTCAGGGTGGAAAAGCAGGAATCCGGTGAACGCACAGTTACATATATCCGAAAACTCGATGAGGAAGCCCATATCCGGCAGATCGCATCGCTGATGAGCGGGGCCGACGTGAGCGATCATGCGGTGGCTGGCGCCCGGGAAATGGTGCAGAAGGCCCGAAACCGTAGAAAAACCGGTTAGCGGCTATAATAAAACAGCAGAAGTGATATCACGTGGCCGAGGAGAAAACATACACCTTTGATTATCAGGGCCTTCCGGTTTCATACCGGGTGACAGGCAGCGGACCGCCGCTTATGATGCTCCACGGCTGGGGAAGCAGTGCGCGGGTCATGCTTCCCCTGGCCCGGGCGCTGTCGGACATTCGTACCTGCTATATCCCGGACCTGCCCGGATTCGGTGCAACGCCCCCGCCCGAAACACCTTGGAGCGTTGATGACTACACCAAACTGGCCCGTAATTTTGCAAAAAATGTAATTGCCGGTCCCACAGATATCATTGCCCATTCATTCGGAGGCCGCCTGACACTCAAATGGGCCGCCCAAACCGGGCGTTTCAAGCATTTGGAAACCAAATCCGGTACCGGCGCGCACTCGGCTGAAGCAGCGGAACCTGCCCCGGCTTCCAGCCCTGAATTGCATAAAATCATTATAACCGGCGGTGCAGGCATGAAACCCCGCAGAAGCTTTTCCTATTACCGTCGCCTCGCCACGGCCACGATCATGAAAGCGCCATTTGCCTTGCTCCCGGGCACTTTAAGGGCCAAAGCCACAAGCTGGCTGCGCAGCACATCCCTCTGGAAGTCCCTGGGTTCATCAGATTACCAGAAGCTGGACGGGGTGATGCGCGAGACGTTTGTCAAAACTGTTTCCGAGCATCTGGAGTATTGCCTGCCGGACATACCCGATGAGGTGCTGCTGCTGTGGGGCAAAGAGGATGAGGCCACGCCGTGGTATCAGGCCGAGCGCATGGAAAAGGGACTCAAAAACGGGGCCCTGGTGGGGATAGAGCGTGCCGGACATTATGCCTTTCTGGATCAGCCTGACCGTTTCCAGCGCATCGTGCGCGCTTTTTTGACGGCAGAATAGAGACATGCTCAAAGAAATGCCGCGCGGAAATCACTCCAGGTGAAATCGCTGCCTTCGGAGGCATCACTCCATGAGGCAATGGTCCAGCTGCCTGACTCGTCGCGTACTATGATCAGGCGAAGGACCCCTTCTGCCACCGAGGGAAGCCCCTGCCGGTTGTGTTGCACCGTTATCCGGTATTCAGCATCAAACTGCTCCTGATCCTGTGATATCTGGACGAAACGCCGGTTTTCGAGCCGGAGCTCATGGCCGCTCAACCCCTCTGTCTCGGCGCGCATGTTATTGAAATAGACCTCCTCCTCGGCAAACCCCCAGCCCTGCCAGAGGTCGGGATTGCTGCTTTGCGCCCCGGACGATGGCTGATAGGAAAAAGTTTCGGATTCCAGACAGCGGCGGTAGTTGTCGAGGTTCATGGTGCGGACGGCGTTCTGCAGGTTCTGGATGACATCCTGGGGCCGGTCTGGCTGTATGAACACCGGAACGGTGGTGGTGCCGGGCTCTTCGGGATCCCTTGTCTCAAACAGGTTGCAGGAGGCAACCAGGAGTCCAAGTATCGCGGCAACGGCAAGCCGAGACCGTCTGGCGCGGAATGAGGACGGCAGAGGCTGGTGGTGCCGTGTGTTGAATGGGATGTTGAGCCGGGTGATCATAACACAATATAGCATCCGCTAATCCAAAAGGAAATGGAGGCCTGCCGTGGCAAATGCCGCAGGAACCGGTAGTCCCGCATTTTGTCCCGCATCATGCGATTCCGGCTCAATCGACTCCGTGAAATGGTCGGACAACCGAAAATCCAGTCCTTCCTGCGGGATTTGCAGGCGGGAGTGAAGCAGGGATACCGGTCTGTTTTGAATCACCGCGCCCGCATCACCTGCCAACAGATCGTCTGTGCACTTACGGGTGCCACCGCCAGGTACATAATCCAGGCTCCCGGCGGACTCCGCGAAATTCCCGGAGATGGCGGACGGCTCCGGCGCCCCGGCCCGGCCGTACACTTGATCGTCGATGACAGGATGGCCCCATTCGCGAAGATGAAGCCGTATTTGATGGGTGCGTCCGGTGCGGGGATGGCATCGAACAAGCGAGCAGGCACCAAGGCGGCGCACCACCTCAAAATCGGTTAGCGATGCCTTGCCGCCCTTGTGGCATTCGAAAACATAACCGTGCTTTCTGCGGATAGGGCTGTCCACCGTCATCCGGTTGTCCGCCGGTGAGCCCCATACCATCGCCAGATATGTCTTTTCTGCTTCTCCCCGTGCAAGCGCCCGCTGCACTATCCTGGAAAAGACGTGGTTGCGGCCAAAGAGAACCAGTCCCGAAGTGACAGAATCGAGGCGGTGAAGTACCAGCAGCGGCTGTGCGTCTTCTTTGACCAACTCCCCGAGGATGGCGGTCAGGGTGTTCCTGTTGTAGCGTCCCCCCGGATGGACCGGCAGCGGCGCGGGCTTGTAGACCAGCAGGTAATCATCCGTTTTGTCGAGCACGGCCGCTTCATCCGGAACGGAGGGCTCGTGCTGCGCCGGATTGGCAAACCTCAGGGGCGGCTCCGGAAGCAACCGGTCGCCGGGTTTCAGTGCCCTCTCGCCCTGAGTGACCAGTCCCGATGCGAGCCGTTTTTCCCATGCGCTCACCGAACGGAAGGGAAACCGCCGCATGAGAAATTCCGTGATCTCCAGCCCGGCTTCCTGCTTCCCGACACGGCACATCAGAAACCGCGAATATGGTTGTAAAATTCGCACTTTTCGCGACAAAGTATCCCCGAATGGCAGGATGGATGGAATGGAGTCGGTTTGCATGGGCGGATAATGATCAGTCATCAGCGGTCTTTGGCCTCTTTTTGAACGAGGGGTCAAAATAGTGATACCAGCGCCTGAAAGGCGCATATGCTTTCTCCGGGTCAAAGGGCCGTTTGCGCGGATTCTTTCGGCACGCTTCACTGCAGCATCCCTCCATCTGCCGTGCGCCCTCCTCGGAGCAGATGAAAAGCCGGTTGCACTCCATATTGGCGCAATTTATATACATGTCGCAGGGCTGGCCGGTTATTTCGCAATGACTGACCGGTTCTTCATCCTCGGGATTCACCGGAACCACAAGACGGTCGTCAAAAACAAAACACTTTCCGCGGAAGTGTCGCCCTCCTTCTTCCCTGGCATAGTTGAGGATGCCGCCATGCAGCTGGTTGACGTCCCGGTACCCTTTCCTCTTCATCAGTACGGAAAACTTCTCGCAACGTATTCCGCCGGTGCAGTACATGAGTACCTTTTTGTCCTTGTCGATGCCGGCCTCATCCAGCCATTCCGGAAAATCGAAAAAGTTGTCCACATCGGGTCTCAGCGCCCCTTCGAAATGGCCGATGCGGGACTCGTAATTGTTTCGCACGTCGATCATGACATAATCCTCGCCCGACTCCATCATGCGCCGCCACTCGGCGGGACGCAGCCGCGTTCCGCCGTCGGTATTCGGGTCGAGGTGCTCGTCCACCCGCAGCGCGACAATTTCCGGGCGGTATTTCACGCTGAGCCGGGCAAATGGGACCGTATCGCACGGATCTTCCTTGAACTCCGTATCCCCGAATCCGTCACGCGACCGCAACGCTTCCTTGTACTCCTCAATCCGTTCCTGTGCGCCTGCAAGCGTGCCGTTGATCCCTTCCTCAGAAATATAAACACGTCCCTTGAGCCTCAGGCGCCGGCACAGTTCCCGGTGCTCATCCACCCATGCCTGCGGATCGGCAACAGGGGAAAAGTTGTAGTAGAGGATGACACGAAATGGGTGTGACATAAATTGGTTCTGCAAGTCGTTAATGCTACATTTACAAGAAAAAGAATCACCGCAATCCGTACTTGAAAAACTATACTACAAACGGCTTTTACCGGTTCACGGGATTCCGGGCGGCGGCAGTGGCGGCATTGTCCGCATTTTTGTTCGTCAGTGCGGCCCCGGCTAAAGCCACGGCACAGGCGCTTCCACCGTCCATGGAAACATCGCCCGAAGATACCGATGATCCCGGTACGGTCAAATGCCTCACGCCCTGGATCATGCTGTACGGGGAGGATGCGGACCAGGTGGCGCCGCACATCCGCCGGAAGATCGAGGGCATCGACCTGCACGAAATCCGGGATACGGAGTCATATCTGTCGCCATCGGGACGGTTCCGCCTGCATTTCCACCGCGACGGCTTCCACGCCGTGCCCGCCGATGACGTCAGCGGTACCGGCATCCCCGACTATATAGAACGAGCAGCTGAGTACGCAGATTATTCCTGGCAGCGGCAAGTGGCCGAAATCGGCTTCGTGGATCCGGTCGGCGTCACCCCGCTTACCATCGAATTTCGGAACATAGGTACGCGTACCTACGGCTATACGGTCCGTGACGGCGAATCCACCAGGATCGTGGTCCACAACACCTTCCTCAATTTCCCGCCCAACGACGACCCGGATGGCAACCAGCTGGGCGCGCTCAAGGTCACCATTGCACACGAACTCAAGCACTCCATCCAGTTCGCCACCAACCGCTGGCAGGGCGACGCCGGCAGCTTGAACTGGATAGAGATGGACGCTACCATGATGGAAAACATCGTCTTCCCACGGGTCAATGACTATTACAACTACATCGGCGGCACAGCCGGCATTTTCGGCAACCCGGGACGCTCAACGCCGGTCGCCTACAGCCATGTGACCTGGTCGCTCTTTTTTGCCGAGCACCTGGGTATGTCGTATTGGGTGGATGCGTGGGAACAGGTGCGCGGCGACCCGCAGGTTCCGATGATCCGCGCCATGCGGCAGGCTCTCGGAAGCGATCCCGACCTGAGCGCAGACCGCTTCCGCGAACTGTTCGTCCGCAATCACCTCTGGCACGCCACCTCGGGTGTGCGCACTGTGGAAGGATACGGCTTTGCCGAGTCGGCGGACTATCCGGATGCCGCCATAGAGCCGGTCGCAGCCCCGGTACCCGATCCGCACATGGATACCGGTCAGCTTTCCACGCTGTCGGCCGCTTACCGGATGTTCTATCCGGGACAGGGGCAGATAGGACCGATCTCGGTTTCGGCAGTCCATGATACCGGCAATTTTGGAATGGGCGTGTTGGCTTACAAGCGTGACGGCTCCGTGAGGGAGTGGATTCCGGCCATCGATCCGGGTGGATTTACCCTGGCCGCTTCCCCCTTTTCCGTGGCGGATGCGGACTCTTTTCTGCTGGTCGTGGCCAATGCGGACAGGGCCACCCCGGCAGCCTACCAGCTGGATGTGACCATCGAGAGCATTCCGGACGTGGTTGTGCTGGAGCAGAATTATCCCAATCCCTTTACCGAAGCCGCCGGGAATCCCGGAACCACCATCACGTTCAGTGTGCCGGAGCGCGAATATGTGCGCCTTTCCGTGTACGATATAACCGGCAGAAAGGTGGCGCTCCTGATGGACGGCGAAGCGGATCAGGGCCGGTAC
>SKNT01000022.1 GCA_007120385.1 Balneolales bacterium
CAGTCTCTGCCGTACACGTGCATGATATCACTACATGCAGCAACGCCTCCCCTGCGGTCGTCCAGAACATGCATGACATCCACGACTGCATCTTCTGCTGGGTCGTATACCAAACCCTCTCCGTGGATACCGGCCATGCCGGCAGCGTCTTCATCACATCAAAACCGGTGTTTGAAGACCATCAGACGCTCCCCCCTTCCCGATTCACTTTTGATCGGTACGGCAGGGATCCACCCCTTCAGACCTGACCTGTTTCCGGACGGAGATACCGCCCTTCCGTCACATCCGTTGCAGTTCCAATTCAGCTTCAGAAATCCGTTAAAGCAGATTGCATTTCGCTTACCGGTCAGGTATTACATGTTATTGGCACATCAAGCGACGGGGACCGAGGAGGGCCCTTCCCGAAAGTTGCGCACCCGGTCCGCTGATTTCAACCCGTGCGCCTCTGTCTCCACCCGGCAAGGTCCCCATCCAACCACGTACCACGATCCGGAACCGGATCTACTGTCTGAAGATTTTCCATCCAACCCAAAAAAAACCTAGTACCATGACACACAAGATTTCACTCCCCATCCTCTTTTTCACCCTTGCCGGCACCCTTTTCTTTCTGGGTGGATGCAGCAGCGACCATGGCCACTACTCCCCCATTGGCGTAGTTCTCAGCGCCGACGGCAACATGATTGCCGCCCAGGAGGCAGAGACCGTCACTTATGCAACCGGCGATGCCATCTACGTGCCGGCCGGCAGCTCCACGGAAACCATCACGATTCAGTTCCTGGACGACGACGGCACCCATTTCACACCACAGAGAAGCGGCTATGAACTGCGGTACACCGTAGGCAACACCGATGTCCTCAGCGTTACTCATCCGGCCGATGACGGTCCCTGGTCGTTTCGCCTGGACGGCATCCAGCCCGGCAGCACCACAATTCAGTTCGACCTCTGGCATGGCGGCCATGCCGACTTCACCTCCCATGCATTCCAGGTTGAAGTGGAGGATGCGGCCCTTGACTGATGGCGACTGATGCCCGATGAGACGGCGCCTTTTCCAGCGGCCGGACACGTCCCTGAAATGGTCAACCCCAAACACATTAAACCGGCAGACATGCACAACCTGATCGCCCAATGCGTCACTTATTCCCGGTAACCATCATGCTTTTGGCAGTGCTTCTGCTGCCTCCGGCCGTACTGGCATCGGCCCTCAAAGTCGTTTCCCTGAACGGCCGCATCCTCGATGCGGAAACCGGTGAACCGGTGGCGTATGTCTACCTCCATTTTGAGGAGATCAACCGTACCGCCACCTCCGACCGCGAGGGACGCTTCCAGATAAGCAATCTGCCGCAGGGTTCCTATACCCTGTACCTTCACCGGATCGGATATACCGACCAGAAGCGCACCCTTGACGTGGATTCGGAGGAGCCGGCCAAGCTGGAGTTCACCATGCAACCCTCGGCGCTGAGCGGACAGGCCATAGAGATTATCGGGCGCCCCGGCGAGCTGCGCGGTTCGCATCTTGAGGATGCCTCCATCACCGTGATCGGCATGGAGTTGCGCAAAAACCTGGGCAGCACGCTTTCCGAAACCCTCTCAAACCAGCCCGGCTTTGCCCAGCGCGCCATGGGCGCGGCACCGTCGCGGCCCGTAATCCGCGGTCTGGGCGATTCGCGCGTGCTGATCCTGCAGGATGGCGAACGGACCGGCGACTTCTCCTTCACCTCGGCCGACCATGCCGTAACCATCGACCCGATCACGGCCAACGAGATCGAGATCGCCCGGGGTCCGGCTGCCCTTGCATACGGGTCCAATGCCATCGGCGGGGTGATCAACGTGGTGCGTGACCAGATCCCCACATCCCGCAGGTCTTCCCCCACCGGCGTTGCTTCCCTCATGGGCTCAAGCGTCAACAACGGAGTGACCGGTTCCGGCAATGTCAAAATGCCCGTTGGCAGCGATATGATGCTCACTCTGGACCTCAACGGGCGTTTCGGCGAGGACTATCGCACCCCGAACGGCCGCATCGACAACACATTCATCCGATCCACCAACAGCGCCGCCGCGCTCAGCTATATTCGTCCGTGGGGCTATACCGGCATGGCGCTCACCTCCTATCTGAGCCGGTACGGCATTCCGCCCGACCCCGAAGGGGGACACCCGGACGGCGTGGATATTGAAATGGCCCGGCTCCAGGCCGAATCACGTTCCGAATTCGTCTATGACGGACGCTTTTTCGAATCGGTGGAAGCCCGCCTGTCCTACCGCTACTACCACCACAAGGAATTTGAAGCCCCGGAGATCATCGGAACCGAATACACCGCCCATACCACAAATGCGACCGTCACGGGGCGCCACAAAGGCGTCGGCTTTTTCGAGGAAGGCACCATCGGCGTGTGGGGCGAGTTCCAGGACTATCTGGTGCTGGACCGTGGCACGCTCGACGCAACCGGCCTGTCCGGGGCGGCTTTCGCTATCCAGAGCGCACGTTTCGGTCCGTGGAAAGTGGATGCGGGACTTCGGCTGGACGTACACCACGCCCGTCCAAAACGGGAACGGACCAGCATCGTCATCGGCGAAATCCGTCGCCGCACATTTACCGGCCTGGCATCATCGGCATCGGTCTCATACGACATGGGACGGGGCTGGCAGGCCGGTACTTCGCTGATGCACTCTTTCCGCGCACCCACCATGGACGAACTTTACTCATTGGGTCCGCACCTGGCCGTCTACTCGTTCGAGATCGGCAATCCGCAGCTCAATCCCGAGCGGGGTTTCGGCACCGAACTCTTCCTGTCGCACCGCGGCAACCGGACGCGTCTGAAGGGCTCGCTCTACCGCAACGCCTTCTCCAACTACATCTACCCGCGCAACACCGGCAGGCCCAGCATTACCGATCCCACGCTCATGGAATACCGGTTTGAGGGCGTGGAGGCGCTCATGTACGGGTTTGAAGGATCGGCTGAACTGCGGCTCAGAAGAAACATTTCACTGGACGGCATGGTCAGCTACACCTACGGCCGGCGCAGTGTGGATGATGACGAGGCGGAAATCACCGGTTTCGACGGCGACACGGCACCCCTGCCCATGATACCACCGCTTGCTTTCTCTCTTGGCGCAACCTGGGCTCCCGGATCGCTCAGTCTGGGCTCCCGCGTGCATCACGGATCGGCCCAGGAGCGGCTCGGTGAATTCGAGACACGCACCGGTGCCTATACCGTTGTGGACCTGCACGCCCAGTACCGTTTCACCCATGCGGGTCTGCTGCATACCATTTCCCTGCGGCTCGACAATCTGCTCGACGAGGAGTATTACAACCATCTTTCCCGGATCAAGGAACTCTTTCCCGAACCCGGACGGAATATCAATCTGCTCTATCGCGTGTACTTCTAAGACTCTCATGAATTCCCCTGCAGTGGACCACCAACAGCATCCACCAGAAAAAAACAGCGGCGGTCTCCCTCATGAAAAAAGGGTCACCACCGCACTGATGCTGGCAGCCGGCAAAGGAACCCGGCTTCGCCCGGTAACCGGCGAAATACCCAAATGCCTTGTGGATGTGGACGGGAAACCCCTGCTTGCACGCACCATTGACGCGCTGGAGGCCCATGGTTTCAACCGGCTGATCATCGTTACCGGATACCGTTGCGGGCTCATCGGGGATTTTCTGGAGCGGCTCGACACCACACTGGAGATTCAGACCGTCTACAATGAGCAATACGACACAACCAACAACATCCACTCGCTCTGGCTGGCTGCAGAACTGATTGACGAGCCATTCCTGCTGGTGGAATCTGATTTGGTTTTTGAATCGGGTGCCCTGGCGGAGATGATCTACCCGGATCGCATTGCACTTTCACGGTACGAACCGGAGATTCACCACGGAACCACTGCCCGGATCACATCCTGCGGCCATCTCAAAGCCCTGTTCCTGAACGATTCCACGCCAAACTGCTCCGACACCTTTAAAACGGTGAACATGTACTCCTTTGCCCTGGACTCATGGAAATCACTTCGCTCCGCGCTCCAGACGCATATAGATTCGGAAAATACGGACAGTTTTTATGAACTGGCCATCCGTGATCTGCTGGAAAGCGGGGCCATCCGCCTCAAAGTGGCAGATCTGTCGGCACTTTGGTGGGACGAGATCGACTCCGGAGATGATCTGATGCGGGTAAGGCGCCACCTGGCGCAGGCTGAGCCGCAGACGCCGTCATGGGCACCGGCAAAGACAGCATCTGCATTGCACGACCATGCCTCCTAACCGGAACCAAACTCAAAGCAATTGAATGGCAGGATACACCTGGATGGCACACACCAAAACATCCTATCCGGTTCAATGGGCAGCCGGACTTCTTTCGTGCCTGTTCTCCGGGAAAAAAATCACGGTGCCGGAGAACGTTGTACTCACGTCCTTTCACGGGGACGGTTACCGGGGCAATACCCGAATCATTTTCGAGAAGTTATGCGGCCACCCCGAACTGAAACCGGTCTGGCTGAGCCGCAATCCAAAGCTGGTCCGGCAGCTCAAAGACCAATTTGGTGACAACCGGGCTTTTCTGACGCACTCCATGTCCGGCATCCGGGCCCTGCGTGGCTCCGGAGCCGTTTTCCTAACGCACGGGACCAGCGACTACCCCTTCATGCGGCTCCCTCGCCATGCGCTGGTCATCCAGACCTACCACGGATTGCCAACAAAACGCGGAGAGTACCTGCGGCCGCGTAGCGACAGACCGCCGGGCTTCCTGCACCGGCTGATCCTGGAATACCGGTTCCGTCCCATTACCCACTTTCTCTCCTCCTCCCCGCTCGTATCCAGGCTGTTCTCGTCCCGCTTCAACATTCCACCGGAAAAATTCCTGGAATTCGGCTATCCGGCCTATGATTCCCTTGTACACCCGCACCGGCCGGCCCGCCCGTTGGCCCGCTTCTGGCCGGATGCCCCCGAAGCACAAAAGCTCATTCTTTACGCCCCCACTTTCCGCCGGCGAAGACAAACCCGATTGTTTCCTTTTTATGACCTTGACCTTGAAGGCATTGCCCGATGGCTGGAGCAGAACGACGCACTGATGGCGTTGCGTGCGCATCCAAACGAGGGCCTTGATGTCGGGAGATACCTCCGGATCGACCCCCGATTCGTCTCAGCGGACCAAACCATGGCCGAGGATGCGGCGGAACTGCTGCCGTTTACCGACGTGATCATCTCCGACTACAGCAGCATTTATCTCGAAGGGCTTCTGACGGACACCCCAGCCGTTTTCCTTCCGTACGATCTGGCCAATTACGAGCGCGGGCTGCCGCTGCCCTATCTGCAGATCGCTCCAGGCCCGGTTATCAGCTCCCAGAAGCAGTTTTTGGATGCCCTCGGCAAGGCCATAACCCGTACCGACGGTTTCGAAGAAGAGCGCCGTCGCGTCCGCGACCTCTATTTCTCGACGGTCGACGGCAATGCCACCGGCCGTGTCATCCGATTTCTGGAGGAACAGCTTCTTCGGTGAAACGGCTTATGGAATCGCAATCAGCTCGCAAACCGCTCCTGATTCTTTGTGTTAGTTTCAATTGATCCGGTTCAGGAACCGCCTGACCCGTGGCAGCATGCGCTCGCCGTCCCATGAGAAGTAGATGACCCATGCCCGGCCCACTACGTGATCATCCGGCACAAATCCCCAGAAACGACTGTCTTCACTGTTGTCGCGGCTGTCGCCGATCATGAAGTAATAGTCCTGCTGGATGGTATACTGGCTGGTAGTGTCGCCATTTATCACAAAACGGTCCCCCGCGCGGCTTACCTCGTTGCCTTCAAACCGGGTGACGATGTCATAATAGAGATGCCAGTTACGTTCGCTCAGAGTGACGGTCTGCCCCTCGTAGGGTATGATGATCTGCGGCATGTGGTGGTAATTGCCCCGGAAGCCCTGCGCGAAGGTGAACGGCTGGCGGGCATTGTCATTGAAGGAAATCGGGTACACCAGCGGTTCCACGCTTTCGATCTCTGGCCAGCGCGACATCTCGTCGGCAACCGAAGCTGTCATGTTGATGCGGTAACCGTCCCCGGGTGATGGCAGCACGTTAGCGCCCGCTGCCCGCACCTTGCTGGGACTCAGCCGCAGCCTCTCCCGCACCGTCACCGCGTAGTGCTGTTCAAAGGTCTCCTCCATCTCTTCGGGCTGGCCGTTGATGTAGATTACCTTGTCACGGATCTGCAGGGTGTCGCCGGCCACTGCCACGGCCCGTTTGATGTAGTTGGTCTTCTGTGAAACGGCACCATCATCCACCGGATAATTGAACACGAGGATGTCGCCGCGGCGCACATCCATGAATCCGGGCAAGCGGAACCACGGGAGTTCGAGCCCGCGTATGTAGACCCCGGTGAACGGGATGCCGACGGTCATGGGCGTCCGGGCGCCGTAATGCATCTTGGAAACAAGGAGGAAGTCGCCGGTCAGAAGGGTGGATTCCATCGAGGGTGTGGGAATCCGGAAGGCCTCCAGTAAGAGGGCGCGAATGATCAGGGCGGCAATGGCGGCAAACAGGATGGCATCCATCCATTCACGCGCCCATGATTTTGCCCTGCTCGTCTCCTGCTTCGTTCTGTCATCCAGTGCTTTGCGCCGGGCCTGCCGCTTTTTCTTATTCTCTTCTTTCTTGTCTGCCAATTCGGTAACCTTGTAATTTTCGGATTATTTGTTGGCTCGGATTCGGGAGCCGTAATCAGTTAGCAATTGCATTTCTTTGTGCCATGCGCCTACCGGTCATTTCAGGCTGCGCGGACGGGAAACTTTTTCACTGGTGAAACTTCCATCGTGATAGCGGACCAGGTACCACTGATCTTCGTTGAGATCAAAATAATGATCCTCGTATTCCGCGAGCTCGTTGATGCCCATGAGCTTGCCTGACAGAGTCCGCTTGATCTCCGGCATCAGGTCCACGTACCTGCTGTCCCCGGCGAAAACCAGACCGTTGCCGAAGGGACCGTCGATATCAAGTACCATCATTGGAATCTCGTCATTGATAACAAACCAGTATTCAAACTGAATATAGTGCCCCGGGCGGAAATTCGCTCCGTCAATCAAGTCTTTCAATTTCTGGGACGGATCCCCATAGACTTTCTGCAGGCGGGCCCGCAGCTCGCGGGTGGGAATGCGGTCGATGACCGTGCTTCCTTCAAACCCCGCTCCGGTCCACTGCACATTCCGGTATTTCCGCTGGAACTCCGCCCGGTCGGTGTGTGACACCTTGACGATCTCCGGTTCGGCGAGCAGGTCACGGGGCTGGGTTTGCTGCGCCACGGCTTCCGAAACGGCGTTTCCGCCATACAGCACCGGCCCTGCCGGCGCGAACATGGTCACGGCCGCCGCGAGGATCATGGCCGCAGGCACCTTCATCCAACAGTAATTTTTCAAATTTTGCATCATTTATTGTCTCGTTCATTCACCCTGTTGCTACATACTTGTGGAAGTGCGGTGGTCGCCGGCATCAGTCATTGTCCATCGATAGTACGGCCAGAAACGCCTCCTGCGGGATTTCCACCGTACCCACCTGTTTCATACGTTTCTTGCCTTCCTTTTGTTTTTCAAGGAGCTTGCGTTTTCGCGTGATATCGCCGCCATAACACTTGGCCGTCACGTCCTTGCGAAGCGCCCGCACCGTATCGCGCGAGATCACCTTGGAACCGATGGCCGCCTGGATCACCACCTCGTACATCTGGCGCGGAATCAGCTTCTTTAGCTTGCTGCACAGGCGCCGGCCCCATTCGTAGGCCTTCTCGCGGTGCACAATGCACGAAAGCGCATCCACCGGATCACCATTAAGCAGTATATCCAGCTTCACCAGCTGTCCCGGACGGTTTTCAATCAGGTCGTAGTCCAGCGATGCGTACCCGCGCGTCTGGCTCTTCAGCTTGTCGTAAAAATCGAAGACGATCTCGGCCAGCGGCAGTTCGTAGGTGATGTCGACCCGCTTGGCGTCCAGATACAGCGTATTGACATATGTGCCCCGCTTTTCCTGGCACAGCTTCATCACCTGACCGATGTACTCTGAAGGCGTGATAATCTGCGCCTTGATGTAGGGTTCGAGCACCTTCTGGATGCGGCCTGGCGGCGGCATGTCGGTGGGGTTGTCGACAATCACATCTTTGCCGTCAGTGGTCTCCACTATGTACTCCACGTTGGGCACCGTGGTAATGATGTCCATGTCGAACTCACGGTCCAGCCGCTCCTGGATGATCTCCATGTGCAGCATGCCCAGAAAACCGGCACGGAACCCAAAACCGAGCGCCGCCGAGGTCTCCGGGATGTACTGAAGCGAGGCGTCGTTGAGCTGCAGTTTTTCGAGGGCGGTCCGCAGGCTTTCAAAATCTTCACTGTTGGTAGGGTACATGCCGCTGAACACCTTGGGCTTGACCTCCTTGTA
>SKNT01000210.1 GCA_007120385.1 Balneolales bacterium
AAGTATCCGGCGATGCTGTGCCAGGTGAGGACTATGTAATGACTGGCGGTGAGGACGGAACCGTGACGATTGTGCACAATCCGGACAACCAGCAGTTCGATGTGGGAACCATTCAGCTTGAATTCCCGATCACGGCTGCGCTTGGCACCTCGCGCAACCTTACCTTCACACTGGTAAGCGCAACTACGGCTAGCGGTGAGGAACTGACCGTGGGACGCGCCAGCGTGGGTCTTTCCAGAACCTATACCATAAACGGTCTGGGCAGCATGGAAACCGGCACATACAGCTACACTACCGCCGGTTCGTTCGGCGACCGTCCGGGAAGCATGGTGATCTCGCAACCCGAGGAGCCCATCATTGTTGATGGTGAGCCCTACCTGTTTGAGACCAGCGACATCGCCGCCTTGCTGTTTGGTTCGGCCATGCCGTATGCGTTCAACCTGACGGCTGATGGCACGGTAATCGGAGCGCCATTCTCTCATGTCGCTTCAACCGTCATCCTTGATGTCGGTGGATCCTACGATGAAGATACAAACACCATTGTTTTCGATATCGTATTCCAGTGCTGTGGTGTAGTTGGTGCGGAACTGGTCATTACAGGTACGCTGGACGACTGACAGCATCTGAATAAGTAGTAAAAAAGCCGCGTCTTTTATCGGACGCGGCTTTTTTTTTGCGCATTACCATTTTCTCGATTATCACCCTATCTTAAGGGTTATTACTTCTAATGACACCTTCTTTCCATGGTTATTAATGATCGAAGAACCAAGCTGGTTTGCACAATAGGACCAAGTACCAGCAGCCCGGAAATGATTGAACAGCTGATCCGGGGCGGTATGAATGTGGTACGCCTCAACTTTTCTCACGGAACGCACGAAATCCATAAGAAAAACATAGACACGATCCGTCAGCTTTCGGATAAATTCGGGGTGAATATACCCATCCTCATGGATCTTCAAGGTCCCAAAATCCGTGTAGGCAGAATGAAGGGCGAAGGCGCCATGCTCAAGGACCACACCTATGTAAAACTGACCCCGGAGGATATCGAAGGGGACGGCGAGCGCATTCCCATCGACTATCCGAATCTGGCACAGGACGTCAAGCCGGGGAATACCATTTTGATGGATGACGGACTCATGGAGCTCAAAATTGTAAAGATTACAGGTGATGATATCACAGCCCGTGTAATCAACGGAGGATTCCTGAAAACCCGCAAGGGCGTGAATCTTCCGGATGTGGTAACATCGATTTCCGCCATTACCGAAAAGGATGAAAAAGACCTGGAATTCGGCCTGAGTGAAGGTGTGGACTTTGTCGCTATCTCGTTTGTCAGATCGGCCGGGGATGTACAGCAGCTGGTTTCGAAGGTGCGTGTCCGCGGAAGCAACGCCGGTATCATTGCAAAAATTGAAAAACCCGAAGCACTTGGCGAAATTGACGACATCATCCAGCAGGCGGACGGTATCATGGTGGCCAGGGGGGATCTGGGCATTGAAATTGCCAGCGAACGCATTCCGCTCATCCAGAAGGATATCATCGGGCGTTGCAAAACGGCTGGAAAACCGGTGATTACGGCAACACAGATGCTTGAGTCCATGATGACGAATCCGCGTCCGACCCGCGCCGAAAGTTCCGACGTGGCCAACGCGGTGCTCGACGGAACGGATGCCGTCATGCTTTCCGGTGAAACGGCAGCCGGCAAATATCCCCTGGAAGCGGTGCGGAACATGGACAAGATATGCCGGAATATTGAAGACAAAACTGAAAGCATTTACAAAACCCTGGAGTTTGTCCAGCCGGAGTGGCGGGAAAAGCAGGTAGTGGAATCACTAAGCTACTCCTGTGTTGCCGTCGGGGATGCGGTGGAGGCGAGGATTATTGCCGTAATCACACATTCAGGTACAACAGCCCGAAGAATTGCAAAATTTAGGCCCAAGGTTCCCGTTATAGCATTTACGGAAAGTTCGGAAGTCCGTCGGCAGCTGAACCTGGTCTGGGGCGTCACCTCCATTCAGCTGGACGCACTGTTTGACACCGATACCAGTGTCAAACGGATTGAAGAATATCTGAAGGAATCCGGACTGGTTAAAAAAGGCGATCGCATCGTCGTTGCGGCCGGCATGCCGGTATCCAAGCGCGGCAGCACCAACATGATCAAGGTAAGTACCATTGAGTGAAATTTTTGAATCGACAGCCAGGGGTAGTTAAGCCAGCCATGTCTCGTCGTATCCGGATTATTGCCTTTTTGCTTGTTCTGCCATTGCTGGTTCAGAGTTGCACGGGTGTGCTTCGAAGTTCCTGGCATGATTTCAATGCCTACTTCAATACCTACTACAATGCCAAGACCAGTTTCGACCGCGGACTTGAGCTTCAGAACCAGCAGGAGATTACCATCAATCCTGAGCGGCCCATCCGCGTGCATCCCACTCCCCGCCGCGCCGGACTCAGTGACTTCGAGCACGCAGCCCAGAAAAGCGCCGATGTGATCCGGTTCCATCCGCGGTCGCGCTGGGTTGACAATTCGATCATGATGATCGGCAAATCCTATTTTTACCAGCAACGCTATTTTTCCGCCGACCAGAAGTTTGTGGAGCTTCTTGCAACCACATCGGATCCGGATCTTCGACAAGAGGCCATTTTCTGGCGGGGACGTGCAGCCCTTGAGCTGGAAAACTATGTAGAGGGCATCAATTACATCCAGTCCAGACTCTTTTCCACTGAGTTTGACTGGGACCGGCGGATCGAGGCGGATGTCCGTATGATCATTGCCCAGCTTCTCGTGGCCCGGGGGGAGTACGAGGAGGCTGTGGAGTACATTGCCGAGGCCCTGCCGAACATTAGAAGCCGCCGTTATGAAATGCGCGCCTGGTTCCTTTACGGTCAGTTGCTTGAATCCCTGGAGCGTTATGACGAGGCCTTCCAGGCGTACCGGAGAGCCACCCACCAGTCCAACCCGAACTATGACCTGATTTATTACGCGGAACTCAAAATGGGTATCGTGGCAAGAAAACGCGGGGATCTTGAGTGGGCATATGACCATCTGGTTTCCATGAGCCGGGATGACCGCCACTACAACTACATTGCTGCCATTGAATATGAGATTGCCCGAACCATGCACGACATGGAGCAGTTTACGGGAGCTCGTCAAAGATACGAGCAGGTACTTCGCCGTCGGAACAATCCGCCTGCAAGAGAAACACAGGCCCTGATTTACTACGGAATGGCCGAAATTTACCGCGATTTCTACATGGATTTTACATTGACAGCCGCCTATTTCGACTCATCGGCGCGCCAGGCAACTAATCCCGAGCGATTGCCCGGGAGGTTTGATGCGGATCTGATGTCACGCTCCTATGGCGAATATTCCCGGCTTCAGAAGGAGGTCAGCCGGCTGGACAGCCTGCTTTGGCTGGGGCAGCTGTCAGAAGCCGAGTTCGACTCGGTCATTGCCGAGGTCCGCGAACGCAAACTGGCAGAAATTGAGCAGCAGGAGCGGGATCAGCGGCGCCAGCAGATGGTCACTGTGGCCGACATGGATGAGATGGGTACCCAGGCGGACGAGGACACCGACAACGGGTTCCTCAATCACAAGAACCAGCAGCTCATGACACAAAACCGTCAGGCATTCCAGGCCTTGTGGGGTGCGCGGCCACTTGTGGACGACTGGCGCCGGATGGAGGCGGTCAGGGTCAACATTGTCCGGCAGTTTGAGGAAGAAGGAGAGGAAATTTCGGATGTGGACGAGGCTATTGAGCAGGCAATTGCTCCGCAGCAACAGACGGTTGAGATTGATCTGTCCGGGATTCCGTTCACGCCGGAAGAGCAGGCGGAGACCCGCAGGATGATCGCATCGCATGAATATGAAATTGGCAATGTGTTTTTCACCTCACTGGCCATGCCTGACAGCGCCGCCCGCTATTACCGCAGGGTGATGAGCCGGTTCCCGGACTCTGAACTGGCGCCCCAGGCCATTTACTCGCTTTCGGAACTGTATCAGTCAGACGGAGACACCACACAAGCCGTGCAGTATGCTATGCAGCTTGTGGATTTCTATCCCAATACAATTTATGCCGAGCGGATGGCAAGCCGGCACAACCTGGAGCTTGTCCGGGAAGATTACGTGATGACCCGTGAAGACAGCATTTTTGTGGCATTCAGGGAGATAACGGATATGAGTCCGGCTGAGGACCGGGCCGGTAAACTACGCTCCTTCGCCAAAAACTATCCGGATTCCGATTACGCCCCCCGGGCGCTTTACAGAGCGGTGCTGGACTACATTGAGGTGGCACGCGAGGATCCGGTATATGCCAACCGCATCCAGGATCTTTCGATGAGCCGATTTGTCCGTGAGCAGGAGCAGGCGGAGTTTGAGATATTCCGTGATTCGGTTCGTGCCCTGCTGGCCGACTCGGCATACATGGCCGTCACGATTCAGCTGGATGAGGAAAGGGCGGCCGAAATGAAGGGGGTTGAGTATGAGGGACCGGGAACCGATGCTGACCCGGTAGCGGAACCGGAGATGGAAGTCGAGCCGGAGATGGAAGTCGAACCGGAGGTGGACGCGGAACCGGAGGTGGACGCGGAGCCGGAGATGGACGCGGAGCCTGAGCCCGGGGATGAGCAACGTCCTGATGTTTTGGAAGATCAGGATGCAGCGGAAGTGCGAGATGCAGCGGAAGTGCGAGATGCAGCGGAAGTGCGAGATGCAGTGGAAGTGCGAGATGCAGCGGTAGTGCGAGATACAGTGGAAGTTCGAGTTGCCGAGGCTGTTCGCAATGCATCCGGGGAAGAATCCGCGGACACACTGCCGCAGTTCAAACCAGTCCGGGTACATCTTCAGGAAATTCTTGACAAATCACTTCCGGAGCCGGATTTCTCCGACATGTTCCCCTACGAGGGAGCCTTGTGGGACAGTGCCCGTGTGGTTCTTATCACACTCCGAAGCGAGTATTCCGATTTTCCGAGAAGCCGCGTTGTGAATGCACTGGCAGAAGAAATTGAAGTTGATCGGGTACGTGCCCTTCTGGTGGATACCGAACGAGTCTATGGCTGCAATGAGCTGGACAGCCGGCCGGTCATTGAAGGGGGTGTAAATGGTTTTATCGATGCCAGCGGTTTCCGTGATGTTATCAATGAACATCAGATCAGCGGAACCGTGGTGATTCAGGTGCTGATTGATCCGGATGGCACTCCGGCTGAAGTGCGCACCGAAGAGGAGGATGACGGGATGGATATCATGACACAGCTGCTGCAATCGGTGGAGCAGCATATGCGTTTTTCAGTTCCCGAATTCACGGGAGTCCCGGTAAAGGCCGAGTGTGAATACACAATAGAGTTCAATCACGAGCAGCATCCCTGACAGGCCGGCCATCAGCTGCCTGATAACCCGTATCAGGGTGCATGCACAGGCCAATGAGTCAGTGACGGTATTCCCAGATCATTCATCTTCCGTACAAGTGCGTCATTGATTCGAGTCACAAGCGCAGGTCCCTGGTAGATCAGGCCGGTATAGAGCTGAAGAAGATTGGCGCCTTCGGAGATGAGTTGAATTGCCTTTTCAGGAGAATCGATTCCGCCGCATGCTATCAGTACCCGCTCTTTTGGAAGCTGACTTCGCAATCGCGCAATACGTTTGAGCGTGCCCGGAAAGAGTGGGGCGCCGCTGAGTCCCCCGGTACCAATTTTGCCCAATTCTGCCTGCGAAGTGCGCAGGCCCTCGCGTCCGGATGAGGTATTGGTGACCACATAGCCTTGAATGGCGTGGTCTTCGCAAACGGCCACCAGTGAGTCGGCCGTGCGGTCATCGGTGTCCGGTGAAAATTTGACCAGGACCGGCGGATCCCCGGTTTCCCGCATCTCCGCCAATCCACCCAGCAGATCGCCAAGTGCAGTTTTATCCTCAAACGTCTTACCCTCGCGCGTATTCGGACAAGAAATATTCACGGTGACATAGTCTGCTGCTGTTCTGGCAAAACCATAACTGGCAGCGTAATCGCGGATGGCGTCATCACCGGTTATGGCGGGATCATGGGTTTTCGCGATGTTGATTCCGCATGGAAAGCCATCAAACAGATCTGCCTGTGATGCTTTTTTCTCCCTGATTCGCCTGCATACCGCCTCTGCACCCTCATTGTTCAGTCCCATCCGGTTGATCAGGGCACGGTCCCTTTTCAGCCGGAAAAGACGGGGTTGCGGATTGCCCGCTGACGGTCGGGCGGTGACGCTGCCGTATTCCGCATACCCAAATCCCATGAAACGGAGCAGTTCGGCATAGCCGGCATTTTTATCAAAACCGGCAGCCATCCCCAACGGATTATCGAATCGGATTCCCAGCAAATTCTGTTCGAGCCGGGGCCAGCTTCCGGCATGTCTTTGTACCAGGCGCGGACCCGCGGCCGGCAGGCTGCAAAGGGCCGTGCCCAGCCGGGTGGCAATGTGATGCGCTTTTTCCGGGTCCAGTTGAAACAGAATCGGGCGGATGAGTGAGGTGTACATGGGGAAGACGGATAGCTATGCTGAATTTAAAAATGCCGGATGTGGAAAGTGAAGGAGAAGTTTATTTGGATTGCATTTTGGAAAAAGCAGAAATGGAAGAGAAAATACGCTGTTTATTTCGTGGCAATATACGATATTCGAGGGCATCCAGTATGCACAAACATGCCGAAAACAAGCACCGAATACAATACATTCAAAACCCCGGAAGATGTCCGGCGTTATCTGGATTCCCTTCCTTCGTTTCAGGTCCAGGGGGCGTCGGCCGCCCGGCTCGGGCTGGAACGCATCCGTGCCTTTTGTGAGGTAATTGGAAATCCGCAGCAGAAGGTTCCGTGCATTCACATAGCCGGTACCAACGGCAAGGGGAGTGTCAGCGCCATGCTTGCCCTGGTTTACGAGCAGGCGGGGTACACCTGCGGCCTGTACAGCTCACCGCATCTGGAACACGTGTCGGAGCGCATCCGTGTCCGCCGCCATCCCATCCCGGAAACGGAGCTGCTCCGCTTTTTCCGCACGTACGGGGAGGAGGTGCAACGCTGCGGCCTCAGTTATTTCGAAATCACCACCGCTGCTGCCTTCTGGTGGTTTGCCGATCAGAAGGTGGACCTTGCCATACTGGAAACCGGCCTCGGAGGGCGCCTGGACGCTACCAACATCGTTGTGCCAGAAGTGTCTGTAATCACATCCATAGCGCATGACCATCAGAATTTCCTTGGAAAAACCCTGCCTGAGATTGCCCGGGAAAAGGGGGGGATCATCAAAGACGGACGACCACTGGTCCTCGGAAACATGCCCGGTTCTGCCAGAAACGTATTGACGGAGATGGCACGCCGGTCCGGAGCTCCGGTGCTGGATGCGCGAAGCCTGTCACCCGGTCACCGGTATCAGCCGGGGGATTCCGGGACGGTTTCCGTGTGTACCATCCGGGAGGATACCGGTATGAGTGAGGATGATGGTGCAACCCGGAAACATGGCGGCACCATGCACATCCACACAGACCTTCATGCGCCGGTACACTGCTGGAATGTTGCGGTTGCGCGTCTGGTTGTGCGGCAGGCAGCGGGTCGGTTCACTGTAAGCGATGAGGACTTTGTCAGGGCATTTGTCAGGGCGGGCGAGAGCGGATTGCTTCGGGGCCGGTTCGAACGGCTCTCACCGGAACTGCCCTGGTACTTTGACGGAGCCCACAATCCGGAGGCTGTCAGGGAGCTTATGAAAACAATCAGCAGGCAAGATTGGGGCGCCTCGCCCGTTATGGTGTTAAGTTTGATGAAGGACAAGGCGCAAAAAAAAATGCTTGAACCGTTTTCTGTTCTTCAAAAAAACTACTATTATAAGCTGGAGACGGAGAGGGCGGCGGATATCGCTCAAATCACGCCTTATCTAGCCAATATACAAAGCCTGCCTCCCGACGAAGAACAGATTATCGATTTTTTCGCCGGGTTAACCAAAGAAGTAGTAATTTTCACAGGAAGTTTTTACTTTTACGGTGTGGTCAAAAGATGGATTTCTCGCATCATCAAGGCCGACTAGCTGTCTCCTTTCTCCGATCATTGTGATTTACACCTCTATCAACAGTATCGGGTAACATCCGAAAAAGCCGGATATTTGCTCAGCCTCATTGTGACGTTTGCAACCTGCCGAAGAGGAAGGATTGCAGCGTGTAAAAAAAACATCCATTAAGTTGTAACAGTTTTGAAAGATTTGGATAATCTCGAAGATAAAACACTCAAAGAATTACAGGATATCGCCAGGCAGACAGGCCTGAAAAGGGTAACGGGAATCCGCAAACAGACACTGGTTGAACGGTTGCGCGAAATTGCAAGCCAGCAGGCAGAATCATTGGCGGAGTTTGACCAGAAGGACCAGGAACCGGATCAGAAGGACCAGGAACCGGATCACAATCAGGACCAGGAACCGGAAACGGAAGCATCCCGGCCATCCAAATCTCCGGACCTGTTCGGTCATGTTGATGAAGATCCCGAGCACGTCGCCAAGAGCCTGTACCGCAAAAAGGATCTGAGTAAATACAAAAAGCCATCCGGTTCGGATACGCAGGGGAAGAAAGCCAAACCCGGCGAACCCTCTGAGAAAGATTCCCGCCAGGGTTCGCATGCCGGTGAACGTGCACTGCCGGCAGTTTACGAAAAACCTGAAAAGGCGCTCAGGCATGTTCCCGCCGGCTCGGAAGAAAAGGACTCCTACGAGAGGGACAAGAACAGGAACAGAAAAGGAGCGGCGCCTGTCCGTGCCGGGAAACAGAAGCCCGGCCGCCACGATCTTTCCCGCCGAAAACAGGAAGGCACTTCCCGGGATGCTGCGTCCACCCCGGCTCCCGCTGGTCACGGTATAAAGAAGGATCACCCCGGCAGCGACCGAAAGGCGGCTGAAGAGCAGAGGCGGGCCTCCAAAGGTCATGCGAGCCCTGAAGTTGAGAGCGATCTCATTCCCTCGGCTCATGAAAACAAGAAAAAGAATGCCCCCGATGTGCTGCCGGAGTCTGATGCCGATACCCTCGAAGAACGTCTCAGGGAAATTGAGCCTCAGCTTGGCGGCTATCTGATCAACGAGGGAACCCTTGAGATCCTGCCTGACGGCTACGGTTTCCTACGATCTGCCAATTATCACTACTCTGCGAGTCCGGATGATATTTACGTGTCACCATCGCAGATCAAGCGTTTCGCTCTGAAGCAGGGCGACAGCGTCATCGGCGTAATACGTCCGCCCAAAATCGGCGAACGCTACTTTGCTCTGCTGCGTGTGGACGGGGTGAACGGACGCATTCCGCGTGACATGGATTCGCGCAAGGACTTCGACGACCTGCTTCCCGTCTACCCGGACAGCCGGTATGTGCTGGAATACCAGGCCTCGGATTACACGACGCGGCTCATAGATCTGTTTTCCCCGATTGGCAAAGGTCAGCGGGGCGTGATCGTGGCCCAGCCGAAGACGGGAAAAACGACTATCCTTCGCAACATCGCCAATGCCGTATCGGCCAACTACCCGAAGACCAAAATCATTATTTTGCTTGTGGATGAGCGGCCGGAGGAGGTCACGGAGATGGAGCGCAATGTTCTGGATGCCGAAGTGCTTGCCTCCACGTTTGACCAGAAGCCGGAAAACCACATCGGTCTGGCTGAAATCGTATTTGAGAAGGCCAAACGGATGGTAGAAAGCGGGCACGACGTGCTGGTGCTCATGGATTCCATCACCCGGCTGGCCCGCGCATACAATATCTGCTCCAACACCGGCCGCACCATGTCGGGCGGGGTGGATGCCGAAGCTCTGAAAAAACCCAGAAAACTCTTCAGTTCGGCGCGAAATATCGAAAACGGAGGCAGTCTCACCATTGTTGCCACAGCTTTGGTGGATACCGGCTCACGCATGGATGATGTGATTTTCGAGGAATTCAAGGGAACCGGAAACATGGAACTGGTGCTGGATCGCCGACTTTCAGAGCGGCGGATTTTCCCGTCTCTGGATGTTTTCCGAAGTGGTACACGGCGCGAAGACTTGCTGGTGGATGAAGCCGAGAGAGAGAAGGTGGTGCTGCTGCGCCGCTATCTGGCTACCATGACCACCCAGGAGGCGATGGAATTCCTGCTTGACAAGATCAAGGGCACGCGGAACAACAAGGAGTTTCTGCTCTCCATGAACCAGTAGGCCTATCCAGCAGGCCTATCCAGCAGGCCTAATCAGCAGGCCTAATCAGCAGGCCTCAGGTGCAATGCCATTCATCCGGGACGCTGGATTATCCTTTTTTCAGGGCAAATCCCCGGTTTTTATCCCGGACGATCTTTCCTGCCTTGCGATAAACCGAATGGTATAGCAACAGTGTCGCCTGGTCGCGCCAGCACTGTTGCAGCAGCAGCATGCGTGCTTTTTTTGCTTTAACCGGATCGGTATCGATTTTTCCGGTATAGAAGCGATTCAGATAATTTTCATTCGGGATGAGGTCCCCGCAGTAGTAGGCGGTCTGTCCGTTCCGGCGAATCCTCACAACCTGATGTCCCGGTGTGTGTCCTCCTGTCCGGATCACCGTGATTCCGCGGACGATTTCGCGGCGCTCCTCTTCCAGAATCACAAACCGTCCGTCTGCCACAAGACGATATAGATCATCGGGCTCGTACCCCATGCCACTGACGCCCGGGTGGGTCCCGAGACTGTTGAGTGCCGCTTCCCATTCCGCTTTCTGAACATAGATACGGGCATTGGGCAGTGTGGCTGTCACCTCCCCCGCTTTTCCGGTGAAACTGAGGCCGGCTGCGTGATCGTAGTGCAAGTGGCTCAGGATCACGGCATCAATATCCTCCGGCCGGTAGCCGAAAATATCGAGATTGGTGACAATATTGGAGGTTTCCGGATCGGGTTCCCTGCGATCCAGGCCCATTCCCAGACCGGCATCCAGAAGAACGCGTGTGCTGCCCGTATCGACCAGGACGGGATCGAGTCCGACTCGTGGAAACGCCTCTTTTTCGGTCTCTTTTGCGTGATGGTCCCTGATTTTCCGGATCGAACCTGCCGCCGATACTTCAAATATACCTTCGCTCAGCTGTTCCAGACGGAAATCGCCTATCTCCATAAAAGCAACGCAGTGTTTTTTGTTTCAGTGGATTTGATGATCAAAGGGAATGCGGGCGATTACGGCACGCGGATCATTGGTAAGAATATGTATCATTGGATCGAGATATTCCAGTTCTTTTATATGGGGCTGGAATATTTTCCGGACCTGGGCCTGGGCCGAACCGGAAAACAGATCGAATATGGATTTGGGTTTGGGATAGGTCTCAATTTCGTACTCCTCGATTCCGGCTTTTTCCGCAGCGATGGCAAGAGCGGTAGAGAGTTCGCCGATCACATCCACCAGGCCCACCTCGTGAGCTTCCACACCGGTCCAGACTCGTCCGCCTGCCACCGGTCTCACCTCATCGATGGTCATGTCACGGCTCACGGCCACTCTTTCCAGGAAGACTTCGTAGAACTCGTCGACGAAGCCCTGGTAGGTGCGCCGGGCTGCCTCGCTCATCGGCTTGTCAGGTGAGATCCACAGGGAGTGATTGTGGGAGGTGACGGCATCAAAATGGATGCCGAGTTTTTCATTGAACAGTTCCTGCATGTTCATGACCACACCGAAGACGCCAATGGAGCCGGTAATGGTCTGGGAGGATGCGACAATGGTATCGGCGGCCATGGCAATGTAGTAACCGCCGCTTGCGGCCACGGGTCCCATGGAGGCGATGATGGGTTTCTCTTTGGATGCTTCCCGGACTTTATTCCAGATAAGGTCGGAAGTGGATCCGGCACCGCCAGGACTGGTGATGCGCAGTACAATGGCCTTCACGTTGTCGTCTTCGAGCGCGTCTTCCAGGCTTTTGCTGAAGTTTCGGTAGGTAATGTTGTCATCGGTGCCGGGGAAGATGGATTCCGAATCAAATTCGGGCATGATATTGCCTGAGGCATGGATCACGGCGATCCTGTTTTTGGTGTCCGTCTTCTTGACACCGGCGGTGGACTTCTTGACACGGTTGTAGCGCTGGAAAGTGATGGTTCTCAGCTCTTTGTTGCCGTTTTCAATGACCCGGTTTTCCAGGCGCTTCTCAACGTCATCGGGATAGGTCAGCAGGTCGATGAGGCCGGCTTCGTACGCTCCCCGGGATGTCAGTATGGGTCTTTCGTTCATCAGGTCGTCCAGCTCATCCCGTGACATGCCGGTGCGTTCGCTGACAGCTGACAGGAAGGTGTTCGCGACGTTGTCAACGATGGCCTGCAGCTGTGCTTCGTTCTCTTCGGACAGATCCCGCCGGAAGAACGGCTCAACGGCGCTTTTGTATTCACCCACCCTGAAAATTTCGGCTTCCACACCGATTTTGTCCAGCATGTCGCTGAAGAACACGGCTTGAATGAAGAATCCGTCGAATTCGAAAAAGGTTTCAGGCGGTGAGAATATGGAGTCGGCGGCAGTGGCGAGGAAATAGCTTTGCTCGTTGAAGCCGATATCATCGGTGGAGACATAGATGAATTTGCCTGATTCCTCCCGGAAGGCAAGCATTTCATCCCGTAGGGCAATGAGGTTTGTCCAGGAAGCCGCGATGTTGTTCATCTTGAACCAGACACCTTCAATGCGGTCATCGGCGGCTGCTTTTTCCAGGTTGTTCTGCAAGCCGCGCAACGTAACAGGTTCCCGCGAGGGGTCCATGAAAAGCATGGTTAAAGGGTCGCTGGGCGGAAGCTCCCTTAACGTGCTTCCCATCCTCACTTCCAGCACGGTGCCGTCTCTGACAAAAGGTTCGGTTTCGCGGGAGGAGGAGACAATAAGGATCAGAACAAATAGAAACAGCAGAAAAAAGGAGACAAAAATCGCGAGAAGCGATGCCAGAAAGGATTTCAGAAAGCCCATGGTAAGAGAGAATAGGTGGATTATCGAAAGCGTTAAATTACAATTTTTGAATCAAACAAAACTCATAAAATGTGTTTATCATTCAACCAGTGAAATGGATATGCAGCAATATGGTTGCTGTACGAATTTATTTATGAAATGTTTCGTTTTCCCGGTGTGAACGTAGAAAAAGCCGCATTTACAAAAGGAGCAGGGATCAATGCATGATGTCATTGTAATTGGATCGGGCCATAACGGACTCACAGCCGCATGTTATCTTGCAAGGGCCGGTCAGAAAGTGTGTGTGATAGAGCGGCGTGAAACGCTCGGCGGTGCGGTCTGCACCGAGACGATGTTTCGCTCGCCGTCGGAGCCCGGCGGCTACCACATCGATGTCGGCTCCTCCGCCCATTTCATGATCCACCAGACGCCGGTAATCCGGGATCTGGAACTGGAGAAATACGGCCTGGAATACATTGAAATGGACCCGTTCATGTCGTATCCGGTGCCGGGAGGCGGCGTGATCCATTTTCACCGGTCGGTGGAGCAGACCATGGAATCCATTGCAAAGGTGTCGCCAAAAGATGCGGCGGCTTACCGTGATTTCATTGACTACTGGAAGCGGGTGAACCGGGGAGTGCTGCAGGCGTTCCTGGTGCCACCGGCTCCGTTCAAGCTGTTCCGGGCCATGTCGGGCGGACAGTGGCGCAGAGGGGCCATGTTCAAGAAAGGCGAGCAGGCCGACGGCATCCGGCGCATCATCAGCAGCTACGGTCAGGTGGTGGAGGAGTTTTTCGAAAACGAATCGGTGAAGACGGCACTGCTCTGGTTTGCGGCGCAATCCGGTCCGCCTCCCGACCAGTCCGCCTCGGCCGATTTTGTCGGATGGCAGGCCATGCTGCACGAAAGCGGAGGCAAGCGTCCCAAAGGCGGAAGCGGAATGCTGACCCGGGCGATGATCCGCATGCTCCAGGCCCATGGCGGCGAGGTGATCAGTGGTGACCCTGTCGGGAAAATCATGATCAGCGGTACGGGTGATGCCGCTCGTGCTGATGGGGTGCGGCTGGCATCCGGACGCGAGATGCCTGCACGCCGGGTGATATCCAATGCCCACGTGAAAACCACGATGCTGAAGCTGGTGGGGCCGGAGCACCTCTCGCCGTCGCTTTACAAGCGCGTGGGTGACATCAATACGGGCAACGGCTTCGGCATGGTGATCCGGTGTGCGGTGGAAGAGCTGCCGCGCTATGAGGCGTGCCCGGATGATCCGCATATCCACAACGGCCTGCAGCTGCTTGTGCCGTCCCGCGAATACATGAATGCTTCCATCGGTGACTATATCGCCGGCAGGCCGCCGGAAAAACCGTCGGTCCTGGCCATGACCTTTACAAAAATCGATCCATCCCTTGCGCCTGCAGGCAAACACCTGCTGTATCTGTGGGCGCAGTGGCACCCCTACAAGCTGGCCGGGGGTGTCCGCTGGGAGGATATCCGCGAGCGGGAGGCGCAGAAGATCTACGATGTAGCCACGGAATACGCCCCCAACATGAAAGACAAGCGCATCGACTGGTATATCCAGACGCCGGTTGATATAGAGGAGAAGCACGGAATGCTCAATGGCAATGTGATGCACGTGGAGATGACCATCGACCAGATGTTCATGTTCCGTCCCACCCCCGAGTTGAGCCAGTACAAAACACCTGTCAGGAATCTGTATCTTGCCAGTGCCTCGTGCCATCCGGGAGGCGGGGTTTTCGCCGCTGCCGGATACAATGCCGCCGGGGTGGTGATCAAAGATATCAGGAAGGAAAAACGTTGGTTTTCCAGAAAATGAGTTGATTTTTTCGTGCACAGTCAGGAATACACAGGGTTATCGAGATTCGGAGTCAGCATCAGCGGGATGCGCATCACCATTGATCCGCTGCTGCCGCTGGTGATCATATTCATGGCCTGGGTGCTTAGTGAACGCTATTTTCCGCAAATCATGTTCACCCAGTACACCTGGATCTACTGGGCGATGGGGGTGTCGTCCTCGGTATTTCTGACGTTATCCATCTTATTTCACGAGTTTGGGCATGCCCTGGCTGCACGGTGGCTGAAACTGCCGCTGGAACGGATTCACCTGTACCTTTTCGGTGGAATGGCCGAACTCAAACAGCGTCCCGTCCGTCCGGTCGAGGAACTGATCATTGCACTGGCCGGACCTTTGGCTTCCCTGCTCTTTGCCGGCCTGGCATGGGCCGCCGCCGAGTACATACGTCCGACCAGCTCAGAGGCCTTCCTGGTGATGCAGTTCGTATTCTACATGAACCTGCTGCTGTGCGGATTCAACCTGCTGCCCATTTTTCCGCTGGACGGCGGACGCACACTCCGGGCCGTCATCTGGCACATCCGGAAATATTTCTACAAGGCCTCCATCCTCACTTTTTACATCAGTGTCGCCTTCATCCTGCTCATCATGGTTATAGCGGTTGTGCTGCTCGTTGTAGAAGGGCTGTCCACCGCCTTCTGGGCGGCGCTTCTTTCCGCCTACCTCTGGTACACCGCCTACACCGGTCGTGATGAGCTTATTTACCGTCCAAAATTTGAGGATTTGATTTTCCGGATCAGCGAGGACAAGTCGCCGGTGTCTATCATCCGGCAGATTAACCGTATGGACCCCAGGTATTTGCGAAATGCGGTGATACCGGTGACCGAGCAGGGGGAACTC
Organism: Balneolales bacterium; assembly: GCA_007120385.1. Lineage (GTDB taxonomy): Bacteria > Bacteroidota > Rhodothermia > Balneolales > Natronogracilivirgulaceae > SKNL01. The sequence goes on from SKNT01000210.1 coordinate 15,582, forward strand.
CGGTCGGTGATCATGGGCAGGGAGCTGCCATCTGTGCCGGAGGAAGATGAAAACATATCCCATCTCTACCGTCCGGTGGAAAAGGGATTCTTTGTGGATGTGGCCGACGCTTCAACCTTCCGGCAGGGTTTGATGCTCAAAGCGGAATTCCTGCCGGTGCTGCAGGACGGGGTGATGCTGGGGATGAGCGACGCCCACGAGATACGTTTCTGGCTTCTTCAGCAGAAGCGGCCGGTGTTTCCATCCCGGCCGCAGATAACCCGGGAGTCATGAAGCATGGCTGCCTTCTGATACGGCATCTTCTCAACCATTATTGATATCGCAAAAATTATATGTATCGCAATCGCTATTGATATCGCAAACCAATTTTCCTACGGAATCCATTACCGAAGAATCCATCACCGAAAACGAACATGGCCGATTATCCCTTTTATCATTCCCACATTGAAATCAGCAGGGAAGTGCTTCAAAACAATGCCCGTTATCTTCACCGGAACCTGAAAAGCGGCACGCGGTCTGTTGCCGTGATCAAGGCCGATGCCTATGGACACGGCGCCGTGGAGGTTGCCCGGACGGTTGGCGATCTGTACGACATGTTTGCCGTTGCCAATGTGACCGAGGCCGTTGCCTTGCGGAAGGCGGGCATAACGCAACCGATCCTGGTGTTCGGTGTTCCGGTGCCGCAGACGGCCAGGGCCTATCCCGATTACGAACTTGAAGCGGTGGTAAGTTCCGATGAGCATTTCGATCTGCTTGAGCAGGGGACGGCCTACCATGTGGAAATCGACTCGGGGATGGGACGGCTCGGGATACGTCCGGACGATCTGGAGCGCGTGCGCAAGCGCATCGCATCCGCCGGCCGGATCAGCTGCAGGGGGATCATGACACACTTTGCCTCGGCCGATGAGGGGGATAGCGCCTACATGCAACTGCAGAAGAGCGTCCTGACGCAGATACGGGATGTGTTCGGAGGGCAGTATCCGCTGCATGCGGCCAATTCGGCGGCGTCGCTGGATCATCCGGATACTCATCTTGACATGGTGCGCCACGGGATAGCACTCTACGGGTATGATCCGACACCTGAGCCGTCGGATCAGCTGAGGCCCGCCATGAAGTGGAGGTCGTGGGTGGCCCAGTGCAAGTACATCCACAAGGGGGATTCACTCAGCTATGGTGCCACGTGGCAGGCACCGGAGGACGGGTATTATGCGGTGATCCCGGCCGGTTATGCCGACGGGTACCGGCGGGCGTTGTCGGGGAAAATGCCAGTGCGCATTGAGGACAGGTGGTATCCGCAGGTCGGACGTGTCACGATGGATTACATCATGGTGTGGCTGGACGGGGACCGGTATGCTGCCGGCACCGAAGTGCTTGTCATGGGCGGGGACCGGAACCATGCGGGCAACTGGGCAGAGGCCATTGGCACGATTCCGTACGAAATCTGCTGCGGCATCCATACGAAGGTGCCCCGGCTCATGGTGTGAACTTCGGGTGTCAGTTTTCGCTTGAGATCGAAACCAGGTCGATGTCGAACACAAGCGTTTCCTCGCGGAGCTGATGGCCGCTGCTGTTTCCGTATGCCAGTGAAGGGGGGATGACCAGAGTACGCATGCTTCCTTCGCGGGCGGCGTTCATGCGGACGATCTGCCCGTCCACTTCCATGTTGAAGCCGGCCAGGCCCTGCATGAAGCCGGGGATCATATTGCGAAGGTTGAGGACGGTTGGGGTGTCCACCTCGTTGCGGTAGGAGCTGTCGAATATATCACCGTCAGTGGTGCGGCCGGTATAGCGCAGCCTGACCGCATGATTTTCCGCGACCACATCGCCGTGCCCCTCCTGGTGGATGTAGATGATCAGGCCATTCGGGGCTACCACCCTTTCCGCTCCGGTAGTGTCAAACGGGCCGATATCATCGTACCGGATGGTGCCGAATGAGTTGTCATCGCAGGATGTGGATAAGACGGCCAGCATCAGCCCAAGCGGGATGAGCAGCCATGTATTACGGGAAAAACGCTGAGTCATTTGTGGAAATGGGTTATTGGTTGGTATAGCAGACCGGACAAGGTACGAAATTATGTCAAAATGAAATAACGAAGCCGGGCCCGTCAAGTTGCATGGAAAACACGGTCAGGTGTGAAATTTCTGAGGTATGGAGGTCGTCAGGCGCCAAGTTCGCTGCGGAAGTCGTCGGGTGTGCGTACCGGAGCGCGGCAGCGGAAGGATTCGCAGATCCAGGCGGTGGTTCTGTTGTCCCGCGCGGTTTTATCCGCGTACGGTTCCGGATATCCGGAGGATGCCGGGTCAGTGCCGGCGGGCAGTGTGATCACCAGGGAGTTGGGATCGTAGCGCTCCCTCCAGACGGCCAGCATCCGGCGGGATGTGGGGTCATCTGATTTTGTGCCGGGGACGATCACGATTTCCCTGCCGGGATGCAGGAACCGGTGCATGGTCTGGAGCAGATAGCCGAAGGCATTGGGATGTGTTGCGGCGGTTTCGGCCAGGGGTTCCATGGCGGCGACGGCCATCCGGGTCCATTCCGGCGCCCCGGCCAGTTGTCCGACCCGGTACAGAGCCGTAATGGCTGCCGTGCTGCCGCCGGGCTGGGCATTGTCGAAGAGGTCCCTGGTCTGGGCAATAAGCTGCTCTCCGTCGGAGGGATGATAGTGGAATGCCGATTTTTTCTCATCGTGAAAGCGGCTGAGCATGTCGCGGATCAGCGACTCGGAGCGGGACAGCCACTTCATCTCGCCGGTGAGTTCAAACAGGTGTGAGAAGGCGTCGGCCAGGAGGGCGTAGTCGTCCAGGAACCCGGGCTGTTTTGCTTTTCCGTTGCGATCGATGATACGGTAGAGGGTACCGTTTTGCAGCGCCTTTTCGGCCAGGAAAGCGCCGAGGCGCAGGGCGTCTTCCGGGTCACGGTCCAGCAGCCGACTGCAGCGGCACAGGGCGATTAGCAGCAGTGCGTTCCACGAGGTTATGATCTTGTCATCGAGGCCCGGGCGTTCGCGCCTGTTGCGGTATGATAGCAGCTGATTTCTGGCGGAATCCAGTTTTTGCTGCAGTGCATCCGGGTCGGAGTTGTCGCGCTGTGCGATATCTGCAAGAGGCACGGCGCGGTGGAGCACCGAGACGCCTTCCCAGTTGCCGCCGGGCTGCACACCGTAGTGTTCGCATGCCAGTGCGAGAAGATCACCTTCCAGTACGTTTTCAAGCTCCTCGCGGGTGAAGGTGTAGAATTTGCCCTCCTCGCCTTCTGTGTCGGCATCCAGGGCCGAATAGTAAGCGCCCTCCGGATGGCGCATTTCCCGGTTCAGGAAGGTGATGGTCTCGTCGACGGTTCGCCGGTACAGGTCGTGGCCGGTCATCTGTGCCGCTTCGGCCAGGACTATTAGCAGCAAAGCGTTGTCGTAGAGCATTTTTTCAAAGTGCGGCACCAGCCACCGGCTGTCGGTGCTGTAGCGGTGGAATCCGCCGCCGACCTGGTCGTAGATGCCGCCGGAGATCATTTTTTCCAGGCTGAAAAGGGCCATATGGTGCGCTTTGCTTTCGCCGGGCTGGTGGCCATAGCGCAGCAGGAAACCGATGCCCATGGCCGTGGGGAACTTGGGCGCTGCTGAAAAGCCGCCGTCCACCTCGTCAAAAGAGCGGGCATATCCCTGAAAGGCACGCTGCAGGTGTTCCTCCCTGATTTGGGCGGGTTCCAGGTGGTCGTAGATGTCGGCGGCCAGCGCTTTGTGCATCTCCTGCGCCTGCTGGCGCACCCTTTCCGGCTGTTCCTCCCAGACCTGAGCCAGCCGGGTTACCACGGAAGAGAAACCCGGACGTCCGTGCATGTCGCCGGGCGGGAAATAGGTACCGGCGAAGACGGGAACCTGGTCGGGTGTGAGCCAGATGCTGAGCGGCCATCCACCCTGACCGGTCATCATCTGGAGGGCTTCCATGTAGATGGCGTCCACGTCCGGCCGTTCCTCGCGGTCTACCTTGATATTCACGAAGTGTTTGTTGAGGAGGCGGGCCGTTTGCCCGTCCTCAAATGATTCGCGCTCCATGACATGACACCAGTGGCAGCTGGAGTAGCCGATGCTCAGGAAGATCAGCCGGTTTTCCTGCCGGGCGCGTTCCAGCGCCTCCTCACCCCAGGGGTACCAGTCGACGGGATTCCGGGCGTGCTGCTGCAGATACGGCGAAGATTCATGGATCAGGCGGTTCGGTTTGCGGCCATCCGGGGCATCGGATGCCTGGCTGGAATGCGGTCCGGCTCCTCCGGTGCCGGATTTCTGATCCGGTTTTCGGGTTCGGTTGTGTTCCTTGGACATAGGAGATGGGTGTTATTGCGGCCGACCCTCGGGACCGAAGATCTCGCGATCGCGCCGGCGGTTGACCACCCGGCTGATGTAAATGCCGAGCTGATAGAGCAGGATCAGCGGGAATGCAATGATGATCTGCGAGATGGGGTCGGGCGGGGTCAGGAAAGCCGCCATCAAAAAGCAGATGATGATCGCCCACTTGCGGTGTTTGATCATCAGTTCGGGTGTTAGCAGGCCTATTTTTGAGAGGATGTAACTGATCATGGGAAGCTGGAAAACCAGTCCGCTAGACAGGCTCCACATTGTCAGGGCCGAGAAGTAGGCGTTGATGTCGATGTCGTTGCGAACCGCCTCGGATATCTGGAAGTTGCTGAAGAACTGGACAGCAAACGGGGTGAGGATCAGGTAACCGAAGGATACGCCGATGATGAAAAGAGCGGTGATGTTGAAGACGATGAAACGGGTTCCCTTGCGTTCCTTCTCCTCCAGGGCCGGGAGGATGAACGCCCAGAGCTGGTAGATCAGCATGGGGATGCCGATGATGAACCCGACCACCAGCAGGGTGCCCCAGTAGGTGAAAAACTGTCCGGGCAGGCGGCGGTTCTGCAGGTCAAGGTCCGTGGCGTTGATGCCGACCAGCTTGTACATGAAGAAATCGGCCTTGGCGGGTCCCAGCAGGATTTCCTCCATGATGAAGCTGGAGAAGATGAATGCCACGATCACCCCGAGGCCGATGCCAAGCAGTCCCTTGAGGATGCGCCAGCGCAATTCTTCCAGGTGGTCCAGAAAAGACATTTCAGCCGGTATGCCGGGAGATGCTGCCCGAGGCGGCGTTTCTCCCATCACCCTGCGTTCCGTTACTTCTGTTGTTGCCATGTTGCAGCAGGATCAGTTAGGCCGTGACAAAATCATACAGAGGGAAGCGTTCGCACATGCCATGCACTTCACTGCGGACTTTCTGGATGACGTCCTCGCTTGTGTGGCTGGTCATGACCATATCCATCAGTTCGGCGATGCGGGTGAACTCCTCCGGACCCATGCCGCGCGTGGTCATGGCCGGGGTGCCCACGCGGATGCCCGAGGTCACAAACGGGCTCTGGGTGTCGAAAGGCACCATGTTTTTGTTCACGGTGAGGTCGGCGCGGCCCAGGGCATCTTCGGCTTCCTTGCCTGTGATGCCCTTGTTGCGCAGGTCCACCAGCATCAGGTGATTGTCGGTGCCGCCGCTGACCAGGTCGTAGCCGAGCTCCATGAACCTGGCGGCCATAGTTTTGCTGTTTTTGAGCACCTGCTCCTGGTAGGTGGTGAAGTCTTTCTGGAGGGCTTCGCCGAGGGCGACGGCCTTGGCGGCGATGACATGCATGAGCGGTCCCCCCTGCGTGCCCGGAAAAACGGCCGAATCCAGCAGTTCGCTCCACATTTTCACGCGTCCCGACTTGGGAGCCACCTTGCCGAGGGTGTTCTCAGCATCCCGACCGATCAGCAGCATTCCGCCGCGGGGACCGCGCAAGGTTTTATGGGTGGTTGTGGATACGACGTGTGCGTAGGGGAGCGGGTTGTTCAATAGTTTGGTGGCAATGGGACCGGCTGTGTGGGCCATATCCATCCACAAAAACGCGCCAACTTCGTCGGCGATGTTGCGGAAGGCCTCGTAGTCGAAGTCGCGCGGGTAGGCCGAGGCGCCGATGGAGATCATTTTCGGTTTGATTTTTTTGGCCTTGTCGCGGATGATATTCATGTCCAGCCGGCCGGTTTCCTTGCTGACGCCGTAGAACTGGGCGTTGTAGGTGATGCCGGAGAAGTTGACCGGAGAACCGTGCGTCAGGTGTCCGCCGTGTGAGAGGTCGAGGCCAAGCAGGGTCTCGCCGGGTTTGAGGAAGGTCAGGTAGACGGCGGCGTTGGCGGTGGCACCGGAGTGCGGCTGCACGTTAACCCAATCGGCGTTGTAGAGGATTTTTGCCCGGTCACGCGCCAGGTCCTCCACAATATCCACGTACTTGCAACCGCCGTAGTAGCGCTTGCCAGGAAGCCCCTCTGCGTACTTGTTGGTCAGCGACGAACCCATGGCCTCCATGACCGCTTTGCTGACAAAATTCTCCGATGCTATCAACTCCATGCCGTTGTTCTGGCGTTCGGTCTCCTTCTCAATGAGGCTGTAAACTTCGGGATCGTGATCTTTCAGGCGTTTCATCGGGGTTGCGTTTGTGGTTGTTGGGTCACTTTTTGAATATGATCTTGTCGATGCGCTTCTGATGGCGGCCTCCTTCAAAACCTGTTTGCAGCCATGAGGTCACAATGGTGCGCAGCTCATCCTTGCCAAGGAACCGGCCGGGGAGGCAGAGGACGTTGGCCTTGTTGTGCTGCCTGGAGAGTTTGGCCAGTTCTTCATTCCAGACCAGCGCGGCGCGCACTTTCGGGAATTTGTTGGCGGTCATGCACATTCCCTGACCGCTTCCGCAGATCAGGATACCCATTTCGTGATCGCCGTTGTTTACGGCCTGCGCCACGAGCTTTGCAAAATCGGGATAATCCACGGAATCATCGGAATTGGTTCCGTAGTCAATGGTGGTGATGTCCTGTTCTTTCAGGATTTGTTTGACCAGTTCTTTGGCTTCAAAACCGGCATGATCCGAGGCGATAGGGATGATGAGATTCACGGGAGTGTCGTTTTTCATGACTTCATGGAATGCTGTTTTATACAAGCTATTAATATCCGCAAAAAAGTGCTGATTTTAAAGAGGCAACACGATCAATCCGGGCTGGTCAGGGCGTACACGAGAAGGTTCACGCCCATGCGCAGGGACTTTTCGACAATATGCTCCGGATTATCGTGCACATCAAAAGCCCATCCGTCGGCAAGATTGGTTTCATGGGTGTAGTAGAGCACCAGCCGGCCGTTGCGGAATATGCCGAATCCCTGGGGCGGTTTACCGTCGTGTTCGTGGATTTTGGGGAGGCCGTCCGGGAAGTCAAACACCATGGAGTAGATGGGGTGAGTGGGCGGCATTTCGATGAGGTCCTCACCGGGAAAGATTTTTTCAATGACCGGTCGCACATAGGGGTCGAAACCGTAATCGTCGTCAATGTACAGGAAGCCGCCATTGTCCAGGTACTCGCGCATGTTGGCCGCCTCGGTGGCATTGACGTCGATATTGCCGTGCCCGGTCATGAACACAAATGGGTACAGGTGCAGGTCGCGGCTGCCGATGGCCACGTCATCATAGGTCCGCTGGATGGAAACCGGGATATGCCGGGAGGCGAATTCGATGAGGTTGGTCAGCGATGAAGGGTCGTTGTACCAGTCGCCGCCGCCCCGGTACTGGATGCGGGCGATCCGGATCTTGTCCTCGTCGGGTATGTTGTTACGCGGCGGGTCACCGGCGGCTGCACCGGCGGTGATCAGCAGGACCAGGATGGCAGATAACAGAGAGCGAGGTGGCATTGCAACTGAAATTTTCAGCAAGTATCGGTTCCGTTTATCGGTATCGGGAGAAATTCCCATAATATCCTGTAACGCACAAAGCGTCAACAACGTTGTTTCCGGATTTATTTTCAAATAAGTACAGGTTATCCTATTTTGTAAGGGCTTACATTTTGACGAAACCGAGATTTCCACATTACTGAAATAAAGGAAAAACCATGTCCAGAAGAATATTTGCAGCATTTTTTGTCGCCGTGATCCTGTTTCCGCTGGCGGGCGTGCATGCCGTTCAGCCCGAGCGTGTAGAGCCGCCGTTCTGGTGGACCGGCATGAAGAACCAGCAGGTGCAGCTGATGGTTTACGGGGAGGATATTGCCCTTGCCCGTCCGTCGGTCAATTACGCCGATGTCAGACTCGAGCGCATCATAGCCGTGGAGAATCCCAACTACCTGTTCCTGGACCTGCATATCGGAGAGGAGGCCGAGCCCGGCAAGGTGGGCATCACATTCCGGCGCGAAAACCGCACCTTCACTTATGAATACGAGCTTCTGGAGCGCCGTGACAACACCAACCGCCACCAGGGATTCGATCCCTCGGATGTGATCTACCTGATCATGCCCGACCGGTTTGCCAACGGGGATCCGTCTATCAGTGAAATCGAGGGGATGTTCGAGGGCGTGGACCGCGACGAGCCCTTTGCACGTCACGGCGGCGACATCCAGGGCATCATCAACAACCTGGAGTATATCTACGACCTGGGCATGACCGCCATATGGCTCAATCCCATCCTGGAAAACGACATGCCGTACGACTACAGCCAGAATATCGGCTTCTATCACGGTTATGCCGCAACCGACAAGTACCGGGTGGACCGCCGTTTCGGCACCAACGAGAAATTCGTGGAACTGGTCGACCGGTCGCACGATATGGGCATGAAGGTGATCATGGACATGATCCACAACCACATCGGCACGCACCACTGGTGGATGAAGGATCTGCCAGCCAGCGACTGGGTCCACGACCAGGAGAAGTACGGCAACACCTCGTTCCGCACAAATACCATCATGGATCCTTACGCATCCCGCAAGGATTACGAGACTACGGTGAAGGGCTGGTTTGTGGATGAGATGCCCGACCTGAACCAGCGCAACGAGCTGCTGGCCACCTACCTGATCCAGAACACCATCTGGTGGATCGAGTACGCCGGGATCGACGGCATCCGCATGGATACGCACCCCTATCCGCACAAGGACTACATGGCCGAGTGGACGCGC